>JABHIW010000066.1 GCA_018670825.1 Candidatus Scalindua sp. | reverse complement strand
CTCAATTACCGTAGATAAGGAGAACAGGATACTTCTTAATAAGGAAGAAGTCCTTATCGAAAACCTTTCTGAAGAAATAAAAACAGAGATTAAGGAGGGTGTTAAGATTTTTATTAATGGTGATAAAGAAGCTGACCTCGGAGTCGTAATAAACATACTTGATACCTTAAGAAGAGACAATATCAAGGAAGTGTATTTTGAAACGGAACCCGTTGAAAACAATATCAAATAATATTTGTCATTCCCACGAAAGTGGGAATCTAATTATTCATTAGATTTTACTTATGGTTATAGCGTCAAAATAAGTTATGTATAAAAAAAATCTGATAATAGCCGGATCAATAGCTTTATCGCTACATGCAGCAGTAGTTATGATGATGCCCGAAGTTACATCTGAGTCGAAAGTGATATTCCGAAAGGGTGAATCCAGCCTTAAAATGAACCTTGTGCCGTCAGTAGCATCAACTGCTTCCACAAAATCCGTTAAAGATATAAAGGAAGAAGTTCAGAAGGTAGAAGAGAAGGAAATTGATACTCCACAACCGGTAAAAAAACCACAAATTATAGAAAAAGAGCAGATTAAGGTTGAAGAGGAAATTGTACAAAAAATAATACAAAAAGTAGAACAGAAAAATCAGGAAATAACCTATAGTGCTGAATACTTTAAAACCCAAAAAGAAATCAAGACTAAACCACCACAAATACAGAAAAACAATACGGCCACTCAAGATTCCAAAGAGATAATAGCGGATGTTAAAGTAAAAGGTGTAACAACGGGTGCTGTGGTTACAAACGTATTTAAGCCTTCTTATCCTTCCCGTTGCAAACGGCAGGGTCATGAAGGGACAACGGTATTGGAAGTAACAATTCTCAGTAAAGGTAAGTGTGGTAACATAGAGATAATAAAATCTGCAGGGTGTGAATCGCTTGATAAAGCGGCCATTAAGGCGTTAAAGAGAGCGAAATATATTCCTGCTAAACGATTAGGTATCCCTTTTACCACCACAAAGAAGATTGCATTTAATTTTAAATTGGAAGACTATCAATAGAAAGAACAGGTAAATCCATGAGCAATCGCTTGTAGATCATGGTAAAGAAGACGTAGAGTTTTTTGGTTTAATTGCAAGTGTTATCGGTTACTTGGGTTTAAGGCTAGAATGGGGAGTATGATTTACTCCCTGTTTTGATTTGCTTACTTGACAGTTAAGATTTTGTAGAGTTCCACTAATTACGATGGCAATGTGATTATAGCTTCTTATCATCCATACTAAATGCAATTTTTATCTGTTTTGCCATCTCTGAGTGTTCAAAAGGTTTCTTGAGAAAAAAGTCTACTTTTAACTCATTACCTGATACCGGTTCAAGCTCCTTATTCCAACCAGTGATTATTCCTACCTTAGGCCTCTTTTTCAACCCGTTTAGAACCTTTACCACATCATATCCAGAGACATTTGACATGACAAGATCACACAATACAAGATCAAAATCTTCACCCTTTATTATCTTTATAGCATCAGCACCATTATCAACTGTCTTGACCTTGTGGCCAGCTCTCGAAAGGAACTGATTGAGTATGTTCCGTATACTCTCTTCGTCATCTACCACCAGGATGCGTAGATTTTTTTCATTTATTTCTTGTTCCGTATCAGGAGTCGCTATTAGACTCTCTTTTTCATTGGTAGCTGGAAATTGCAGAGTAAATGTTGTGCCATTTCCCACCTCACTATCCACCTCTATTTTACCTCTATGCCTGGTTATGATACCGTAAGCCATACTCATGCCCAATCCAGTTCCTACTGGAGATTTAGTGGTAAAGAATGGGTCAAATATATATTTTTTCACTTCCTCAGACATGCCCTCTCCTGTATCGGAGACACCTACAAAAACGGTATCGTCATCACTCCATGTGCTGAACGAAAGGCGGCCACCTTCAGGCATAGCATCAAGCGCGTTGCCTATTATATTTATAAATACCTCTCTCAATTCTGAGGGGTTACACATTATGGCTGAAAGGCTCTTCATGCCGTCCTTGTCTATCTGATAGTCTATACCATTTGCCTGCGCCTCATTCCTCCATCTTGGTAGCGTAAAATCAATAGACTGCATTATCAAATCCCTGATATCAGATGATACTAATCCTCCAGCATCAGTCTCAGTTTTGGTAAATTTAAGCATCTGGCTGGATATTTGTGCGCCATCATCTACCGCCCTCTTAATGGTACAAAGTGCCTCTGTTAATTCCCTATGATCTTCATAGTCTTCCTTCAGTAATTGTACATTACCTGAGATGATTGCAAGTATGTTGTTAAACTCATGGGATATTCCAGCAGTTATTGTACCGATCGACTTTAGTTTTTCTGACTGCATGAGCGCCTTTTCCATCTTCTTGTGTTTGGTGATGTCGTGCACCAGTGCAATAAAGTGATCCACTGCGCCGTCAGCTTTGCGTAGCACATTGGCCGAAATCACCGCGTAAAGAATGCTACCATTCTTGTGGATAAAACGCTTCTCGATGGAATAGCCTTCTATCTCTCCGGTAAGCACTCGATTGAACTGTGCTATATCAAATTCCAGATCTTCAGGATGGGTCAACTCTGTCCAGGTCAGCTTAGCGAAATCTTCGCGCAAATAGCCGAACATGTTGCAAAGCGTATCGTTAAACTCAATCCAGTTTTTATCCAGTGAAGTTGTCGCCATGCCAATCAGGCCCAGATCGAAGTACCTTTTGAATCGATGCTCGCTCTGTTTCAATGCCTTCTCTGTCTTCTTACGCTTGGTAATCTGCCCGAGCAATATCAGGAAACGGTCGATATCTATTGGTTTAGTCTCGTATGATATTACCTGCTTATTCTTGACCGCCTCCACCGCACTGTCAACTGTAGCATTGCCTGTTATATAAATAAATTCTGTTGATGAGGAGGTCTTTGATATCTCCCTTACGACCTTATTACCTGTAATATCCGGCAATTCAATATCAACAAGGATTATGTCATATTTGTTTTTTTGTGATAATGCAATCGCTTCTTTACCATTATGAACACTCTCAACTTTGTAACCACCCTTCTCTATGATCTCACAGATATTACCACAAAGTTCAATGTCATCATCGACTACAAGTATACACGGTTGTGTACTCATCTTATTAACCTCCTATTGTGTATCATAATAAATAAGATCCATCTTATTCTGGCCTCTTATAATACGCCGCTAATTCCTGCCTTTCAGTTCATCCTGTATTACCCGTAACAAATGGTCCATATCCAATGGTTTCTCTAAACAGACATATACATTATCTTGTAAGGATTGTTCGACAGCACCCATTTTCTCCCTGTTTTCCATAATAATGATTACGATAGCTTTCGGTCTAATATCACATATGGTGTTATACACTTCCAGGAAATTCATATCCGGCAGTTTCATATCCATGATGATAATATCAAAACTGATTTCCCTTGCCTTCTGTATCGCTGCATTACCATCAAAAACCGCTATCCCCTGATATTTGTTTTCACTCAGAAGATCCATCATGCCTGCACTTGATTTCTTATTGCCATCAACTATCATAATTTTAGCACCATTTGGTATGGCTTTTTTCATACTACACTTAAGCCTTTCAATGTCTAATGGTTTTTCGAAGGCACCGCTCGCCCCGTTCCGTAATGCCTCCCTGATTCGACCATTTTCCGTGTGTGCCGTTATCATAATGACGGGGATTTCCGGAGATATTACCTTTAGTTTCTTGAATGTCTCAACACCATCCATCGTGGGCATTCTGACATCCATTAATACCAGGTCAATACCGTTATTTTCAACAGTTTCAAGCGCCTTGAAACCATCGTGGACCCCTATCGCTTCGTAGCCATTTGATTCAAGGATTTCTATAATATTTTCGCAAAAATCAATATTATCATCAACGACAAGAACTTTTCTTTTTGTTACCATGGTTATTTTCCTCTCATATTATGTTTCTAGTAGCTAACCAAAAAAAATGCGGAGCCAAAACAATATATTAACAGTGTTTCATAAAAATATTAAATTCCCGGTATCCGGGAGTAAAAGAGAGCTTGATTCTAATGCCTAGCATCCAGTATCAGCAGGTAGTAAGTTTAACTATAAATGTCGCACCTTTTCTCTCTCCTGATTGGGCCTCCATTACACCTCCATGTCTCTCTACAATCATTTTACATAAAGTCAGTCCAAAACCAAATCCACTTGTCTTTGTCCCGATGAACGGTTCAAATATACTTTCCAGCTTTTCAGAAGTAATACCCGGGCCAGAATCCTTAAACGAAACCACGACCCACTTTTCACTCTCATTACAAACATCTATCCAGATAGTTCCTCTGTTATCCATTGCCTGTATTGCATTGGTTAAGAGATTTCTGAATACTATTTGAATCTGCTTCTCATCCACACTCACAAAGAATTCTCCTTCAGGTACTTTAGTAATGACTTCGACTGACTGAGGTGCACTGGCTAAAGTCATGCCATCTTCGACAACCTTGGCAATATCCACTCTCGCTCTTTGTGACTCTTTCATCTTTGACATATCTTGTAAGCTTTTGATAATGGAAGTACATTTATTAACCTGGTTTGATATTTTATTCAGGTGCACATAGGTTTTACTATCTACATTCTCATGAATCAACTTCAAACAATAAATAGAACTGTCAATCACTCCCAGAGGATTTCGTATTTCATGAGCTATACTGCCTGATACCTTGCCCAGTAGTGTCAGACGCTCCGTGTCTCTCAGTTTCTCCTGGGAAGCTGTCAATTCTTTCGTCCTTTCTTCAACAAGAGATTCAAGATTATGTCTATATTGCTCCAACTTGTCTTCAACTTTTTTTCGTTCGGTAACGTCAAGTATAATAGCTACAAATACAGGAACTGATTGAAAAGTTGAAAGCTGGAGATGGACCTCTACATCGTACAAAGAACCATCCTTTCTGCAATGGACTGTCTTAAACTCTATCTTTTGTTTTTCTACAACCCTGAGAGGTTCAACTATTTTTGAAAATGACTCAGCCGTAAACTCCGGTTTGATATCCAGAGGAGTAAGATTACTGAGCTCTTCCATAGAATAACCCAGGTTCAGCCGTGCACCTTTGTTGACCTGAATAAATCGAAGGGTTTTGGCATCAAATACGTAAATTTCATTCAATGACTCTTCAAGTATGTGAGCAAGACTTGTAATCTTTTCCTCAAACATCTTTTGTTTGGTAATGTCATTCTTAATAGCAATGAAACTCGTTATAGTACCTTTATCGTCTTTGACAGGTGAAATAGACGCTGATTCCCAGTAGAGTTCTCCATTCTTTTTCCTGTTGCAGAGGTTTCCGTTCCATTCATTACCGGATTTAATAGTCTCCCACAACTCTTTGTATACTTCTGGGGGTATTATACCTGATTTTACTATACGTGGATTTTTCCCAATAGTTTCTTTAAGGCTATAACCTGTAAGCTGAGTAAACTTTGGATTTGCATACTCTATGTTGCCTTTGGTGTCCGTTATTACAACCGCAGCAGAACTGTATTCGACAGCTTGTGATAACTTGCGTAACTGCTCTTCTGCTTTTATGCGCTTGGTTATGTTAGTTGAAATGCTGCATACCCCGTACGCAACATTCTCCGTGTCTAGAAGTGGAAACTTTAAGCTAATATAAGTCTGCAACTTGCTATCGTGATGTACTGTCTCTTCAAAAGTTAATGGGCCATTGGCATCAAGTACTTGTCTATCGTTCATTAAAAGCTCATCAGCCTTATCTTTAGGAAAAATATCGCTGTCTGTTTTACCAATGATGTCCTTTTTGCTTATGTTAAAAAGCATTTCGTACTGACGATTAATTAAGATATATTTTCCGTTAATATCCTTCAGATAGATAACAGCTGTAGTATTATCTATTATAGCCCGTAATCTTCCTTCGCTCTCTTTAAGCAAACCCTCTCTTTCTATCAAACGTACTGACATCTGGTTGAAGGTGTTTCCAACTATGGCCATCTCTCCTGATAACCCCTCTATTTGTTGATAAGTTCTTCCTTCTCCAACTAATGACAATCCTTTTGTAATTTTTGCTAACGGAATATTTACATAACGATGCAGCAGAAAGGTAATGAGAAAAAAAATACTGGTAAAACTTGCCAAATGTACCCACAAATTCTGCAGAAAGTTAGCCTGTACAAGTTTTCCCAGTTGAGTAGCAGGTAGTTTGATACTCATAACGCCCCGTAAATCACCGGCTTCATAATCGAAAGAGGTATCATAACTATTACGAATGGTTTCAGGTGCATCTTCCTTTTTACCATGGCATTTCAAACAATATTCTTCCACCCATATTGGAGCGGAGAAATGGTAAAATGCTTTACCTTCTGCTGATTTGAAGGGAACAAATCGTTCTTTTTCTGTGGGGTTTTCTCGAAAATAACTTATAGCCTCTTTCTCTATCAAGTCTGCAGTATTTCTTTGGTTACGAGGAAGATCAGAAACATTATTGAAGTACAATTCATCATCTGTCCAATTTCTGAAATCTTTCGAGATAAGACTCAATGAATGAGCTGGTAAAAAGCCAAGTGTTTTATCCGTCAAGGGTATGCCACTTGTAAGAAATTGGCGATGATAGACTCGACGGGTTGCCATAAGTACACCTCGAATGTGCCTGGCTTCATATCGCATAACATCTATCATGTCATTTTTAATGATGCGATAACTAAAATATTCAAGAAGGGAGAATGTCAGCAGAAAGGCAAAGACTATGATTAGTAATAGCTTTGTTTGTAATTTCATAATATTTATTAATTAATTAGCAATTATGAATTTGCGGCACATGGTAGTACCACTTTTGTCAGTACAGATATCAAATAATGCCGTTTTATTGACGCTTAAATGTGAGGTATCAAACAAATGTAACAAAATCTTGTATTAACATTAGATTATCCAAATACCAATTGATGAATTATGTAGTGGTGCAGAGTACGTCTAAAACAATATAAAATCAAGCCAAAAATAAGGGTTTACGACAAATTACTCATACTATTTAAATAGCCGAAAAATACAGATATACAAGAGAAGGTGTCTCTTGAATATCTGTACCAAGTGTATCCTTAATAGCTACCTAAGCGGTAAAGTATCTATTTATGTAATGTTGTCTTGATCCCTTAATTAAAAGTACCGACATAGTCATCACACTAAATGTTCCATACTTGCTTCTATAATAGTGTTAAGGGCTGGGAGTGGATTAATGGAAGCATTGCGCGACAAAGAAAGTTGCTAACTGATTCACTCTCTCTGACAATTGGTCAAGCCAGACAGGAACTTGCACATTTACTCAGCAGAGAATACAATGTTCAGCATGCCGGTTCGGTTTTATAGATTGAATCTTTAGTTTTCAAACACCAATCCTGTTATTTCTTCTAATATTCTTTTCCTAATTGCCATTTGAATACCTGGCCCTTTTCTATATGATTTCTATCACGTAAAAGGTTAAATTTGTAATATTAAATATTCTGTATTTGTGATACGATCAGGATATAAGTTTACTAATGCACCTGTTTTTTTCGTTTAATAATAGGTAAATTACCATTTTGTTGAATGCAGGATGACGAATATCAGGAAACAATCCATGGGAAACTTTCAAAAATATTGTGTGCTGAAATTGATTCCTTTCTCTGTATTGGTCTTAATCATATTACAGGGTTGTTTTGGCATAGGCCCAAAACTAGGGCCTGACTATGCAGAACCCAGGCTGGATATGCAGGATGTCTGGCATCAAGAGATAACAAAGGGGCTTGCAGATGGGAAGGCCGATCTGCAGACTTGGTGGATGGTGTTCAACGATCCTGTGTTAAACAGATTAATTGAAAGAGCAGATCGAGGTAATCTTCAACTAAAAGAGGCCTTCGCCAGAATTAAAGAAGCTCGTGCTAATAGAGGGATTAAGGCCGGCGAACGATTTCCGGATCTAAACGCTACCGGTGACGCAAGGAGAATACGTTCTCCTCACACACTACTCCCTCCCACCACACAGAAATCAAGAACTGACGATTTCTTCAAATTTGGAGGTGAAGGCTCATGGGAGATTGACTTTTGGGGGAGAATTGACAGGTCCATTGAATCCGCTGATGCCAGCCTGGAGGCTTCGATGGAAGATTACCGTGATGTACTCGTTATGCTGTATTCTGATGTTTCCACTAATTACGTTGAAGCGCGCGCTCTCCAGGATCGTATTAAATACGTAAGGGGCAACATCGAAACACAGCGTAAATCACTACAACTGACAAAGGACCGTTTCGATGCAGGGTTAGCTCCTGATCTAGACGTCCAACAGGCAGAATTAAATCTTGCAAGAACAGAATCTACACTCCCTACCCTAGAAATGCTACTGGTCCAGACGATCAACCGTCTTGGCGTACTGCTTGGTGAACACCCGAGTGCTCTTCATGATGAATTAGTAAAACCGGCATCCATCCCAAACCCGTCTGAGTCGATTACGGTAGGCTTACCGGTAGAACTTCTGAGACAACGTCCCGATATCCGCCAGGCTGAACGTGAACTTGCCGCCCAAACAGCCCGGATTGGTGTAGCTAAAGCAGACCTGTATCCGACTTTTTCATTATTTGGTACATTTGAAATTGGGGCAAATGATTTTAGCGATGTTTTATCCTATAGTAAGAGCAGAATGCACAGTTTTGGTCCTTCGTTTCGTTGGAATATTTTTGATGGTGGTAGAGTAAGGAATCAAATCAGGGCTGAGGACGCCCGTACTGAGCAGGCATTGGTCCGTTACGAACAAACGGTACTCGACGCCCTTGAAGATGTTGAAAATGCAATGATTTCATATATTCAGGAAGAAGTTCGTCGGAATGCGTTGGAACGTTCAGTCAAAGCTGCAAGAAAGTCGACTGATCTTGTTAGGACACTATATATTTCCGGTCTGACAGACTTTCAGAACGTCCAGGAAATGGAACGTTTTCAGTTTGAACAGGAAGATCAATTCGCAGAAAGCGAAGGGAAGGTAATTCAGAATCTTATCAGTGTATACCGGTCATTAGGCGGTGGGTGGAACCCTGGAGTTAAGATACATGAATAGTCTCAACAGCATGACAAATAACATTCATTCTTTAAAAGCAGAGGTGATATGAACAACATAATTAAGTTTTATATATTTTTCTATCCGAATCAAAATCTTTCAAGAACTCTCATAAAAACCACTTTTGTTCCCCTGATCCTGGCAGGTATTTTCATACTTGCAGGTTGCGGAAAAAAGGATGCAATTGTCACCGTACCGAATCCACGACCTGTTAATGCTATAGAATTGAGCGAGATTAATCCAGTCAAACCATTACTGCTTACCGGTTCGGTAATGTCATGGAAGGAACAGGATATTTCATTTGAGGTCAGTGGAAGGGTCGAATGGATTGTGGAAATGGGTACTAACCTTGAAGGACGCTGGGAGGAGGACAGTATAGTACATATCCCCGGTGATGTTATGGCGCGCATTGATAAACGTCATAACCAGATAAGATTGAAGGCTGCCCGGGCAGAGCAGGAACGTGCAGAGGCAGAATATGTGAGGAAAAAACAGGCATGGGATAAGAAGGCGATCTCCGAGGTGGATTTTATTCGTGCTACTGCAGACCGTGATTCCAGCGAGGCACAGTTTGAGCAGGCGGATTACGATCTTGATAGATGCACCCTCCATGCTCCTTTTCCGGGTGAGGTATCCGAAGTTTATATAGAAGCTGGAGGATATGCACAAAAAGGTAATGCCGTTTTACATCTCGTCATGATGGACCCTATCAAGGTCGATATTTCTGTTTCGGCAAAAACAGCCGAAGGCCTGAAGATTCGTGATAATATACGCCTCTTTCTTCCGGGAGATGACAATCCCATAATTGGGAGTGTGTATGAAAAATCTACCGTTGCAGACCCGGAAACCAGAACGTTTCGGGTTTCCATTATAACGCGTAACAGGCAGCATATTGGAAATCTTCCACCGGGAGATCCACTCCTTATATACCCTCGTATTACCGATTACATACATCTGCAGCAGTTAAAAATGGGCGTTGCGGATAGCCCGTTCTTTGTGGAGGAAAACAGGTCCCTACATAGTGATGGTGGTAATTATTATGTTTGGGGAGATCCTGACCACAGGTATGGGGATGATATTGATCCGGATAAACCCCTCATCACTCTTCGTAAATTTGCCGTCATTCCCGGAGAGTATCGCATGAACCTTCAGGGTCTATACCTCATGCGTGAACTTGAAAATATAGGCGAACTTACTCCCGGAACTCTGATTGCCATGGATGTTCCTGCTGATTTGAAAGATGGAGAGCAAGTCCTGGTAGCGAGAAGTCAGTGGCGTATGCGTCCTGGTCAGCTTGTAAGGGTCTTACTGGGAGAAACTGCCCCGGAACCCGGCCTTTATCTTCCGATGAATTCCATCAAACCGGTTAATGACAAAACAGGTGAAATATTTGTGGCAGTTGATGGTAAGGCGAAGAAGATCAAAGTTAAGATTTTGAGCAATGTAGGTGAATTATATAGAGTTGAAGCTCTTGATCCTGGCGATGCCAACCTGGTGACCACAGGGTCTCGGGTGATAACAGATCATATACACTTCCTTCAGCATGATGAACCCATTCGTGTAATCAAAATTACGGAGCTGAAGCCATGAGTCTATCAGCATTCTCACTAAAGTATAAAGCCATCATAATCGCTCTCGTAGCCTTGCTGATGTTGTGGGGCACATTGAGCTACCTCACCATGCCGAGGCGTGAAGATCCTGAGTATACGGTACGTACCTGTCAGGTCCTGACAAACTGGCCGGGTACTTCCGCTGAAAAAATAGAAGAATTGATTACCGCACCTATTGAGGAAGAGGTTAACACACTTGATGGTATCCGATGGGTACGCTCAGAAACTTCCATGGGAAGGTCTGCAGTATACGTAGAACTGGACAGGCCTACCCCTGGTGCAGCAGTGGAGCAAATGTGGGATAAAGTGCGTTCACGAGTCAAGCGTGTTCCCATGCCTGAACCGGACATCAAGCCAGTAGTCATAGATGATTTCGGAGATGTAAATATCATGATCATGGCTCTTTACCAGGTACCACTGCCAGGGGAAGGTATAATCAAATCTGAAAACCGTTACACGCATCGTGAACTTGACATTTTTTCAGAGAGGTTGAAAGACGAGGTTAAACTCCTTACCGGTGTTGCCAAGGTCGTGCGCACGGGAGTACAGGAAGAGGCACTCTACATAGAAACTGATCTTGGCACATGGACCCAACTGTCCCTGACTACCAGTCAGCTTGAGGAACTTGTTTCGCGACGTAATGTAGTTGCGCCGGGTGGAACAATTGATACCGATGTTGGAAGGTTTACGGTCAAACCCAGCGGTGATATAGACGCTACGAGAGAGTTAAACTCCATCATAGTTGGTACTATCGGTGAAGAGGAAGCCCGTGCCCCCGTATACCTTGATGACCTGGATCTGAAAGTGGTTCGCGCCTATCAAGATCCTCCACAAGTGATTACCCGTTATGGAGATCCTCATACATCAGAGACCTGCATCATTGTTGCCTTCGCCATGAAGAAAGGTGCAAACATTGTTGACGTCTGCGCTGAAGCCAAAAAGGTAGTACATAAGTTATCGATTGAACAAAAGGTCCTTCCTCCGGACATTGCTGTCTCCTATGTTACAGACCAGTCGGAAACTGTCACACGCAAGATCAGTGATTTCATCGCAAATGTAGTCGGTGCAGTTGTTATTGTCGTATTAGTAGTCTATCTGATGGTAGGATTACGATCAGCTGTAGTGATGGGTGCAAATATTCCTCTCGTCATAATCGGATCACTTGCCATAATCACCGTTTTTGGTGTGCAGATGGAACAGATATCACTTGCCGCAATGATCATTGCCTTGGGTATGTTAGTGGATAACGCAGTGCAGATCTGTGACCAGACCAGACGACTACAGAGTGAAGGAATGTCAAATTTCGATGCGGCGCTAAAGGGTGCTAATCAGCTCTCATTTCCCATTCTTATCGCCACCGGTACCACCATTGCCGCATTTTATCCCATGCTCATCGGTCTTCAAGGCTCAACATATGAGTACATCTACAGTCTTCCTGTAACTCTTACGGTTACCCTTGCCTTCAGCTATATACTGGCAATGACATTCTGTGTCTTGCTCGCCTACTGGTTTATCAGGCCTCCCAAAGATCCCAACCAGTCCATGTCACCTGTTATTCAACTCGCTCAGTGGCTTAAACGGAAAATAGGTAAAGGCCATAACAAAGTTGCAAATGAACATGTTAATGATAAGAAAAAGAGCTGGTTTTCCGATTTATACCCGAACATTGCACGTATCTGCATCAAGGCAAGGTTCGTTGTTCTCGCTGTTTCATTCGGTCTGTTATTCATCGTAATGATGCTACCGGTTGGGTCAGAGTTCTTCCCTCAGGATATGAGAGACCAGTTTGCCGTGGAGGTATGGTTGCCGGAAGGGTCCAACATTCAGCAGACAGATGACGTAACAAAAAAGGTGGAAGAGATAATCCGAAAGCTCAGTTCTTATACAGACAAAGAGGGTAATTCCGGTCAGCGTCTGTCCTGTATGACATCAGTCGTTGGTAAGGGATGCGATCGCTGGTATCTGGGAAGGAACCCGGAATCAGCCAGGCCCAATTATGCTGAGATCATAGTTAAGACAACCAGTGGTCTCGTTACTTCCGACTATGTAAAAGAAGTTCGGCGCGTTTCCAGGGAAGGGTACCCAAATCTAGGCATTGGACCCGTGACGGGCGCCCGTATCATTCCCCGTGAATTGGTCATGGGACCTTCAGTAGACGCACCTATTGGAATCAGGATATTCGGGCCTAGATTGGGGATAGGATTTGCAGATCTTACCGTCATGCGTGAACAGGCGGATAGACTTAATGTACTGCTTCGTAAGCAGCCGGGGACATGGGACAACTATGATACCTGGGGTTCATCGGCTTACCTGCTGCACATTGACGTAGATGAGGATAAAGCGAACCTTGCAGGTGTAACCAATCTTGGACTTGCCCAGACACTAAATGCCTATTTCTCAGGCCATTATATCACTACCTTCAGAGAGGGTGATCATCTTGTCCCCGTTTACCTCCGTCTTCCGCATAAGCAGAGAGGGTCCATTAACGAACTTCGTTCTGCCTATGTGGAGGGTAAATACGGTAAGGTACCACTCGACTCAATTGCAGAGATTCAGCCACGTTGGAAACCCGCAAGGATTGACCGCCGTTTTCTACAGCGCGTAATCGAGGTGCGGGCACGGGTTGAACCGGGCTATCGGGCGAATGATATAGTAATGGGTTTGTTAGAGAGTGACGAGTTTGAACAATGGAAAACTAATCTCCCACCAGGTTACTGGTGGGAAGCAGGTGGTGAACTTTTCGAGTCTAAACAGGCCAAAAGTGAGTTGAGCCTCTCACTGGGGATATCGCTCCTGATGATAGTCCTTCTGTTAATTATCCAATACAATGGGTTTGCAAAACCCGTTATCATACTCACGACACTACCACTGGCACTCATAGGTTCTTTCCTTGGTTTATATGTTACTGGCAATGCACTGGGATTTATGCCGCAGCTTGGTCTTCTCGCCCTCTTTGGAATTGTCGTAAACACTGCAATTATTTTCATCGAATTTGCGGATATACTTATCAAAGAAAAGATAGAAGATTGCGACGGTTCAGGCCCCATTATGGGAATGAGTATACAGGAATTCCGAGAATGCCTTGTACAGGCAGGCCAGGTGCGTTTGCTTCCTATCGCAATGACTACTCTTACTACAATTGGAGGTCTGCTGCCTCTCGCCCTCGCCGGAGGTCCTCTGTGGGAAGGCATGGCGTGGCTCATGATTTTTGGTTTAATGGTAGCAACCATTTTAACATTGATTGTCGTGCCGTCACTTTATGCAATATTTGTCGAGAACTTTAAGATAAAACCAGTTCGCATGGCGGTACAGAAAACTCTTCCTGATCCAATTAAATAATCCGTTTCCTTGGTCATTGCAGATATTATAGAGATGCCGGAAAGTCAACAATGAAAAAAAACATCACTATGCGCAGGAGTCTGCTTTATAGTTTTCTTCTGCTTATTCTGATCCTGTCAGCTCTGCTCCTTACCGCTACTGTCTTTAGAGGTTATAAACTTGCAAATCAAATATCTGTTTCATACTTTAATAATGCTACCGTTCGGACCCGGTCAGAAATAAGTTCTATTACCACACCCATACTGAATGCATTACATCAAACGAAAAGATCATTTGAAACCGGTCTGCTTGATGTAAATGATACGGAAAATCTTAACCGTTATTTTCTGCCAATCATGGAGCAGATACCATATCTCAATTCAATCAACACGGGTGATGAGGAAGGTAACGGCTACCTGTTCCTGAAGAATGAAGATATCTGGCAAAATCGTATTGTGAACCCTGGAAAGTGGGGTTCAAAAAAAACTAAATGGTTGAAGTTCAGTCAAAACCTGCAGCTTCTGGAAGAGAATATGCAGGATATTGGATATGATCCCCGTGTTAGGCCATGGTACAAGAACGCAATAAATTCTAAAGATATAACTGCTCCAGCCTGGACGCAACCATATATTTTCCGGACGACAAAAGAACCTGGTATTACCGTTTCTATCCAGATTTTCGTACTGAATAAACAATCCTTTGTACTCGCCTTTGACATGAAAAGTAAGGATCTTACTGCGTTCAGTGTTACATTCAGACCCAGTCCAAATGGCAAGATATTCGTCATGCTGGATAACGGAAAAGTAACAGGCTTGCCTGCAGATCCAAAATTTGTAATTGCAGATGGCATCGAGAAATACCTTCTCAGGGATATTAAGGAACTGGAGATAGAAGAGATTACCTATGCTGTTGATTCCTGGCAAAATGCTGGCAGGCCGGATGGTGAAAAATTTAAAGTTTCTGCAGGTGGGAGTACCTGGTGGTGTATGTTCTCACAACTTAAAAACAGGGAAGAGAATCCCTCCTGGGTCTGCACACTGATTCCAGCATCAGATGTACTGGGAAACGTTACTCTTCAATTTTTGCTTGTTCTGGCAATAACTGCTTTCTCCTGCATAATTGCAGCAATCATGGCGCTTGTCATTTCCAGAAAATATACAGGACCGATTGATGGACTTGTCCAACAAGTAAAGGCTTTACGCAACCTCGATGTAAAACCACAGGAGCATCCTAAGACTACTATTCTTGAAATACTTCATCTGGCAGAAACCAACGAGCGGATGCGTAATGCACTTGACGCATTTTCCAGGTACGTTCCGATAGAAATTGTCCGTCAGCTCCTGAATCGTGGAGAAGCTGCTAAAATAGGAGGGAAATCAGCAGACGTTACCATACTGTTTACTGACATAGAGGGCTTTACATCGATATCTGAAAATATGCCACCTATGGAGTTGGCATTGCATTTAGAAGAATATTTCAACATCATGCTTGAAGAGTTAAGAATCGAGAATACTACTGTGGACAAGTTCATTGGAGATGCAATTATGGCATTCTGGGGCGCTCCGATCGACAATCCAAAACATGCGATGTCTGCGGTAAGGGCGGCATGGAGCTGCATACAAAAACTCAATGAACTGAACAAAAAATGGAAAGATTCCGGAAAACAGGAATTTATAACACGCTTTGGTATTGCCAGTGGAGAAGCTGTCGTAGGTAACGTTGGAGCAAGTTCCAGGCTAAACTACACGGTACTTGGTGACAAAGTCAATCTGGCGAGCAGAATGGAGGGGTTGAATAAATATTATGGTACCAAAATTCTTGTAACTTCGTCTGTAGTCTCACAAACAAAAAATGCCTTTATGTATCGCCATGTAGATCGTGGTGCTGTAAAGGGTAAGGTCCAGGTAGAAGAAATATTCGAGTTGCTTGGGCCGTTTGACCAAGTTTCGGAAGATATCAGGCTTTACAAGGAGCTATATGAAGAGGCCTTCAGCCTCTATCGTAAGAGAGACTTTTCCGGAGCTATAAATTGTTTGGACACGCTTGAACCTCCTTATCAAGAAGAGATGTCAGTAATACGCCTGAAAGAAGCTTGTGTAGGGTTTATAAAAACACCTCCAGATAATAATTGGAAGGGGGTCCGTATATTCAATAGGTAGCAACATTTACTTGATCGGTTATTAAACGAGTAGTCACTCTTCCTCAATTATTTTAAAAAGTTTTTTTGCCAGTTCAATATGGCCTTTTTCTTCATTACTGATTGATTGCAGAATTTTGATACTATTTTCGTCGTCAACTTTACTTACGCAATCATCGTATGCTGACTGCGCTTCCTGCTCAAATTTCAAAATCCTTTGGAAGATTTTAGAAAGTTCCTCTTTAGAATACATTCTCTTTACTCTCTTCTACATGTTTTATTAATTTTTCTACCATGTTTTTGTGTCTTTGACAATCATTCCTCAATTTCGTAGTTATTTCACTTATCTGTTCTCTTTTGTCTTCACTCAACCATTTGTAATATTTAAGTGAGTCAGTAGTGTATTTATAGAAATGTTCAGTCACCTCATCCTCTGTTGCCAGAAGGTCATCAAGCATCTCTAAATATTTTTTCTTCTTAATCATAGCCATTGTTATAATATAACCTGTTTACCACAAATACAAGCCATTTTTATCGAGAACACTTGCTATTTAACACGATTAGAATTCATTTGATTTTACGTTGGAAATCATTATAAGATACCCTTTAGTCTAATTTATGAAAATTCATTACGAAGGCTGGAATGCTTAGAGAGCTATTGCCGGTTAATCATTTTCTTTTTACTGGTATACATTTGTATTTTGAGTTCTGCAGGGGCACAACCCGGAAATTCCAGGTTGGATAATCTTGAAAGAACAGCAAGCAATATTACAAAACCCGCAATAATCATTTGTAAATTGAAAAAGAAATAAATGATAGAGAGCAGGGTAACATTAAATACTGAAGTGAGCAAAGATGGAGTACTTACTATTACAATAAGTGGCCGTCTTGATTCAACATCCACTGGTAATATCTGGCAGGGAGTAATTGATGCTCTTGAACGGGCATCATCAAAAAGGGTCGTTGTAGATACTTCTGAGATAGATTATTGTGATGGTACCGGAATCGGTTTATTGGTCGAAATTCAACGACGCCAGAAAAAGACGGGTAGCAAATTAGAGATTTCTGGTCTTCGTGATGAATACCAGAAACTCCTGGATTTTTTTGACCCGCTTGAGTTTGAAGAGTCACGTCCGGAAAAATCCAGGAAAACCAATCTGACTGAGGAAGTTGGTCGAGCAACATTCTCTGTCTGGGACAATATCCGTTCGCAAGTCGCCTTTCTGGGTGAGCTTGTAGCTGCTCTTTACCTTGCAGCCAGAAATCCCACAGTGGTTCGATGGAAGGATGCATTTCTTATAGCTGAAACTGCCGGTGTTAATGCCTTTCCCATTGTTGCTCTTATCAGTTTTCTGATAGGTTTGATCATGGCTTTTCAGGCGGCTATACCTATGAAACAATTCGGGGCGGAGATCTTCGTTGCTGATCTGATAGCGCTATCGACACTGAGAGAACTGGGCCCTCTTATGACTGCCATTGTTATGGCCGGACGTACAAGTTCTGCTTTTGCTGCCGAGCTGGGTACCATGAAGGTGAATGAGGAGGTGGATGCCCTGACAACTATGGGGCTGGACCCTGTCAGGTTTCTTGTGCTGACCAGAGTGATAGCAACGCTCTTCATGATGCCGCTTATTACTATCTTCGCCAACCTTTTCGGCATATTGGGAGGATCAGTTGTCTTGCTCTCTATGGGCTATCCGCTTAACACGTATATCGATCGGATTATACAATCGGCGGACTACGTTGATCTTTTAGGAGGTCTTCTCAAATCTCTTGCTTTTGGTTTAATAGTGGCTGGAATTGGATGTTCACATGGATTACGGACAAGGACTGGCGCCAGTGCGGTTGGTGATTCGACTACGAAAGCGGTCGTAAGCGGCATAATTATGATTATTCTCACGGATGGTCTGTTTTCAGTCGTTTATTTCTATTTAGGGATCTAGGTGTATGAATACTGAATCGGAAACAATTATTCATGTCGAAAGTTTAACGGTTGCGTATGAGGATACCGTTGTTATCGATAATATCTCTTTTGAGGTACGGAAGGGGGAAGTTTTCGTTATCCTGGGCGGTTCAGGTTGCGGCAAGAGTACTCTGTTGAAGCAAATGATTGGTTTATACAGTCCCGCTGCGGGCAGGATCCTCATTGACGGACAGGACATTGTATCTGCTGAGGGAGATGAACGTCTTCGTATCCTCAGGAAGATTGGTGTTATGTATCAGAGCAGTGCTCTTTTCGGGTCAATGGCACTATTTGAAAACGTTCGCCTTCCCCTGGAGGAGTTTACGAATTTGAACTCCGCCGCCATGGATCTTATCGTTTTGATGAAGTTGAAGCTGGTAGGTCTGAAAGGTTTTGAGAATCACATGCCGTCTGAGCTAAGCGGAGGAATGCAAAAGCGTGCGGCTATTGCGAGAGCCATGGTCCTTGATCCGCAGATCCTCTTTCTCGACGAGCCATCAGCGGGGTTGGATCCTATTACGTCTGCTGAACTGGATCAGCTTATTATTAGCCTGGCCCATAATCTGAAAATTACGTTTGTCATAGTGACGCATGAACTTCCCAGTATTTACAGCATAGCTGACAGGGTAATTATGCTTGATAAACGTGTCAAGAAGATTGTGGCAGATGGCAGGCCGCAGGATTTACGTGATAAAAGCGATAACCAATGGGTACGTCAGTTCTTTAAGCGGGAGGTTACTTCAAATGTTTCTTAACAGCATAATTGAGTTCGATACGACTTTAATGTTTTAAGGGGGGGTACTGCCTATGAGTGCAAAGGCTAATTTTTTTAAGATCGGCATATTCGTCATTAGTGCTACGATAATCGCGATCATTGCCATCGTAGTTTTAGGAGTAGGTACTCTTTTCCAAAAAAAGATCTTTTTTGAAACCTATATCGAAGGCTCCGTGCAGGGTCTGGATGTTGGCGCCCCCGTTAAAATGCGCGGTGTTCCGATGGGCAATGTGGAGGAGATTGCTTTTGTGAACGAGAAATATAAATTTGATCTGTCCTCAAAAGAATATCTTAGTTACGGTCAATACGTATTTATCAAAGTGTCCATTACACCAAAAATGGAGTCGACCGAGAAAGAGAAAAGAACATTTTTAAGCAATGCAATTGCTAATGGGATGAGGATTCGTCTGGCCTCGCAGGGGATAACCGGGGCTGCTTATCTTGAGGTGGATTTCCTTGATCCTGAAAAATATCCTCCCGTGAAACTTTTGTGGGAACCCAGTTCATACTATATTCCCTCTGCACCCAGCACAATTACACAATTTACTGAATCTGTGGAAAAAATCCTGGAAAAGCTTGAGGAGATCAATGTTAAGGGGGTAACAGACGGTCTGGAAACAATAGTGAGTTCCGTAAACAAAATACTTAACGATGTAAAGGTCGCTAATCTTACTGAACAAACAGAGAATTTGCTTGCAGAATTAAGGGAAACAAATAAACGTCTGGATCCGTTCCTGACAGATGCATCGACAACAATGGCTACTGTTCGTCGGATTACCGGAGAGAATGAGAAACCTCTAACTGAGTCACTTGCTGCTTTAGGAGAGCTGCCAGAAATCTTTGCCCAACTTAAACGAACACTACGACAGTTTAATTATTTTGTTTCCAGTGAGGAACAGAATGTAGGAGTAGCCACAGAAAATGTGAGAGCAATAACAGGAAATCTACGAGATTTAACAGAGAATGCCAGGCGATATCCATCTTATTTATTATTTGGAAATCCTCCGGCACGCTCATATCCCGGAGGTAAACAACAATGAAGAAGAAAACCTTATTAATAGTAATAATTGGAGTCTTTGGTCTGTTTTCTGTCCTGGTAGGATGCGTCAATCTGGAAAAAGGCTATCCTGAGAAGCGTTACTTTATTCTGGATGCTTCCCGTGATGTAGATATTTCTTCACCTGATACCGGAAAAGTCCTTACCGTTCGCAGGTTTCGTGTCTCGCCTCAATATGAAAGCAAGGGGCTTGTCTACCGTCTGGAAGAACTGAGTTACGAGTCAGACTTTTACAACGAGTTTTTCATTTCACCGGTATCTATGTTTACAGAAGAGATACGTAAACGACTTGCCGGGTCCGGTCTTTTTAAGCAGGTTTTAGATCCATCCAGCCTTTTGGACTCAACTTATATCCTTGAAGGTTCAGTTACGGCACTCTATGGAGATTATCGTGTGAGTGCTGCGCCAAAAGCCGTTATGGAAATTCAGTTTTTTTTCCTACAGGAAACCGACAGTAATCCCAAAATCATTTTTCAAAGTCAATACCACAAAGAAGAACCTTTTAAAGGCAACACACCAGATGGACTGATCAAGAGCTGGAACACAGCCTTTAACCAGATATTGACAGAATTTGAGACAGACATGAAAGGATATATGTCCAGGACTGATCCTTAAGTTTAAACGAGACACGATCCCTGCCGATCGGCAGGGATCGTATTCTGCATCATAATAACATATTGAAACGCCCTATCATTCGAGCGACTAGAGAAATGACGAATCTAGTTGTTCTTTGATGGTGGCAATAATACTTCACCTGATCGCTCGTTAACTACCAGGCCTCTGGCGTTGAATTCCTGCATTGCTCTGGGTGTAAGAGAACCGGTAACCCATATTTCTGTTTTCTTTACAGGACGACCTGTTAAATCTAATTTAGCTAAAGCAGCTGAACCAAGATCAGAGAGTTCTATCCAGTAGAGAAGATCAATTGGGAAAGTAGCAACAATGGTTTGATCAGATGTGTAACCCACCATGAATTTACGAACAGGGACCAGCTCTTTAATCGGTTTTACCTGTGTATGGTATCCATGCAACATCTCGGCCATACGTTGGTAAAGAAATGCCTCTTCCTCGTACTCCGCATAGAGGGCTTTTTTAATGAACTGTTCACGATTCTTTACCCCTTGCATATCTGCCAGTGCATGGACCAATATCGTCTCATGACGAGGCGAGTACGCGGGATGGTGCAGGAATTCATAGATAACAGACTCTTTCACTCCCATTTGTATCAGCTTTTCTCTATTTATCTGCCGAAGGTCCTCAGGTGCTTTGTCGAGTAATATCATGTTCATGCCATGGGTTAATTTCGTAGCCTGTATTGAGTAATATGCTGCTTCGGAGGCGCCCTTAATAGGCATCATCGCCAGTTTCACCCCAACACCACCGGCGAATCCTGCCCACGCAACACTGTTCAGTTCCTTTTGAAGCACTTCGTTTGAGGAATAGACATCCACTCCAAATTTGTTTGCATACTGGCGCTTTGTTGCAGAGAAACCGATAAGCTCCTTTGTGTAACTATCTTCCGAATCTCCACGCCCACCCTTCGTCATCTCACCAATACGTGAAAAGAGCTTTCCTATACCCTTCGGTACTCCCTTGACTGTGCTAACAGGATCGGTGATCAGGGCCTTAGCTCCTTTGATCGGGCTCTTAACCGCTTTTTTGACTGCATCACCAAACGCTTTCGACTTTTTTATCTCTCTCAAGGACTCTATAGCCTTGATTTCATGCTCACGTATGCGCAGCATCTCTTCACCATTTGCCTCAAACTTGCCAAAATGGGAAGAAATTGTGTAACGGTTGTTTAGGCCATACGATACTACCCTTCTGTCCACCCAAAAATTCTTACCTTCGAGTAGATTTGGTGGTAAGATATCATACGCATCTAAAACCCCGGGTGTTTCATATTCTACCGGCTGGTCAGTTGCCTGACCTCTGCAGTAATCCGTATTAGACAGTAAGCTACAAATAGTTAGTACCATGCACATTGTAATACTTTTAATAGAAACGCATCGACTTAAGTGCAATCCAACGTCTTTGTTCATAATGTTCCCCTTTCTTTTATCTTTCACTTAATTATTTATATTCTATCTTTTATCAGGATTAGATGGTTCGTCAGCGGATCTTTCTATGTTGTCTCTCGGAAAGGAAGGTGTTGCCGCTTATCTAGGCTGTTCAACATTACCCGGAGTAGATCCTAAGCCTGTCGATCCACCGCTTGTAGAACCGCCTGCCATGTATATATCATGAAGATTGGCTCCTGCATTATATGCGGAATTGCCTACGGTCAAAGGATCACCACTAGCAGTAATTGCTGCTTTCACCACTGCTTGAGTATCTAAGCCCATCTTTATAGCAGCAGATACCGCATCCGAAGTACTTGTTCCGGCAGCAGTAATCACAGCGCCTAATGCCTCTGAAACCGTCTTCCCTTCGTCCAATTTGGCTTGGATACTAATTTTCGCTGCTGCTAACGGCTCTGCCCTATGATCTATCTTACAAACAGCGCATCCGCTCAAAAACAGAGAAACCAGAGTGAATACAAAAACACTTCTTAATCTGCATTTTTTCATGATATCTGTCCTTTCAACCAGGAGATTAATTTAGATACCTGCCCGCATACAATAATCCGTAAAAAGCAACGAGCTTCCTATAATTAGTGCTAAACACAATGCTACGCTTTTTGTATCCAGATATCGACTGAGGTACAATCTAAAAACTTGTTTCATAATGTTCCCCACTCTTTATTTTCACTGGAAAATAGTACTTTTCTTTAATGAATGAGCAACTTTCATTTAAACAAATACCTCAGACATAGTCCACATAAATGTATGTTGCGTAACTTAGAGATTAATATACTATTAACCTGTAAAACCTTCTTTTTTTAGAAAGTTTTTCTCGTGTCATAAAAAGTGAACTAAAGTGCAAAAAGTTTAAAGTAATTAAAAGTTGTGTAAAAAACAACTTTTTGATTTTTTACTTTAGACACGTCAAACTTGATTGCGGCTCTGCAGCTTGATGTAGTATAATACGGGATTATATGAATTTAAGAATCTTTCCTGTCATTTCTGTTTAGATTCACTTTATAAGGACTTATATATATGGCTAGGACTAAAATCTGGAAAAAACTGTTTATTTTCGTTTTGATAGTTGGGATGCTCTCTTCCGGTTTAACCGGTTATTGGAGTTACCGCACTGCTAAGGAATCACTGGTAAAAGGAGCCCTTGAACATCTTGTTTCGATACGGGATATCAAGAAGACGCAGATTGAGGACTATTTTTTTGAACGTTTATCTAATACAGAAGTATTAGCTGCTGCAGATATTTTTCGTACATATCTGGAAGAGATTTCTCATATTGCCGAAAATCGAATAGATTCTATGGATTCGAGAAAACGTAATAAAATGTTCGCTCAACGTTTTAACAAAATAGCCAATGTTATTATTGATAAAATGGGCTATTACGACATCTTTGTAATAGATACAAAAGGAAATATCCTCCAAACTATCACAAAGGAAGACGATTTGAATACTAATCTTGTTTCCGGAAAATACAAAGATACTCCTCTTGCAAGGGCGTTTACAAAAGGATTGATTGAACCAACAATTTCTGACATAGAGTTTTATGCACCATCAAAGGAAAAAATCAGTGCTTTTTTTGCCGTACCGGTTAAAGACAATAATGGAAAAGTCTTAGGTGTACTTGCAAGCCAGATAACAATGAAAGACATTGATGAAATCATGCAGGAACGCAGTGGACTTGGAAAAACAGGAGAAACGGTTCTTGCAGGCCATGATCTTTTCATGCGTTCAAACTCACGGTTTTTTATTGAGCCTACCGCACTAAAACGAAAAATAGACCGTGAAGCACCTCGAAGAGCACTTGCGGGGATCACAGGTACTATGTGGTTATTAGATTATCGTAATGTGCCGGTATTTAATGCGTATGCTCCCTTAGACATTCCGGGATTGAATTGGGCAATAATATCAAAAATGGATGAGCATGAAATTCTTGCTCCTGTTTATAAATTCTGTTTTTTGTTACTTATAGGGATGGGAAGTCTTGCCGGGGTGATTCTTCTGGTTAGTTATATTTTTGCAAGACGTTTAACTACTCCGATCAAGATCCTTAACCGTAAATTGCTGGAAATGGCTGAAACAGAACAATATGATCAAAAAATTACTAAAAGGTCTAACGATGAAATAGGGTTGCTGGTTGAATCATTTAATAAAATGAGCACTAAAATTAATGCTAAGACAGAAGAACTAAAAGAAAAGCAAAATGAATTGGAACAGGAGTTGACAGAACGTGAGCAGATTGAACACCATCTACAAGAAAATCAAGTGATGCTTGAAAAGACAAATCAGGAAATAGAAGCACAGAACAGGTTGAAAACCGGATTACATAAACTTAGCGTAAGTATGCATGGTGAACAGGATATAGCGAAATTAGGAGATAATATACTCAGATCCATTGTTACCTTTCTCAACTTGCCATTGGGGGCTGTTTATATCTTAAATTCTGACAATTTGCTTCAGCGCGTAAGCCGTTATGGTTATCCCGAGGGTAAGGATGTTCCGGAATCATTTACAATAGGATCGGGTCTGGTAGGCCAGGCTGTCTCTCAGCGAGAACCGATCACAATAGATCGTATTCCTGAATATGTACGAATTACATTTGGTTTTGGAGAGGTGGCACCGAACAGTATACTTGTTTTTCCCTTAATTAATAATGATCAGATTGTGGGTGCTTTAGAACTTGGATCACTTGAACGTTTTTCGTCGAACCAGCTTGATTGGCTCAAGGAATCAGAAGACTCCATTGCATTGGCTATCAGTTCCTGTTTAGCTATTGAGAGACGCAAACGTGTAGAGGCAGAGCTTATAAAGTTGTCGAGTGCGGTTGAACAAAGCCCCGCAGTAGTAGTAATTACTGACGTTAAAGGAAATATTGAGTATGCAAATCCCAGATTTACCGAATTAACAGGTTACACTATAGAAGAAGCTATTGGAGAAAATCCAAGAATCTTAAAATCCGATAAAACCCCACCAGAGGTATACGAGGAGCTATGGAAGACAATTACGTCAGGTAACGAATGGCGTGGGGAGTTTTGTAATAAGAAGAAGAATGGAGAACTTTTTTGGGAATATGGATTTATTTCGCCTGTTAGGGATAACAAGGGTGTTGTTACCAATTTCATTGCTATTAAAGAAGACATTACCGAACAAAAGAGAGCTGGAAATCGTCTTAAAGCTCAGCATATTGTGACACAAGTATTGGCAGAATCTACCACAATTACAGAGGCTTCTTCCAAAATCCTTCAGGCCATATGCATGGCGCTTGAATGGGCGCTTGGTGAAATCTGGATATTTGATTCTCAGGACCGCGTGTTGAAGTGTTCGGAAATCTGGCATATTCCATCCATTGATGTATCAGCATTCGTAAAGATCACAAGACAAACTACCTTCTCCCCTGGTATTGGTTTACCCGGACGTGTTTTATCCAGCGCTCAACCGGTCTGGATTGAGGATGCTGTCCATGATTCAAATTTTCCACGAGCAGAGATTGCATCGAAAGTGGGATTGCACGGAGTCTTTGGTTTCCCCATTCTTAGTGGTAACGAGGTACTTGGAGCAATCAGTTTCTTCAGCCACGAAATAAGAATTCCCGATAATGATCTGCTTGATATGATGACGGCTATCGGTAACCAGATCGGTCTCTTTATAAAACGCAAGCAGGCTGAAGAGGAACTTAAAATCGCAAAACAGGAAGCAGAAAATGCGAACAGTGCCAAGAGCGATTTTCTGGCCAGGATGAGTCACGAAATAAGAACGCCGATGAATGCCATTATCGGAATGAGCCAGCTTGCGTTAATGACCGAACTTACTCCGAAACAGAATGATTATGTAAACAAGGTTGAATCATCAGCACTTGCTCTTTTAAGAATCATCAATGATATCCTTGATTTCTCCAAGATTGAAGCGGGTAAAATGAGTATTGAGGCCGTTGATTTTAGCCTGGAAGATGTTCTGGAAAGCCTTTCTGATCTCGTCACACTAAAAGCAGAAGAAAAAGGGCTGGAGTTACTGTTTTCCATGGGAAATGATGTCCCCATTTTATTAGTTGGAGACTCCTTAAGGCTTGGGCAGGTTCTCTCTAACCTGGTAAGCAACGCTATTAAATTTACTGAAGATGGCGAGATAATAATTTCTGTTAACATGATTAGCAGGGAGGAGGAAAAAGTTAAACTCAAATTCTCAGTTAAAGATACCGGTGTCGGTTTGAGCGAAGAACAGATAGGAAAACTATTTCAATCCTTTTCTCAGGCAGACGGATCTACTACAAGAAGGTACGGAGGCACAGGCCTGGGTTTAGCAATTTGCAAACGGTTGGTAGAAATGATGGGAGGGGAAATCCTGGTTGATAGTGAACCGGGCAAAGGAAGTACCTTTATCTTTACTGTCTTGTTTGAAAGACTGAAAAAAAAGAAACAGAGATTATTAGAACTATCATTAGACCTCAAAGGTATGAAAGTCTTGGTAGTTGATGATAACGCTGCTTCCCGGGAAATTCTAAAAGCAACACTGGAATCTTTTACATTTCAGGTGACAACTGTTGCCTCAGGTGGAGAGGCGCTTACTGAATTAAAAAGAAATGTGAATAATAAAGAGACTGAGACATATGAACTCGTAATGATGGACTGGAAGATGCCGAGGATAAATGGTATTGAAACTACAAAGATGATTCAAAATGATCCCGGTATTCCACAAACCCCTACTATCATAATGGTGACTGCATACGGTAGGGAAGAGATAAGAAAACAGGCCGAAAGTGTAGATATTGATGTTTTTCTCGTAAAACCGGTAACCCGTTCGCTTCTTTTTGATGCAATTATGGAAGCTTTCGGTAAAAACGGAGGGAGAAAGTCAAGGTCTACAAAATACGGAGTTGAAAAAATCAGTGAAATAGGAAATATCAGGGGGGCTAAAGTTCTTCTGGCTGAAGATAACGAGATCAATCAACAAGTTGCGACAGAGCTATTGGAGAAGGCTGGTTTATATGTGACTATAGCAAATAATGGTAAAGAGGCAATTAAAGCAGTTGAGGGATCAGAGTTTGATCTTGTTTTAATGGATGTGCAGATGCCAGAGATGAGTGGGCTTGAGGCCACAGGATGTATCAGGGAGAATCCACGTTTTAGTAATTTGCCAATAGTAGCGATGACTGCACTGGCTATGACGGGTGATCGCGAAAAGTGTATAGAAGCGGGAATGGACGATTACATCACAAAACCGATTGACATAAATGAACTTTTTTCTACGTTAGTAAAATGGATAAAAACCAAAAGCAGAAAGAGTCCTGAGGAGGATGCTCCGCAGAATAGCTTCCAGACTGACGAAAAGCAGAGTGAAGATGTCCAATTGCCAACTCTTCCCGGGATTGATGTAGAATCCAGCCTTATAAGGGTTGGAGGGAACATGAAACTTTATAAACAACTGTTAATAGAATTCAGGGACGACTATTCAAATTCTTTTCATGATATAAAAATAGCGATTGAAAACAACAACCTAAAAGATGCCGAAAGGTATGCCCATAGCGTAAAGGGTGTCGCAGGGAATATTGGTATCAGTAAGCTACATAAAATTGCCGGTGACCTTGAAGCCGTAATCAAGAAGCGTGAAACTGACAAGTACGATATTAAGCTGAAAAAATATTCCAAAGAGCTGAGTAAGGTACTCACTACTTTAAAAGCTTTGGATTCTGAAGAAAATAGTTATAAGGAAGAGGGTGAAAGTGATACTCAAGCGAAATCTCAAGAGAAACTTGTTAAATTGTTGGAAGGGCTGGCACCTCACATAATAACACAAAAACCAAAAAAGTGCGAACCTGTGCTAGAGCAGATATCAAGGCTTTCCTACCCTGATCATCTTGTCAAAAAGATAAAAGAACTAACTAAATTAATTGGAAGATATAAATTTAAAGAAGCAGGAATAATTCTAGAATCAATAATAAGTAAATTGAAAAATTAATATAAGAGATGAGCAGAGAAACAAAGCATTTGGAAGAATAGCCCCTTGGCGAGAGGAAAAGGACATATTCTCACGCAAAGCCGCAGAGATCGCCAAGATAAAAAAGAAAGATGACTGAAAATAAGATTGGAAAGTTGTGGTTGGACTTTATTCTTCACATGAAGTTACCCTGTCTGCCGACAGGCAGGGAAGAGCACAAAGGGTAAAAAACTATTATCTCTTGTTTTATTTTTCTTAGCGTTCCTTGCGCCTTCTTGTCCTCGGCGCTTTTTGTCCGGGGAGCGTGATGATTAGTAATTTAAAAGATATTATCTGTGTATATCTCGACAATCTGCGTCCTGTTAATTTAAAAAAATAAATTGGTGGAAAAATAAGTATGGAAGAATTATCTAACTGTACGGTACTTGTAGTGGATGATACCAAAACAAATATCGATATCTTAGTAGATGCACTTCATGGCGAATATGAAGTCAGCGTTGCAATGGATGGAGAGCGCGCACTGGAAATTGTTAACACTGACCCGCCAGACTTGATCTTATTGGATATAATGATGCCGGGCATTGATGGTTATGAAGTCTGTCGCAAACTCAAGAGCGAACCAAAGACAAGTAGCATCCCAATAATCTTTATTACGGCAATGAGTGAGATAGAGAACAAAACGAAGGGGCTGGAATTGGGTGCAGTGGATTATATTACAAAGCCTTTTGAGGTAGCGGAAGTTAAGGCCAGGGTAAAAACACATCTGTCTTTGATGATTGCAAACAAGAAGCTTCAGCAACTTTCATCGCAATTATCAAAATACGTTTCATCTGAAGTGACACAGTCAATTATGGATGGCAAGACGGAGGCTATAATTAAATCCAGTCGAAAAATGCTTAGCGTCTTCTTCTCAGATATTGTTGGCTTTTCTAGAAAGACAGATCTTTTAGAGCCGGAAGATATAACCTTATTGCTAAATAAATATTTTGATAGAATGGAGTCCATTATCAGGAAATATAATGGAACTCTGGATAAATATATGGGGGATTCCATCATGGTATTTTTTGGGGACCCGTCAACTAAGGGTGCAAAAGAAGATGCGCTTTCATGTGTAAAAATGGCTATAGAAATGCAAAAGCAAGTTCATGACTTATCTGGGGAATGGGATGAACATGGAATGGATATAACGCTTCAAATCAGGGCTGGAATTTTCACCGGTTATTGTACAGTAGGGAATTTTGGTAGTGAAGATCAAATGGATTATACAATAATTGGCAATCCTGTTAATGCGGCGAGCAGGTTGGAATCTGCGGCGAGCCCTGGCGAAACTCTCATCTCTCATGACACCTGGACACTTATTAATGAACATGTGGAAGGAAAAGAAAAGAACGCTATAGTAGTAAAGGGATTTCATGAACCACTCAGAGTATATAAAGTATCAGGCATTAAATAGTATATTCGTAGTGCGGCAAACCCACAATCAGGTTTGAAGTGTCCAAAGTGAACTAAAGATCCTCAGGTTCAAGAAAATAATTTATTTCTGGTGAGATATTAAGTCTTATCGTAACAATGATAGTGGGATGTGTTACAAAATGGGTCAAACTTTCTGGCTCTTTAAAGAATTATCCGTATTCTAATAAGACAAACCAGACGGCATTGTATAGAGTTTGAGCAATGCTTTTGCGCAAATAATTACGGAATTTGAAACAAATGCTAAGGATGTTGTTATCAAAATGTAATATTAGAGTTTCTGTTACTACATGATTTATTATTTATTACAATTTTCTATTAGAGTTGTAATGTCACAACATTATTATACAGGGAGTAAAAAAGTGTTAAGAAAACAGAGTTATCTTAAGTTCATAAATGCCGGCATTCTGGCTTTAACACTATTCGGGTATGTAGCCAATGATATCACCAGTGCAGATGAAGCACAACCTGGAAAAACTGTGGAGAAACCCATTATCGACGTCCGTACTGACAAACTCTTGAAGGCAATGGGAGACTATCTGAAGTCTTCGGGACAGTTCAGTTTTCATGTAGCCATTGCATTCGACGAAGTGATACCCAGTAGACAGAAGATCCAATATACTGCTTCCAGTGATGTCGCAGTACACCGTCCGAACAAGGTCTATGCTGAAAGGCATGGTGACTTGGGAGATAAACGATTTTGGTACGATGGGAAGAGCATGACGTTAATGGATGCTAAACTGGGAGTTTATGCCACTGAGGTAGTACCGGCTGATATAGACTCTGCTATGGATCATTTAATGGAGAAGTATGGGTTCTCCCCTCCCCTAGTTGACCTTGTATATGAGGATCCCTACCAAATACTGATTGAAAATGCAGAATTTGGTTTTTATGCAGGCCTGCACAATGTTGCGGGAGTCAGATGTCACCACCTGGCGTTTGTACAGAAGGACATAGACTGGCAAATATGGATTGAAGATGGTAAACAGTTGGTACCAAGGAAGATCGTGATTACATACAAGAACGCACCCGAATCACCTCAGTTTTCTGCCGTACTTTCAGAATGGGACCTTGATGCACACCTGCCTGATACGCTATTCAATATAGATTTAGCAGATACAAAAAATCTGAAAAAGATAAAGTTTATGACTATAACAGATACCATTCTTGACAAATCTGATTCAGAAGAGCAGAAATGAATATGACATTAACCAAGAGATCAATTTTCAAATCATTTATTTTTCGGTTGTCCTCAATAATACTTGTAGGTAACGCAATACTGAATATTAATAATCCATACGTCTATGGAAAAAATTTCGGTAGACATGGCGCAGGTAAAATATTTGCAGCAGGTATTGTTGTTGGCAGTATACGTCATTGCGACAGAAGTACGCTTTTAGTCGAAACTCCTGAAAAAGAAAGCTCTGATGCAATTGCTGACAAAAGAAAATATCAAAAACATGAGGCAGGTGAAGAAATTAAAGCTGGAGATATACATCAGGAATCTTCATTGTTACCACAAAAATATATGGTAAACCACCAGTCAATTCGGCAGGAAGAATTTCAGAAAAATAAAAAGGAACGTCAAGTGTTGCTTGATGAAAATTGGAGAGACTGGGAGGAAAATTGGCGTGATTATTACACCGCTCTTGCTGTTTCTGTAAATATCGGTTCAACAGTAGACACCCTCCCTGGACAACACATGATGTTGAAGATTAGCGATCAGGATTATTACTATTCGCATGGTGTATTTTATGTCTCTTCCGGTGGTACTTACACTGTGGTGCCTCCTCCTTACGGTGCTGTTGTAGCGACTATACTGACTAATTATACCGTGGTTCAAAAAGGAGACAAAGAGTATCTGAACAGCGGTGGTGTCTTTTATCAAAAAACAGATAACGGCTTTCAGGTTGTAGTACCGCCTACTGGTGCAATCATTAACAAGTTGCCCATATATGCCCATTCTGTCCTTATAGGAGGCGAATTATACTATGTTTTCGGTGACGCCTATTATCAAGCGGTATTTCGAAGTGGTGCAACTGCATTCGAGATAGTAAATAACCCTTCAGATGTGTCTCTACTAACACCCATTAACCATTCAGCAGAAGAGAGACTTAAAGAGCTTGAGGGGCAGACAATAGTTTCAAGGAAAAAGGATCTGGAAGAGATAGCACGTAAGGAAGACGAGCTTGCAGTTCTTGATGAGAAGATAAATGATATTAAAAACAGGTTGGGGACAAAGAATGCCAATACATATGATGGCCTGGATACAATGCTTGCTATGGCAAATGAAAAAGAGAATCTGGTAAATCTACTAGAGGAACTGAGGAGTAAGAGGGAGGCAGAAGAGAGATAAGAAGAGAGATAAGAAGAGGTAGAGATAGAGGGATTGAAGACTAAACAGGAAAAGAATGAACAAGTGTCAATTAGCATGGATACTCGTAAAGAGATTATACGTAAATATGAAAAAATAATTTCTTTAAAATACGGAAAAGATATGGAGGAAGCTGCGTGGAGCAGCCTGATAAATAATTTCCCTGAAGCAAAAGGATTGGCAATTGGTGATATTGAACGTCTTAAGTATATATACGAAATACCTCTTGTAAAGTTACGTCAGTCTTATTTAGATTTGACGGTATCTAAGGTACTGTCAATTTCAAATATTTATATACGTAGTAAATATGATTGGGGAGGCTGTGTCTACAGTACAATAAGCCATAACTATCAGTCCAGGTCTATAAATGGAAATAATGTTGTAGTAGACCACGTAACAGGCTTGATGTGGTACCAGTCTGGTTCTGATACTTTTATAGAGTGGAATAAAGCAAAACAGTGGCTAAAGGACTTGAACTTCAGGGGATATGCGGGGTATAATGACTGGCGCCTGCCTACCGTGGATGAAGCAGCGTCACTCTTGGAATTCAGTAGCAAGAATAAATCCCTATACATAGATAATGTCTTTAGTCGTAAACAGAAACAGATTTGGACTGGTGACAAATTAGCAGGCTCAGAGTCTGCGTGGCTCGTTGCCTTCCAACTTGGTACCGTGCGCTATCTCCACATTGATGACAGATGTTATGTCCGTCCAGTTCGCCGTCTCAATTAATACGACTTGATGATTCTCTTGTCTGCTTCTGCTCCTGATAAGATCGCTTACGATGTACTGATACGGTAAATCTATATTGACTCACAATAATAAAACGAATAGAATAACGACAAAATAAGTCCAAAGGCATCTTATGCAGAGGAAGTATAGCATTTCATTTTTTATACTATTCAGGGTTTAATCCGAAAAATGGGCATAAAAGGGTTGTTATATACAAGGAAAAAAATTCTCTTTAAAGAAGGTGATATCATATTTAAAGAGAATGCAGAAGATTGTAAAGAGATGTATATCATTGATTCCGGAAGAGTGAATATAGTAAAAAAAGTCGAAGATACAGATATCTCTCTAACAACACTTGACGAAGGTGATTTCTTTGGAGAGATGTCTTTAATAACCGGGAGCAAACGAAGTGCCTCAGCAATAGCTCATACAAAGTGTAAGCTTCATACTATGGACAAAGAAACATTTGAATTCAACCTCTCAAATGACATAAATTTCATGAGACAAATATTTGAGACACTTGCCCATCGACTCGAAGCGACCGACACAAATCTCAAGCGCCACATCCAGAGAAATGCCAGATTATCAAAAGTCTTTAACGTAACCGGATAGTCGTATACGTGGCACAGTCACTCGTCTGCTTTTTGCTGAAAACTAACATCCATAATCACTGTCCCTCGCAAATATTTATCTCATACTAATTTTAATAATAATTCGTAAGTATGTGATCTTTTATATCGACTATTTCGCTTGATAAGAATCTATTTTTAATGCACAATAACGGAACGAGCAAAAAACAATTATGAAGAACAAAATGTTTAAAAAACAATCACGGACAATCATTTTCTTTTTACTGGTATACATTTGTACTTTCAACTCTGCAAATGCACAACCCGGTAATTTAATAATGGAGAAGCTTGAGTCAAGATTGTCTGCCTATAAAGAAGCGTTCAGGTCAGGAGATTATGTCAGTGCTGCTTCTCTGGTTTCACCAAATATGATAAAAAAGGTAGGAGGCAAGGAAAACTTCGCAAGGTTGGTACAGAAGTTTACTGACTCTACCATTATAACCCTTAAACCCTCTTTAGTTGAATTCAGCAAACCCGGGATAATTGTTTCTGATGATGATATGTATATTTCCGTTATACGACAAACAATTCCCATAACCACGAAAGGAATTGAAGAGGAACTGAAAGATGCGTATCTCCTGTTTCATCCAAACTTCCCCGCGACGGTATTTGAAGGAATGGATGGCGTATTTAAGATGTCAATAATTGCTTATTCAGAGGACGAAGGTAATACCTGGTTCTTTGCCGGTGGGAACAAGATGAGTTTAAGCGTTGAGAATATTAAACCTGAAATAATAGAAAAGATTACTATTCCTGTACACACTTTAATATTCGGCGAGGGTAGCGATAAAATTATATTGTACCGGCAGAATAAACAATGGATCAGGAGTGCATCCGGAATATCAGAGGGTTTGGCAGAAGAGAGTATTATTTTTACCATTGATGAACAAATGGATGATTCACCGTCAAACATGACAAAGCAAGACATACCGGATGACAGCCTTGACGCATATATATATATTGAAGAACATTCTGTTGTACCAATTGGGACACCTGGAGAAACCAATACGCAGGCCAGAGATGATAGTATTAAAAAAAGGTCTGAGAACAAACAGGAGACATCTAAAAATATCTCTCAATCTGTATTTGCTACCAATAATTCCAACACGTATCACCAGCCTGATTGTCCAGAGTTAGGCACCGGTGATTTACTGGAATTTGATTCGACAGAGGAAGCACTTGAATCCGGTGGCGTACCCTGTAAACAGTGTTATCCACAGTAAATCATTGTGACATTAATTTTAACATTCTTTTCTTACTGCACTTCAATGAAAGGTGAAAGCCATGAAACATCCATTAAAGACTATTTTTGTAATAATAATTTGTTTCGCTTTTGCAATATCAACCGGCTGCACGACAAAACAGGTCAGACATTCCGGCTTTCTGGAAAATTATCCAGAGTTTAAGTCAGGCCCAAAAGGCGGTGCTGACTTTGTCTATATGAAAGAGGGTGTCGACTTTAGTGTGTATAACAAGATAATGATGAATCATGTGGTGTTATTCTTTGAGGATGATGCGGATTATAAAGGTATACATCCTGAAGAATTAGCTAAGATGTCTAATGCATTCCACAAGGCCATTACTGATAATTTAGAGGGAGCTTACCCATTAGTGGCTGAGCCCGGACCGGACGTAATGCGGCTTCGCTTCGCAATAACTGACGTTGTTGCAAGCAAACCCGGCATGGGTACTGTTGCGACAGTAATGCCTGTAGGTTTAGCTTTAAGTGCTGTAAGAAAAGGAGTAACCGGAAAACATACCGGTGTAGGACAGGCATCAATAGAAGTAGAGATACTTGATTCTTTGACCAATGAACGAATCGGTGCTGCAATAGATACGAAACCGGGTGGGAAAATGGAAGGTTTTTCTAAATGGCGTGCAGTAGAAGGAGCTTTTGAATTCTGGGCAAAGAGGCTGAGGATCTGGTTAGACGAGATGCACGACGGGGAGGAAGATTAAAGAAAAAGTATTTGAAAAGATAGGCCGCTTCAGCAAATTCATTTAAAAAGCAAGTTTGACTAAAGAAATAACTAGTCAATATAAAATAATGCAGAAAATCCAAAATCCAAAACCGGTAATATTGGTTTCAAGTGAAGTTTGCAATAGGGCAACTACCGGGACAGGATTATGTCACCACGCCCTTGTCGTCAGTTTTTTAGTTATACTGTGTCTATTGCTGTCTGCCTGTGGCAGATTTGGGCCCAGACAAATACCAAGAGACAGCTTCAACTATAATGAGGCGATTGCACGTTCGTCTAATGAACAGATGTTAATGAATCTCGTGCGTCTGCGATATCGTGAAGTACCTGTGTTTCTTGCTGTTGGTTCAGTGCTTACCCAGTATTTTTACGGGGGGGAGGCTACTGCGAATGCCGCATTTGGCAAGATTACGGATCATTCTACGGATAAATTCTTCGATGCAGGAGCCCGTATGGTTTACTTTGAACGCCCGACTATTACCTACAGTCCTCTGGCTGGTCAGGAATTCACACAACAAATGCTGACGCCTATCCCCAATGAATTGGTTTTTTCCCTCGTGCAATCCGGATGGCCGCCGGACCAACTGCTGATGATGAGCCTGGAACGTTTGAACCATCTGGAGAACATACCTTTCGGTTCTATACCCTCTGCAGAGAGTCTGGAAGAGCTTCGCACATTTAATCATGTAGTACAGCTGATAATAGAATTGTCCAGGCGTAGGGTCCTTGAAATGCAAAGTAATATTAAAGAGACCCTAAACACCCGTTCCTTTGTGTTTGGACAAACTCAGGATGATGACACCCGGGCCCTGATCGATGAATTGAAAAGTATGCTTGGTCTGAGTCCTGATCACTCCTCTTTTCGTGTAACAGGGAGATTGATAGGCCGCAAACCTGATGAAATTACCGTGCGGGTAAGATCGCTTTTGACCCTGATGGGATTCCTTTCGCGTGGTATAGAGATTCCGGACACACACATCGAGGAAAAACGTGTCGAAGAGATGATTTCCCCGGTTGACCCGGAACTTCGTGCATTACTGTTTCCGTTAAAAATTCACTCCAGTGTTGATTGGCCTGTAGATGCCTTCGTCGCAGTGTGGCATCATGATCACTGGTTCTCTATTGCCCACTCAGACCACATGAGCAAACAGGCCTTCAGTCTGCTAACCTATCTCTTCCAAATGCAGGCTCCACAGACACAGACATTGGGCCCAATGATTACCGTGCCCACGTCACAATGATTCTTGGTATTTCTTTACGGGGGCATGTGGCGAGAAGTAATCCCATTCTGTAAACCCCTTGTTAGTTATACTTATCACCCTTATCTTTATTTTGTAGTTTGTCAGGTGTATCGATGATTTTCAGATTGAAGTCTCCCTTTGATCTCGGTGTATCAATGCCGGCATTTTTTATCGTATCATGAACCCCTAATGCCATCTCACTCTTGGTTTGTAGTATATTATCTGATACCCAATAATAAAGTGTAAAATCAAGATAGTTGTCACCAAATCCGTTAAAGAACGCCTGTGGTTTAGGAAACTCCATCACGCCGGGATGATCCCTGGCAACTTTATGCAGTAATTCCAACACCTTGTGCGGGTCGTTTCCAAATGCTACTTTCACCGGCAGTTGTATTCTTCGTTGACGGTCAGACATAGTCCAGTTGGTAACTTGATTGGTGATTAAATTTGCATTAGGAACGATTACTTCAGATCCGTCGAACGTCTTTACAGTGCTGGAACGTATGCCAATTCTTGATACATTGCCTATTACATCTCCTACCACCACGGTATCATTTAGTTCGATGGGCCGTTCAAAGATAATTATTAAGCCTGAAACAAAGTTTTCTATTATATTTCTCAGGCCGAAACCAAGCCCTACACCCATCGCTCCTGCCAGGAGACCGAACCGTGACAGGTCTATGCCGATTGCGGAAATAGCCAGGAAGGAACCTATTCCAATAATTGCGTATCGAACTAACATTGATATTGCACCCGGAACTCCTCTGGGAAGTCGAAGACGTGTGAATATTTCTACTTCCAGAAAAGTCCGTACCAGACGTGACATGAATATAGTAATTATCAGGATGATGATAAAACTGAAAATAGCACCCACTGCAATCTCTATCGTGCCCAATGTCCAACTATATTCCGTAATTTGTAAAATCCAATCCCATACGTATTGGGACACTCCAAAAGTGCTGAAAATCATGCGTAACCAGAAAAAAATTGCATAAAGATGAATAAACAAAATAATACGTCGTTCCATTTTCTTTGAAAAACTCTTTACAATATGCAAAGACTGAGCACCGCGTCTTCTTATAAGCAGCACAACAAATCCTTCAAGTACCAAAGCTATTACATATATGCCGAATGTATTATAGAGGATATTCATCATTCCATACGTCAATACATATCCCAGATAAGAAATTCCGATCAGGTTTGTCACCAGAGAAACCAACGAAATAAATAATACTAAGGAACTAAAAATTATGGTCAGTCTAAACGCTAAGCGTGATTTTATCTTATAAATCTGGCTATTTGGTCTGAGCCACCATGCGACTATGGGAATTATCAGGATTGATATAAGAAATACCAATAACCTTTGTACCAGTATATAATCACCGACAATAGACCCGGTAATATTAAGGAAACACAGACCAGTCAGGAAGTAAATGGGTTTCTTCAGTTCAGATGAAAAAATACCTGGTACCAATCTTAGAATCGGAAACAGTACCAACAGCGTTATTAATTCACCAAATGCAGTGGGCCTATTGATATGTATCATGGCACCAAAAAAAACGGAAATCAGAAGTGCAGTGGAGAAAGGACATGAGATAAAAAAAGCGGAGGCCTTCAAGTCCTTATCCGTCTCTTCAAATAGCCGCTTACGTCTGTTACGTAGAGAAAAATATATCATTATTGCCAGGAACGCAGTAAAAATAATTATGTGCAGGACACAGCGCCCTCTATCTGTATTGAAATATTCTTTATTCATCTTGAGGAAGTATGTCCAGGATTCAAAAATTTGACTACCAACGCCTGGTATACCCACTACTACTTGAGTCGCTTTCCATAATGGGGGGCTATTATACACAAAGAGCCGTGTACGTGAATGTGCCTCAGCGTTTTGTATCAGACCGATCAGTTTAGTGATTTCAAGTTCTTGTTCTGATATTTGATCTTTGAATGTTAACAATACCCTGATCTGTTCTATGATTTTTGTTTCTGTCTGTCTGATTTGGTCAAGTGTCGATTTGGTACGTTCCTGAATTATTTCTGGTGCTTCACTGGTTACGGCTGACTCTCCGGTAATCTTCCAGAGCTCTACCATCTCTTCAATTTGCCTGCTATCTTTCTCTAGAATTTCAGATCTTTCTAAAAGTGGTTCTTTCCATGTTTCGAGTTTATTCAGTTGCATGTTCCAATCATGATGGAGCTTCTGAAGTTTACGAGTGGAAAGGCTGTTAAGTGATTGATAAATCCAACTGGAGCGCTCTCTGTTGGTGGACGATAGAAATAACGGCAACTGTTTATTTATCGTTTGAATTTCGGTATTGATCTCAAGATCAGCGTCTATTTTATTTAAGACGATATAGGTCTCCTGTGCGCGGTCTGATATTTTCGTAATCGGTATTGCAACCGATTTTTCCGGTTCAGAAACCTTCTGCTCGATATCTGCTTGTGGTTTAGGTAGTTCTATTGTCTGAGCAGAAAGAACACCTGAGCATAAGAACATAAATATGATGCTACTCCAAAAACAACACTTCAATTTTTTACCCTTTCTGTTAAAACTCTCATATTATGATAGGAGTCATTTCATTTTTTTATAACCGGTAAAATTCTATTGATTATACTCTTAATTATATTAAGATTGCAGTTTTCATGGTATTATGAGGTAAGGTAACATGGAAATCAACGACTTTTCTGCTTTTTATAAAGGCGATTGTGGCTATGCACCGCTATGTCTTTCCCATGCAAATGGGAATCTAATTTACTTATAAATTCTGAACGGAACCTCTCATGCGAATCTTTGCGTTGCTCTTAATAGTTATAACCTTTGCTGTGACTGGTTGCACTGGCCCTGAACTGCTCCATAGATCTGTACTCGGTTACGATGAGGCTATCATCACACTTGAAAGAGAGATGTTGTTAATCAACATTGCACGCAGGCATAGAAACGTTCCAATTCATTTTACTGTGACGTCATCAATTGCTGCGACATTTGATTACGTGAAGAGTGCCGGTTTTATGGGAAGAATTTTTGAGGGAAACAATACCGATAGTAATGCCGTCAATAACTTCGGACTTAATTTTGGTACGAGTTTGTCGGAGAATCCTACTCTCGGAATTATTCCAATGCAGGGAAATGAATTTACCCAGCGTATTCTTTCTCCACTGGAAGAAGACAAGTTCGAGTTCCTGGTAGTCCAGGGAGAAGCCATAGACATGATAATACGCCTCATGGCACGGGGGATTGAGTTTCAGAATGAGGATGGGACATTTAAACGGTTCGTCTTGAATCGGCCAAGCCATGTGGAAGAGTATAAAGAGTTTCGCAGGATAGTCTTACATCTGGCATCATTAAACGTAGGCAGAAATCTTTTCGTAGGTAACCTTTCTTTCAGTACTGCTGTCAGCCCGTCACTTTCTGGTGCACCTTCAGCCAGCGATATTACGGAAGCAGTTGAGAAAGGATACTTTGTTATAAAGAATGGGGAGGATGGATCATACAAGCTCTACAAACATTTTTCTGGCCGTGTGGTGATAACTAATTATGATCCACTGACACTGACGGACAGAGAGCGACATACCCTTAATCAACGAGCTAACAAGAGAAAAAAGAATTTTATCCTGGTAGATATCCGTCCTGGGTATCCGGGTGGTGATTTTCCAATCTGTGGAAGTATCAAACTCCGCAGTCTTAACGGGATCATAGATTTTCTGGCAGAAGGCATTGAAAATTCACCTGAATTTCATGTTGAACCTGACCCGCGTACCGGGCTGACACCTCAAAATCCTAAGAACACTATGACAATTCTGATTGATGAGAAATCAGAGGCTGAACTCCTTCATGTACCCTATAAAGGCCATAAATATACTATTGACTATACATCCTGGGACTATGATGTTTTTACGAATCTCTACTATCTCTACCAGACTGCGGTAACAGATGTTTCTACAAATATAGTTCCTGTAACAATCGCAAAATAATATGTGTTTTGGCGATAGTGGCTTAACTTGTATAAATATCAAATAGACGGTAATTAAATATTTCCTGGATGGTATTAAAATGATAACAAAAAAAGTTCGATTTCTTGCAGTATTTTTACTGCTGATGTTATTGATAGTGTGGCTTCCTGCCTGCAAGACATACAATCCAACTTCGATAGACAATGTACCTTTTCTCCAACGCTCACAGACTAAGACAATTGGAGGGGTAACGGTAACAGCGGCAGTTTTATCACACAAGGAGAGTGAACAAATCTTCGGCAGGCCTCTGGCAAAGAAGGGAATCCAGCCGGTCTGGCTGGAGATAAAAAATGGTGAAGATTTACCATACGCCCTCATCTCCCGGTCACTCGATCCAACATACTTTTCCGCATCCGAAGTGGCATACATGCACAGGGTAGCCGGCAAAAGCACAAACAAGCGAATTGCTGATGATTACAGGAAACTGGCCATTGATATCCGCATACCTCCGGGGGGTACAATGTCAGGCTTTGTATTTGCGCGGTTCGATCTCGGTACCAAGGTAGTTCCTGTTGTCCTGTTCGGGCCGCAGCAGGTCAGGTCAGTTGTTTTCTACATCCCAGTTGCCGGCTTTAAAGCCGATGATGAAAGTATTGACGTTGACAATCTTTATAAGCAGGATCAATTCATTATGTACGAAGAAGAGGAAACATTTCGCACAAAGCTTTCCGGTTTCCAATGCTGTACGCGTGACGAAAGTGATGTTAACGATAATTTACCTCTCAATGTTGTATTAATTGGTAATCGCAATGTGATACATGATACACTCGCCAGGGCTGGCTGGGATGTGCCCGGAGCTTTCGAGTTTTCAACCGCGCTCAAAACGGCAGAGGCATTCTTTTCGGGTAATTTGCCGCTAAGTGTTCCAGCCGCACCGCAATATCTCTTCGGTCGTGAACAGGATATATTACTACATAAAGGGCGTGGCAGCTTACATAATCGTAACCGCCTGAACCTCTGGCTTGCCCCATGGATATTCAAAGGTAAGAGCGTATGGATTGGTAATATCAGCCGCGATATTGGCATTAAACGAAAAAGTAAATCATTGAACTTTGCGAACAAAATTGACCCAGATATAGACAATGCTTATTATTATCTTTTTATGGACGTTATGATGGTACAGGGACTGGACAAATTTGGGGTTGTCAAAGGCATTGATAAATGCACACCGGAAAACCCTGGTAAAACACTGTCAGGCAACCCGTACTGGACGGAAGGTAAACGTGCAGTACTGCTCTTTTCAGATGATCGGATAGCTATGAACGAGATTGATTTTTTTAATTGGGATTTTGCCAAAAGTGTGAAAATTGCAATACAAAATCTGAAACAGAAAAATACAGATAGAGAAGAATGACAATGAAGTTTGTACAAATAAAAAATATAATACAAAGTCTGACGGCTGTTATGACGCTTGTCCTGGTTTCTGCCTGCGGAACATATAATCCGATACCTATTGATAAAGTAAATTTTCATCAACGCTCACAGACTAAGAACGTTGGCAAGTTGACGGTGACGGCATCGGTGCTATCACCCAAAGAGAGCAAACAGATATTCGGCAGGCCGCTCGCAAAGAAGGGGATCCAGCCCGTATGGCTGGAGATAATAAATAACGAAGATACCCCGTTTGCCCTTATCGTCATGGCGATTGACCCAAAATACTTTTCTTCCATGGAAACGGCATATATTAACAGGGTGTCGGATACTGACAAAAATAAGCATATGGAAGAAGATTACAGGAATTTGGCCATTGACATGCTCATCAATCCGGGGGAAACAAAGTCAGGTTTTGTCTATACAAACCTCGGTTTGGGCACCAAGGTAGTACCTGTTGTCCTGTTTGGGCCGAAGCAAGTAAGAACAGTTGTTTTCTACATATCCGTACCTGGTATTAAGGCAGACCATATGCGCGTAAATTTTGATGATCTATATCAACCGGAGGATTTCATTAAATTCGATAAAGAGGAGAATTTCCGCGCAAAACTCTCTGATTTTCAATGCTGTGCACGAAACGAGAAGGATACCAAAGACGGTGATCCTCTTAATCTTGTCCTTATCGGGAAGCCGGATTTGATATTCGGCGCCCTTGCTCGTGCTGGTTGGGACGAAACAGAAGCAGTCACGCTTTCTACCGGGTTAAAGATGGCAAAGGCGTTCTTTAAGGGAGATATGTACCTCAACGCCCCGATCAGTCCACAATATGTATTCGGCAGGGCTCAAGATATTGCTCTCCAGAAGGGGCGAGATTCTGTTAATGAGCGTAACCATATGCGCCTCTGGCTTGCTCCATGGATCTTCCGGGACAAATCTGTCTGGATCGGACAAATAAGCCGCGATATAGGTATTCGGATGACAACCGGTGTATGGAGCCTTACAACTCACGCGGTTGACCCGGAAGTGGACGACGCTCGTGACTATATGATAATGGACGTCATGTCTGTACAGGGCCTGGCTAAGCTGGGTATGGTTAATGGTGTTGGCGCTGCCACGCCTGAAGAACCCCGTGAAATTATCCTCGGAGATCCGTATTGGACGGACGGGCGTCGTGCAGTGATACTTTTCCCGGAAGAACCGGTTGCCATGGACAATATTAAATTCTTCATTTGGGATTTTCGCTCAAAAGAGACAAAGGAGATAATTGAAAGGGTTCAAAACGAATCAACATCTAAGTCAGATTGAAGCCAATAACAGGCATAGAAAATCTAATAGCTATTTTTCCAGCTATTACCGCTTAACTTTTCGTAGTATATAAGGGGTGTATCATTGGCAAATTTATATTTTTCGTTTTTCCTGTTTGTACTTGTTGCTTTTCAAGTCACTGTGGATGCTCAGACAAATCCAATTGTCCCCGATCGTCCTGGATTCAGCACGGGTGCATACACCGTTAAACCAGGCAGGCTTAATATAGAATTTGGCTACCAGTATTCATTCAATAACCATAATACGGACACCTCTACCCACACTACTCCTCTCTCGAATTTGCGCGTAGGCATAACCAAAAAAATTGAATTTGATCTCTTATGGGATGGCTGGAATATTGACGATCAGGAAGACAGTAATCCGGAAACATCTGTTGCTGATGCTTCTGTTGGTGGGAAATATAGGATCATTGAAGATGATAAATTTAATCTTACTGCGCTGGGCCTGTTATCTTTTCCGGTAGGAAGTAGTCCTTCTACTTCAGGGCATGTTGATCCACAACTTGGCTTGCTTTGGGATTATTCATTATCAAATAATGTGTCTATATTTGGCAACGTACTAGCGAATTCTGACGTAACGAAAGGAGATAGAAATTACAGTATTCAACCTATTGTTGGCGTCTCTTTCTGCCACACCAGCCGACTGGGGACATATTTGGAATATAATAGCGACATTCCACTTCATACAGGAGGGTCAAGTGAGCCAGGATCGAGTAGTGTACAAAATACGATTAATGGTGGGGTGACTTATCTGTTGACAGACGATATTCAACTGGACATCAATGCCGGTGTAGGCCTGGATAGCGAAACAGACAATTTTATTGGAACGGGTATATCTATCCGTTTCTGATATTTTCCAATAAGAACGCTGACAACTGATTCTGCACAAACGGCTTCTCCCGCTTCTTTCTTCAACAACAAATATCATGAGACATTCTGCATGAGGTTTTTCTTTTCGAATAGTAATTTAAGGGCACAACTTCTTGCATTGTGTAACGAACAAATTGTTTGCCAGGTTCTGTTAATTCATAGGTTCTTAAAATACTTTTAACAAATATTAGACAGTCTATTAAATTATTAGACAATAAGAGTCTATTGTGCTAGATTCCGGATAGTGAGATAAATATTAGATTTGAAGATCCCTATAAATGCTCTGGGTGGTAAGTGGATGAGTAAAATCATAGTTCAATTTTTGAAAATAAGACGGGGGAGACTTGATTATCATGTGGATAGAAAAAGCCGTAAACATGCTAATGTTTCGTAAGTTGTTTATCACACTCATCTGTATTGGGACTATCTGTTTTAGTTTCGCTATGGTCACTAAAGGGGACGATAAAACCGGCAAGAAAACAATTCAACTTTCCCTTCCACCTGCCACCAAGAAGGAAGAGATAAAATTATCAGAGGATAGTGGGGAAAAAGATGTTTCTGAGCCGAAAGAAACAATTCAACTTTCCCTTCCACCTGCTACCAAAAAGGAAGAGATAAAATTATCAGAGGATAGTGGGGAAAAAGATGTTTCTGAGCCGAAAGAAACAATTCAACTTTCCCTTCCACCTGCTACCAAAAAGGAAGAGATAAAATTATCAGAGGATAGTGAGAAAAAAGATGTTTCTGGGCCGGACAAAACAACTATCGAGTTGACGACTGGTACCAGAGAAATAACTCAGGAGAGTCAGGGTGAACCAGGAGAAGGTACACATGCAGATCGCCAGGTTCAAGTGATTACAAAATATCTGAAGCGCAATGAATTTCACGTTTACAACCTCCCGAATCTCAAAGAGGGGGAGATGTTCTATGTTTATGTGGAAAGGATTTCTGGTAACCTGGACCCGTTCACTGGTATAGCAGGTGGTGCTTTCGATGCCGCGCGCTTTGAAAAAGTTGGCGAAGATAGAGGACGTCAAGCCTTGAAGACAAAAGTGGATATTTCTTCATTCATTTCTGAGCTTTTAGATGAATTTTTCTTTGCCTGGAATGACGACGGAGGCACAGGGTACGACACCGCTCTGGTATTTCCCATTCCGGCTGACAACGACTACAAACTGGTTATAGGTGGGAGGACCCACTTATCGACTCTAGAGCAAGACGCTAATAGATCCTTCGGGCGCTACCGCCTTACCATAGGCGTAAATGCCTCAGATGTATTAACCGGTAAGGCTACTCCAACAGGCAACAAGTTCGCCAGTGTAAATGTGGATTTTCGTCATCGGGTGCAGGAAGTCACCGCCACCCTTGCACCTGAAAAGGACCATACCTTCTTCCCCCTGGTTCAACTTGATCCTGGGGAGACCCTCCATGCTTTCGTGGAAGCAACCTCTGGTAAGCTGAAACCTTCACTGAAGCTACGTGATTTTGGAAAGAAGGTTGTCTGGGCTGATACCTTTTCTGAGGAAACAAAATCTGCACAGTTACAATACACTTTCGAAAAAGGAGATCGCAACTATGTACTTCATCTGGAAGGTGTCGGTAAAGATAGCACTGAGACTACTGGCGATTTTCGCCTCCTGGTCGGAATAGATGCGCCCGAGGTATTACAGGGGAAAGCCAGGCCCTGGGGACGTTCTATCGTTAGAGAGCCCATTAAGGTCCGAACGGCCATCCAATTGGACCAGATCACTAGTATCAGCCAGAAAGCGCAAAACTTTAACGTGGTGGGAAACCTTTTTATGGAATGGATAGACCCCTCCTTTGCCTTCAGCCCGGATACCTGCAAGTGCGGTAAAAAGGTATTCGAGCCTTCCCAATTCGATAAATTTGTCAAAGAAAATGGGTTACTGTGGCCACGCTTTATCTTTTATAATCAACAGGGGAAACGTTTTTCACAGGAAGCTGTCTTTCACGTTTTTCCTAACGGAAAAATAAAATATTTTGAGCGATTCGCTGTGACCTTGCAGGCCCCGGATTTTAATTTTGCCAAGATTCCATTTGACCCTCAGCAATTCTTTATCCGTATCGTTTGCCTCGAAGCGCAAGAGTTATATGTATATACAGTAGACACGGAACTTACCAAAGTAGGCCAAAAGCTGGGAGAGGTGGAATGGTATATTACCAACCTTGAAGCACAGATCAGCAGTCTTGAGTTTGATGAATTTAAGTCTATGTATTCTTTTCGTTTTGTAGCAAAACGCCATCTAAGCTATTTTGTTTTCCGCATTATTGTTCCCTTGCTTCTGATAGTTATGGTGTCCTGGGTTACCTTCTTTCTGGGGGACTATGCTAAACGCATAGACGTTTCAGGGGGTAATCTCCTGGTATTCGTTGCCTTCAATTTTACCATTGCTTCTGCTCTACCCCGGCTGGGGTATTTAACCTTCATGGATGCCTTTCTTATCCTCGGCTTTGCGGTTACTGCTTTGACAGTCGCATATAACGTGGGACTGAAACGGTTGGAGACACGCGGTAAGAAAGACTTGGGTCATAAGATCGATAAATACTTCGTGTGGTGCTATCCCGTCTTATATGCTGGTGGATTATTTATGATATATCTATATTTTTTCCACTAAAATGTAGATATGGTAGGTTTTAGCTCATTCATGAGTGAGTGGTTTTATCTGTATGGTTATGACAAGGGTTGGCGAAGTGGTACTCGACCGTGTACTACAGGGAGCCGTCTGCTTTAATGCAGATGCCGATACTATCAATTTTATACTTTCATATATTTATATTTTCAGGGGAGGCATTTATGAAGTCAATACGCTTACTAATTATTTCAAGCCTGATGGTTGTAGCTTTTGGATGTTCCACGGTTTCATATCAGTATGACTATGATCCGGAAACTAATTATACTGACCTGAAAACATTTAACTGGATGTCTGTATCTGTTCAGGAAAATATTCATACTTTGAATGTAAAACGAATACAAAAGGCAGTGAACGCCCAATTAGAAACCAAAGGTTGTAAGATGACGACCGATAGCCCTGATTTTCTGATATCGATGCATGTGGCAAAGGAAGAAAAAATGGATGTTAGAGCATGGAACTATTCATATGGTGGACGTGCGATGCTGCATGGAGGTTCCTACGCGGCAACCACACAATATGATGTATATCAGTATGAGGAGGGAACATTTGTTCTTGATTTTGTTGATGCTCAGTCAAGGGAATTAATCTGGAGAGGTATCGCACAGGGAGAGGTACGCAATTATTCGAACCCTGTAAAACGGAATGAGAGAATAAACGAGGTAGTAAGGAACGTTCTCAGCAATTTTCCGCCGGTAAAATAGTATTGAAACATATTTGTACGAAGTGGTAAATATTATTGGTATAGATTATAGATTAGACAGGGATGATATAATTATCTAACCTGCCTTCCTGTTCATTGATTGAGCGATCTGTATACCGACCAGTCTCGCTATCAGTATGGCGAGATAAAGCTGACCGGTGACCGCTTCAAGAAATGAGAAGGAATTTGCCAGGTCAGTTGTAGGGGTGATATCTCCGTAACCTAATGTTGTGATAGTGACAAAACTGTAGTAAATATAAAGTCGTCTTCCGACGTCGATTTGACCTTCTCCTATGGTAAAAGATCCCGGTTGGATACTCTCCAAAACTGAATATACGAATGCCCACATTATGGCGATGAGCAGATAAACAACAATTGATGCGTAGATAACATTGGTGGTAACTTCAAGTTCACCGAATATGAATGACAGTATAACGATTACGAGAAAAGCTAAAAATATTATCCCAAAGCAATCTCCCATGAAAACCAGAAAAGGGATATCTACAAAATGGCTTATCCAGATTGACACGAGCATCGGTAGGGCAAGTGATGCAGCGGTAATAGTAATATAGATTTTCCTGCTAGCAGCGTAGGTTCCAAATATCAATATCGCAGTGATGAATGCGTCCATCAAAATACGAATTCCGATAAAGCCTTTGAAGATAGGAGTGAGTAGTAACAAACACAATATGGAGATAAGGAGGAAGAGGAATCTATCCTTGAAGCAGACCTGAGTTAACGAATTGTAAATCTTCTTTACCATGTACACCTCGTAACAACAGAAAAATAATTTTTCATTGTAATGGAAAAAAGAGCCTGTTTCTTTGAAAAAATGATAAAGTCTTAACGAATGGGGTACAATCCATTATCTTACTTTTTGCTTAATAGACAACCTTTTTTTGCCAGGACACTCTGTAAAATAAATACTCACACATATGGATAGTTTATTCTTGCGTTGATGGTGGCATTAAGCGTTCGCCTATTCGTTCATTAACGATCACTCCTGTCTCTTCAATTTCTTTCCTGGCTCTCGGAGTTAATCTTCCGGTTAGCCATAATTCCGTTCGCTTGACCGTGCGCTCAGTGGATTGTAATTGAGTAACGGCCCCTAAGCCAAGGGAGGTACGCTCTGTCCAGTATATATAGTCCGTCGGAAGCGCTATTACTACCGCCTGATCTGCCGTATAACCCACCGCTATACGACGCAACGGTATAATTTCACTTATTGGTCCAACTTGTGTATGGTATCCGTACAACATTTCCGCAATCTGCTGGAAAACCAATGCATCTAACTCAGACTCTGCGAAGAGCGCCTGTCTTATAAATTTATCACGATTCCTGACTCCCTCCATTTTTGACAGAGCGTGTACCAGGATAGTTTCGTGGCGAGGTGAGAAATTTGGATTGCGCAGAAATTCTTCAATGACCGTATTTTTTATCCCCATTTGAAGCAGCTTTTCACGGTTTATGCGTCTGAGATCTTCAGGGGCATTGTCGAGCAGAATTTTGTTCATTCCATAGATAAATTTTGTACCCTTGATTGAGAAGTATGCTAATTTCGAAGCGCCTTTAACGGCCCTCGTAGCAAGTGATATACCTACTCCACCAGCAAAACCTGCCCACGATACACTATTCAGCTCACGCTGAAGCACTTCGTTAGATGAGTAAACGTCCACTCCCATTTTGTATGCATACTGCCGTTTTACTGCTGAAAAACCAATCAGCTCTTTTGCCACGCTTTCCTCCGAGTCACCGCGCGCACCCTTTGCCATTTCACTAACTCTCGAAAAAAGCTTACCAATACCTTTTGGCACTCCGGATACCGTATTAACAGGATGTGAAATCAGGCTCAAGGCTCCCTTGACAGAACTCGTAGCAGCCTTTTGTGCTGCTTCGCCGAAGGCCTTTGATTTTTTAATATCATGTAAGGCTCCTATAGCCTTAATCTCATGAATCCGGATTCGTAACATGTCATCACCCTCGGCTTCAAATATACCGACCGGTGACATAATTGTGTAGTAGTTGGTAAAACCGTATGTCAAAATATCTTCGTTTACATTATAATTCTCACCTTCGATCAGCTCTGGTGGTAATATCTCACTTGCCTTTAAAATCTCCGGTGTTTCGTACCCTACAGTTCCTGCTGCTGTTTCAGCAGAAAGTGCCTGTTTTTTTGAATTATCAGTAGTTTTTGTTGCTGCCTGTTGGCTCAGGCAACCGGTAGTGAGGGAAAGCAAACTAAACAGAGACAAAACAATGCACATTAATTGACATCTTTTGCTTATTATACATCGAATTGTAAATGTCTGGTTCATCTGTTTATTCCTTTCTTTCTATTTTAGAATTTCATCTTTACTGCGTTTTTCAAAACGTATAACCATTATTCATCAAAATCAATAAATACAACTTCTATAGGTTGTAATAAGAAGTCATTTACCTGTTCTCTTTTACTATAATGCCTCTCTCCATAAGTTCGCGTTTAACCCTTGGAGTCACTCTGCCTGTGATAATCAACTTCACGCTTTTGACAAGTCGACCTTGTGATTTTAAATGTAGGAGAGCATCTACTCCCTTATCAGCCCGTTCTGCCCAGTAAACATAATCTATCGGCATCGTCGCAACAATTGACTTTTGGGCAGTATAACCGACAACAGCCCTCCGAGCAGGAATTATCTCTACTATTGATTCCACATTTTTATGATAGTCTAACATCATTTCGGCAATTCGCTGGAAGAAGAAGGCGTCTTCCTCATATGCTGAATAATTAGCCTGTTCGATAAAACATCTCCGGTTCTTTGCCTGCCTCATTTCCGCAAGGGCGTGCACGATAACTGTTTGATGGCGTGGGGTAAGAATTGAATGGTTAAGAAATTTTTCCACTATCTCTTCTCTCGTTCCCATCTGCTTCAATTTCTTACGATTTAGTGTTGCAAGATTTTCAGGTGTGTTGTCAAGTATCATCTGGTCCATATTTTGTGTAAACTCAGTATCATTAACCGTAAAGAATGCGGCATTGTAAATACTTCTAAATATCTCCATATTAAATTTAACACGCATCCCGCTTGCAAATTTTGCCCATGTAACCCCGTTCAGCTCCCTTTGAAGTATCTTGTTAGTTGTGTATACGTTCACTCCCAAAATGTGTGCATGCTGTAGTTTCAGCTTGAAAAAACCGGCCATTTCCTCAGTTACTCTATACTCAACATTATCCATAAACATATCATCTTCTGGCGCAAAAAGTCTACCGACTCCCCTTGGAATTCCGGTAACGGTATCAACCGGATGGACAATAAGATTACGTGCTCCTTTGAGTGGGCTCATGGCTGCTTGTTCCGCAGCATCGCGGAAGCCTTTCGTCTTCTTTACCTCCTGCAAAGCTACTATGGCGAGAATCTCTTGAATACGTATTTGCAGCATATCCTCACCAATCACCTCAAATTGTCCAAAAGCAGTCGAGATGGTGAAATGGTTGGTAAGGTCATAGGTAGCAACCTCCTCCATTACTTTATAATGTTCTCCTTCAAGGAGTTCTGGTGGCAGTATCTCGCTTGCTCTTAAGATACCCGGTGCTTCATATCCGGTTTCTCCTGCTTGCTGGCTCTGGCAATCAGTTGTGAGGAACAGTATGCTGAACAGAGACAAAACAATGCACATTAATTGATATTTTTTACTTATGATACATCGAATTATAAGTGTCTGATTCATCTGTTTATTCCTCTCTTTCTATTTTAGAATTTCATCTTTAATGAGTTTTTCTCCACGATAACCATTATTCATCAAAAATCAATAAATATAATTTCTACAGGTGGTAAGAAGTCATTCACCTGTTCCCTTTCACTATAATGCCTCTGTCCATAAGTTCGCGTGGAAAATCTTCTCCAGAATGGTTAAGAAAGGATGTGCTTCTTTCTAAAGTCTCTGGAAAAAATAAGAGCAGGGGGGATATAAGAAAATAGTGCAAAATTATTAGAAAGAGGAGAAGAGGATATGGGAGGGTTTTCGGTATGGTTCTCTCTTCTCAATGACTTCTATCATGAAAAGGCTTGAAGAGATAATATTAAGGAAGATGTTGCCCCTCTCCTGAAAGCCATTCGTAATTAAGGTGTATGCCAATCTACTACCTTTTGACAGACATTAGCATAAGGATTAAACGTATACATATATTTTTGTTTATTTGGTCCTCTGGTAATATTGTAAGTAACTAAATGAGAGTTTTCATGGCTATAGGAGCGAGAATCTTTAACACTCAAACTCATTACCTTCGCATTATCTTCCACTTTATTTATCCAATCCTGAAGTATGTTTATAGCATGAGATTTGTCAAATACGTTATAGTTATCAATCACATTTTGAATCATTAACCTATGTGATTCCTGGTAATCTCTTTGAGACTTGTAATTAGCGATTAATTGAATGATCTCTTCTGCTGTGCCATATTCCATAATACGTAGTGCCGGTTCTATCTGCTGCAAAGGTAGATTGTTGACGTAATCTTTAAACATCTGTTTATTGACAATGTCAGGATAGTCAGGATGAGTTTTGTTTACTTTGTAATTAGCGATTAATTGAATGATCCCTTCTGATGTGCAATTTTCTATAATGCGTTCTGCTTCTCTACGGCTTATATTATGTAACGCTTTAATATGCTCATTGTTGGGTAGAGAGTTAATATATGTCTTGAATACAGGATTATCTGCAAGTTTTTTACAGTCAGGACGGTCTTCCGTTATACCATTTAAAAGCTTTTTTAACTCTTCATGGTCGGCTTGTGAAACTATTGTAGTATTAACGGGATAACGTTTAGTTATGTCCTTAGCACTGCTAGTGGATACAAACCCGGTAAGCAGTAAAACAGATATCAGATTGATAATTAATAGTCTTTTTAACATAGCGAAATCCTCTCTTCCACCACAATGTGCCTTTGTAAATTAACAGTATCAAGATACCTGTTTCTGGCTGATTATAAGCCTCATTGTATTTGCAAATATACGAAAACAGATATGGGATGTCAATTGTATATAAAAAGTTTTGAAGATATTACTAAGGTGTAAGGGCACAAGGTAAAGTTAAGAAACCAAGACGACATCTTATTTTCATATCAATTAATTCTCGATATTACCTCTTAAATACAAATCCCTTAAGCTTTACTTATCATTTACTCTCTTTTTACCTGTTTCGCAAGTCGTTCCTTTGTCAAAATGATCTCAGTTGCTCAAACACAAATTTTTTCTCTTTGATAACCTTCATACATGCATCCACCACTTCTCTATCATAACAGACACCCTTATTTTCAGAGATCTCTTTTAGCGTTTTGTCCATACTGAGAGACGGACGGTAGGGTCTGTGAGAGGCCATAGCCTCTACAACATCTGCCACACATAAAATCCTCGCTTCTATAATGATGTCACCGCTTGGCAGGCCAAAAGGATATCCGGAACCATCTATTTTTTCGTGATGCTGATGGACAATATCAGCAATGGGCCATGGGAATTCTAACCCTTTCAGTATGTCATAACCTGCCTGAGCATGAGATTTCACAATGTTGAACTCATTTTCATTAAGTTTACCGGGTCTACTCAGGATCTCAGTCGGTATATGCATCTTCCCTATATCATGGAGAACTCCTGCGATGCGAATTCCTTCAACTTGGTCCTTTGGCAGCCCTATCTCTCGCGCTATTACACAGGCTAGATTGCTCACTCGTTGCTGGTGACCAGCCGTATAAGGGTCTCTATATTCAACAGTCAATGTCAGTGCATTGATGACTCCGTCAACGGTCAATTTTAGCTTTTCAATGCCTAGTTTAATTTGTTGCTCCGACTGTTTGCGTTCGGTAATGTCTCTTGTGTATATACGCAAGACGTTAAATGTTGATACATAATGTATGTTTTCTTCTAATATTAAATCTCCTATTTTAACATCGCAACATAGCGAGGCTTTTTTTCCACTTTTTAAATCATAGAAGATTTCATTTATGTTTTCTGGTACATATATATGTAGGTTCTCTTTAAGGCCTGACTTCTCTAGAATATTTGAAGCTGCATTATTATGAAAAACAATTTCTCCCGATTGATTTATCTCTAAGATAGGGTTGATAGTTAACTGAGGGAAGGTTGCAAGATATTTTGTTCTTTCTTCAGCTTCTTTACGTTCGATTGTTTCATTTTCTAACTCAAGAACCTTATGCTCCAATTTTTCAACCAGACGTTCATTGTAAAGTGTATACACCATTTTATCTTCTTCCAAAGACAACTCCCTGGTCTTTAATGTTCCATCGTCAATACTTTTTAACATCTCCTGTATAATACTTTCAAGTTTATCTGCACGAATGGGCTTTCTAATATACTTGTCTACCCCCAATTTTATGGCAAGCTCCTCATCTTTATTATCTGTGAAGGTTCCCGTGTAAAATACGACAGGAATATGTTTGAAATTATCATTACTCTTTACCTTTTTACATAGTTGGAATCCGTCCATTACCGGCATTAATATATCTGAAATAATCATGTCAACGTCATTAACATTCCAGAGCATTTCCATTGCATCTGCACCGTTTAATGCTGATGTAATATCATAGCCACTTCCTCTCAATAGAGTTTCCAATATATAGAGATTTTCTTTATTATCATCTACTATGAGGATTTTCATTTTTTCTCCCTATTTTTATAAAAACTTCGATTCATTATTTATGCACCACGCTGTTGTTTAATCGTTTTTTGTAAACGTATCATTAATGCGCCTTGCAATTTCTGATAAATGTAACGGTTTTTTCATAATGAAGTCGACTTTCATAGTCTCTTTTTCTAACGAATTAAGCTCTTCACTCCAGCCAGTGATGATACCAATCTTTGGCCTTTTTTCTAACTTATTTAGAGCCGTTATCACATCATAACCAGTTTTATCCGGCATCGCCAGATCTGATAAAACAAGATCAAATTGTTCTTTTCTGATCTGTTCTATCGCCTCTGCACCGCTATTAACAGTCTTAATAATGTGACCGTCAGCGGTAAGAAAGTCATCAATAATATTGCATATATCCTTCTCATCATCTACTACTAAAATCCGGAGCTTTTTGGTTATTCTATCAGAGTCTGGCTCAGATAGTGGTGCGATGTTCTGTATCATTTCTTTGTGAATTGGAATGCTTAGGTTAAATGTTGTGCCTTTTCCTATTTCGCTTTCCACTTCTATCTTACCGCCATGTCTTTTAATAATGCTATAGACAATACTCATTCCCAGGCCTGTTCCATGTGGCAAACGTGTTGTAAAAAATGGGTCAAATATCGTCTTCCTATCGTCATCAGACATACCTGTCCCCGTATCAGAGATATTTATAAACACTGTGTTCTTGTCACTCTTTACGCTAAATGCGAGACAACCACCTTCAGGCATCGCATCCAGGGCGTTGTTTATAATATTAATAAATACTTCTGTCAATTCGGTTGAATTACAAAATACTTCATGTATTTTATCTATTCCTGCTGTGTCTATTTGGTAGTTTATGCCCTTAGACTGAGCCATATTCTTCCATCTGGGCTCTGTGAAATCAATAGACTGACAAATTAAAAGACCTATATCAATAAATACATAATCTGAAGTCTTTGCGTCTGACTTTGCAAATGTAAGCATTTTACTAACTATTTCAGCGCCATTCTCACCTGCCTTAATGATTGAACTCAGTCCCTCCTTTAATTTGCTATCATTAAATCCTCTTTGTAGTATTTCCGCTCTACCCATGATAATCGCAAGTATGTTGTTAATCTCATGTGATATACCGGATGCCACTAAGCCTACTGATTTTAATTTCTCAGATTGTAAGAGCGCTGCCTCCATCTTCTTTCGCTCGGTAATATCAAGAATGATAGCTACAAATGCTGGGACAGATTGAAAAGAAGAGAGCTGAAGGTGCACCTCGACATCGTAGAAAGAGCCATTTTTTCTTCGATGAATTGTCGAAAAATCTACTTTTCTCTTTTCACCAACCTGGAGAGTTTCAATCATTTTCTGAAATGATTCTAACGTAAATTTTGGCTGGAGATCCAGAGGTGTGAGGTTGCTGAGTTCTCCCATAGAATAACCCAGATTCAGCCTTGCACCTTTGTTGACTTCAAGAAATCGAAGGGTTTTAGCATCAAATATGTAAATTTCATTCAATGTTTCTTCCAGTATATTGACAAAACTTGCAATCTTTTCCTCAGACCGCTTGCGTTTGATGAAGAGTCCGATCTGGCTACCGATAGATAACAACATATTGAGCAAATCTGTATCTGGTGTTCTAATCTCACGACTATAGAAACTGATTACTCCAAGTACTTCGTTATCGCTAATAACAGGAAAACCAAAAGCACCATGCAACCCATTCTCCGCTGCTACTGACGCTCTTGGAAAATTTGTATCCTGGACAACATCTGCAATCCAGGCAGGTTGTGCGCTCTCAAAAACACGTCCGGGCAAACCAATACCTTTCGCAAAGGAAGTTTGTCTTGTGAGCTTTTTGAACTCAGATACTTTGATGGACGGAATATGCCAGATTTCCGAACACCGCAATACACAGTCTTGTCGATCAAATTCCCAGATTTCACCAAGGTCCCACTCAAGAGCCGTACATACGGCTTGCAGGATTTTGGATGAAGCCTCTTTAGTATTGGCTGCTTCTGCCAATACTTTTGTTACGTAGTACTGAGCACTAAGACGTTTTTCCGCTTGTTTGCGCATTGTGATGTCATTCGTAAGTTCATCTGCCATTATGTTAAAATTATTGGCCATGGTGCCAATCTCATCTCCCTGCTTAACATCAGCTCTATGTGAAAGGTCACCTTCAGCTATTCTTTGTGAAACATCGGTTAATCTCTGTATCGGTTTTAAAACCCGATTTCTTGACCATCTGGTAAAATAAATGAAAACAAAAATGGTAAAACCAAGAATAATGTAACTAATCAGCATACTTCTTTTTGCAGTAGCCTCCATTTTTATCATGATAGCATTTGCCTCTTCTCCAGCAATATTTGAGATAGCTAATCCTTTATTGATTGCCTTAGTTGCTTCATCAAACCAGACAGAAGCACTTACCGGATAATCCACACCTTTGACTCGTTTTACAATAATCCAGAAATTACCAGTGCTAGTCCCAGGGTCAAAGAAAAACGACCTATAAACAATCACCTGTCCGGAATCCAAACGTACACTCCCTTCGCTACCGGAAAGAATCAGTTCTGCAATATCAGGATAGTCTTGCCTTATGTTCTGATGTGATCTGTTGAGTAATTCCATCATTCCCCACTCTTTCACTTTATCTGTATGATGGAGATAAAATCCATCTTGATTAGCTAAAATATAGTCTGTTTCACCTTCATTCCCTGTGATTTTATGCAAAAAAGAGGGAGTGTCTGCAAGCAAGTTAAAGACAATAATCCCAGCCCGCTTTCCATCTACAAAAACCGGTGTTGTGTAACGCAGGACAGGCGTATAGGGGAGTTTAATCCGTCCATGCTCTACGTTAAGATCAAGTGGAGAAATATATATGCTTCCTTGCGGCATATTTATGGACTTTTTGAAATAATACCTTTCACTTTTATCCTGTAATTTCTCGCCACGAATTATGTTGGTGACATTACCGTCAAAATCAACACGTACACGTTCATATCCGATATTATCCAGAAAGCGAATCTGACCATAGACTCTTTTCACTTGAGAAAAGTTGTTAAATAAATTTTCCACTGCACTTAGCTGTTCAGGTAGTCTAGTATCCTCCTCTGAGCTCAAACTCATAGATCTGGCGAATGCTATTACTTCCTGATTTTTGCTTATATTTAACAAATCATTTTTTGCTCCATGTAAATAATTATGGAAAATTACATTTCTATTAACTATATCCTCTTTTACTCTCTTTATGTCTTCATCCAGTTTCTCGCTAGAGGAAAAAACTTCTTCTTTTAAAAACTGATATGATTGCAGGAATTCTTTCTCAAATATATCTATAGCCTGTTTCATACGGATTGAAGTAGATGGTGATTCCTTTAGGGCCAGTATCTGGTCAAGAGACTGGTCTACTATGGAACGATAGCGCTTGATTCTATTAATGGTTTCATGAGATAAAGGTGTTCCAGATTCAATGGTATTACTGACAAGGGCGCGTTCAAGTCCTGCATATTCACATAATATTGCTATATTGGGACGCAGGACATAATTCAAATAGATTATTTTTTCGTTCGCTTTCAGCGGTGTAAAGGCAGTGTTGCGAAGATTAAATTCACTTCTAATATTAAAGGTTGCAATATTCAGCCATTCATCATTGGAAATGTCATTACTTGCGATTTTTTGGCGGGCAGATACGAGAGACTTATAACTCTTTCTCCATTTAATTATTTTTTTTTCAAAAGTCTTGTTGCTTCTAACACCTAATAGTTTCTCTGCTTCTTTTTCGATTTGGAAAACTCCAGAATCTCCTGTCTTCGTCATTTCAATGAATTTTGGGAAGAATGGAGAAGAATCACCCTTACCGCCTCCAATTATCGTAGCGCCGTAACCACGCTCAAGGGCTTGCCACCCTGTTGCAACATTCAGGAGTCCGGAAATTTTGTTTATTATTAGATATTCTTCTGTTTGCTTATTTGCATCAAATGCTCTTTTTATTGATATACCTAACAATACAATCAATATAAATAATAACAATGCTGATACAAGTCTGATTTGAAATCTTAGCGTTTTAAATTTTGTTATCTTCATAATATCTATCTTTAACCATACAGAATGCAGAACTTATCAGTATAACACCTATAGGTGATGAGACGGTGAGGATGTATTGTTTTGAGTAAAGTCTACCGTGATGGTGATAGTTAAAACAGTATAAACAAGATTGATACGAAAGGTTGATAGGTGTTTAGTTCTTTTTGAGTGTGATCAGTTATGAACAAAATAAGTTTGTCGGATGTTACGTATCCACAATTTCGGATGAAGCAATGACAGAAGAAGGGTTTTGCCATACATGATATTATATTAACCCTTGTATCTGCGATGAGAATTCTTTCTACAATTCTCTTCTGTGTGAGTCCGTATCTTTTTTGGACACTAAATACCTGTGTATCATAATAAACATTGAGTAGTAAAGCAATAAGGGAATACCTGAATATGCCCTTCTAAATACCTTAATAGACTTTTTTGCATCCGGTGAATACTGCTAAGTGTTTCAAAAAAGTACATTATCATATTGGTATTACAGGAGGAAAAGATAGTGGTAACGATATTTCAAACTTACCACTATTCATCCAAAGGCAATTGGTAAACATATACGTAAAGAAAGGGGTGGGTGGAAACACATGCAATCAAAATTGTACACATAATCGGGGTTTGGAAGGAAGTATCTGGAATTGGGAGAACAGTGCTCAGCCTTATCAGTGAGTATATAATTTGTTTTAAGAAGCTCAACGTCAGATCGAAATATTTAATGAGCAGGAAAGCACAACGGCGCGCAGTTAGAAAAGCTAATGGAGAGGTTGGAACTGTCCCGGAATGCTACAATTCAAGGTCATAGACTATTAAAAAAAGAAAGACAAATTTGTCAATTCCTGACAATTGTACCATGAATTTATGTCAATGGAGTACGGTTTATTATCATCTACTATCAATATCAAACGCAACATTTATTTTATTTGTTAACTCTGATAAATCGAATGGCTTCTTTACAATAAATTCTACCTTCATGTCTTCCTCGTTTGTTATCTTCAGCTTTTCTCCCCAACCGGTAATTATACCTATCTTAGGTTTTTTTCCTAACCCTCTTGCAGACTTAATTACATCATACCCAAAGACATCAGGCATGGCCAGGTCACATAATATAAGGTCAAAATCTTCAGCCTTTATTTTATCTATAGCATCCGCGCCATTATTAACGGTCTTGACCTTGTGGCCAGCTCTTGAAAGATATTTGTCCAGAATAGCGCATATATCCACTTCATCATCTACCACCAGGATGAGTAGGTTTTTTTCATCTGTTTCTTGTTCCAGCCCAGGGGTCGCTATTAGACTGGCTCTGTTATTAGTAGCGGGGAATTGCAGAGTAAAGGTACTGCCCTTCCCCAGCTCACTTTCCACCTCTATTTTACCACCATGCCTGGTCATTATACCGTAAGTCATACTCATGCCCAATCCGGTTCCCAGTGGAGTCTTGGTAGTAAAGAATGGGTCAAATACTCTTTTTTTTACATCCTCAGGCATACCTTCTCCTGTGTCGGAGATACCAGCAAATACCGTATTTTCTCTATTCCATGTACTGAACGATAGTCTACCGCCTTCAGGCATTGCATCAAGGGCATTGTTTATTATGTTTATAAATACCTCTCTTATTTCTGTTGGATTACACATTATAGATGAAGTACTCTTCAGACCTTCCTTGTCTATCTGGTAGTTTATGTTTCTGATCTGTGCTTCATTCGACCATCTGGGTTTTGTAAAATCAAGAGACTGCATTATCAACTTCCTGATATCAGAAGATACAAATTTCTTTGTGTCTTGACTTGTCTTAGTAAATTCAAGCATCTTACTGGATATTTCAGCTCCATCATCGGAAGCCTTTTTAATTGTGTGCAGTGCAGACATTAATTCTTCATGACCTTTATAGGTTTCCTCCAGCAACTGTACATTACCGGAAATAATTGCAAGAAGGTTATTAAACTCGTGGGATATTCCGGCAGTGATTGTGCCGATAGATTTTAGTTTTTCTGACTGGATGAGTGCTTGTTCTGCTTTCTTGCGATCAGTGATGTCACGATCAATTCCGCGATATCCCTTGAATGAGCCATCAGGTCCTAAGATGGGAACGCCACTGGTTTCCAGTATTACGGTATGACCATCCTTGTGCAGATTAGAGTTCTCCAACCGGGAGAACGGCTCCTGCCGTCCGGCAATCTCAGTGAATAGTTTTCTAACGCTCTGATGGTTCTCCGGTGTCATTAGATCAAAGGGAGTCATTCCGATTATCTCATCAGGTTCATAGCCAAGGAGTCCACATACTTGAGGGCTGGCGTAGATATACTGAGTGTGCTCGTTGACTTCCCAAATCCAGTCATTAGTGTTTTCGACCAAACTGCGAAATCTTTCCTCGCTTTCCCGCAATGACTCCGTACGTTCGATCACACGTTGTTCCAGAGTTTCTTTAAGCATGAGAAGCTCTTCATCTTTTCTCTTGCGTTCAGTAATGTCAGAAAAAGTTACAACGGCACCAATTATCTTGTTATCCTTACGAATAGGATATGACATATATTCCGCCGGAAAACGGGTTCCATCTGCTCTCCATAAAACTTCGTTGTCTACATGAGTGCCTTTACCTTCTCTGAAAGCCTGGTAAATACAACATTCCTCAATAGGGTAAGGAGTGCCGTCATTTTTGGTGTGGTGTATCAAATCGTGCATGTTTCTCCCTATAAGCTGTCTTGCTTCTTTATATCCAAGAATCCGAAGACATGCAGCATTAGAAAAAGTACAATTTCCATCACTATCGATCCCATATATCGCCTCGCCAGTGGAATCAAGCAAAAGTTGAACTTGTTCCTTGCTTTCATTAAGTTCAGAAGTGTGTTGTCTCATGTTATTTTCCAATTGTTAACTTTGTAACGAGTAAAGTAGGAATCAATGATTCCAGCTGGCATGATTTTCGTTACGCCTTTGCCACTTGCTTAGGCTGATTTAGTACTGAATGATGCACTCAGTGGGACTGAGCGCATCACCAGCTTCACTTATCATTTGCTCTTTTTTTATATATCTCACAAATAGTTCCTTTGTCAAAATAATCTTTGCAATCAATCTTAGATCTATTTGTATAGACGACTTTACAGGAATCACACCAGATTGTTTCTCCGGATCTTCCTTTTTTGCATGTAGCACATTCTTGTTTGTGAGTTTTACTGCTTACTACTTTTTGCCAAAAATTCACCTTATGACGTTCTTTTCTTCCTCATCAACCTTGTCAATAAAAAGAAACTCTCAGAATGACTGTTAAACTGAAAAAAGTCAAGGAATAATCTACAACAGGATCCTGTTTTTAGTAAGTGATTCAATTGTAGGGAGAAAAGCGAGAAGTGGTTTAACTTAATAATTAAGATGTGCCCCTTATGGCCTGATATATATAACGTCATAAGACTACCTGCTTGCGTAGAGAATTGATCTCTACGCAATGACAGGCATATTAATATACTAAAACTCTGTTACCCTCAGTGAATCAACGCATTGTAAGATATTTTGAAGGTTTTTTGTCAAAATCTGTTTTGCATCTCTGGCTACAAAAATAGTATGTTTTTCCTTCATACGTTGATTGGGGCGTATTTTCCGTTACTGCAACATCGATACAACCCATATCTGCAAAATACTCACAGACCGGGTCTTTTGCAATGTGTTGCCCACTTTGAGTTAGGGTTTGAGGCTTTGTGCTTTCACATCCAATCATTGAAAATAACAATAAAAAGAATATGATAAAATTAATTTTCATGTTGAGTGCTCCTTTCGCTTAAAAATGGAAATCAAAACCAACAGACGCTTGATAATTAGTTTCCTGTTGCCTTCCCAATGTTTTTTGATAAATAGGAATAGAAAATGAAGTATTTATCCCAAAATTTTTAGTAATTCCCACATTAAAGCCGGGAGATACAAAAACGGTAGTACTTCCACTGTCTCTTACATCAGTTCCATCAACTTTATCCCGAAATAGCTGCCTCAGGTTGAACTCACCAATAGCCGCAAAGTTTGGGAATTTATTCTTCGGTGTTAACTGATAGGTATTGGAAACACCCCAATCAATACGGTCGCCTACTTCATAGTCTCTCGACCCCTTTGTTTTAAGAGTATACTTGATACTCGAATGCAGCATCCAATTCTTCGTAAGCCACCTTGAATAGGCGACTCCAGTCGCATAATCAAAGGACCCACTTCCGGGTTGTTCCACGGCCTCAAGTTGTTCACCTTCATTGTTCTGAGTACTTTTACGGCCGGTAGGAAACTTAACCCCCAGGAGAAATGCATAGTGCCCCTTTGGCCCGCGTAAGAACCGGTATTTTCCTGTAAGCCATGTATCGGTAAGCCCATCAGGGTTTGCTTTCAGAAGTGCAATCTCAGCCTCGCCGTCTTCAATTTCCAACTCTGATTCTCGAAAATTAATTGATTCAAACCAGCCGAGACTCACTCCAATTTCAAAATCATCCGTAACCCCATAAGTTGCGCCGGCTGAATGTAAAATTGTCCGGTCAATGGCATCGAACGCTCCGGATTTTAATCCCTTATCACTGAGCCTTCTCGTGGAAATTGATTCGAGCTCAGTCATTCTGGTATTGAGGCTAAGATTAAAGCTACCGGCCCGAGACGTAAGCGCGGGTAGCGTTGAAACCGGTCCTCCACCCGATCCAGGGCCGTGATTGGCCTCAATGTTTTTTATTAATGTAAATGTAAGAATGGCACATACTAAAATTATTTTCCAACACGAGTAAGAATGTTTTCGCATAATATACCTCCAGAATAAAATTTATTTGAATTGTGTGTCACAACATTTTCTTCGTTGTCTGGTGAGAATTATGGAACATATCACCTTTCTTGAATGTGCGTCATTACCTTCTTTATGTGACTTACGTGCATTAAGCCTGAAGGAATGAAAGTTAGGACAGGGATAGATTGCCAGATACTCTCAAGTAAAGAATTCGACGCGGTATTCATACATAAAATTATCATGTAAATTGCGTCTATATTACGAGAGTGGCATCGTAAACATACTGTTGCTGTTCCCGGTCTTTACGTACAATTCCCGAATAGTTGCGATTGCAATAATTTTAAAATAAAAAATGTGTTATTGTGAAGTCAGATAATTCTTGGAGGTTTATATGGAAGAGAAATTTTTATGGAAGCTGGAAAGACGGTTTGCCGTCTTTCCATATGATAAAGCAAGGAAAGCACTGGTGAGGGAATACCATCCTCCGGCAGGCTGACATTGTATGATATTGGAATGAACTGGCCAGGAACGCCAGCACATGCCAGGCTTTGAATGAAAGTAGTGAATGCGTTTCCGGAGTCTCTCTCAGGCAAACATTTCGTTTCATGCATGCCTGCTTCTTTATCTCCACAGCAACAGAGATTTAAGCTATGCACTCCAGTTATACATCCGCATGTGTGATATTCGCTCGAAACTGTACTACTGTTATTACCTTTAACAACCGTGCTTATCCCCGGTGTAAAAAGGTTTACGAGCAAACACATTGAGATGACAATGCTTACAACAGATGACGACAGTATCGACTTAGTTATCTTTGTCGATAATAGTTTATCTTTTATCATGAAAATTAAAACAACTGGCAAAAACCAACACAACACAAGAGATTAAATTAAATTATTCCGGCCGTTCTGTGCAGGGTTTTTCTCCCGGTCCGGGTAATGGCGCCTTGGAATTTCCACTAGCTACCTCTTCCTTAATCATTGTATCTATGTCAGAATAGGGATATATTGTCAGTGCATTATTCGGTTGTAATCCACCTGTATCAGCAGTAGGGCCATAAGTGCTATAAATATCCCGCCCCAGCATTCTAAGCAACATTGTCTGCTGTCCTCTGTGGTGCGCGGTATGGGCGATTCTTCTGGTTACAATCCATGCTCGTGACTTATTAAATTCAAAGAATTTGACTTCTTCCGCCCACCAATCATTATCTTTTCCTTTTAAGGCTTCAGTTCGTTTTTGAGAATCCTCTGCATAACGTTTGATAAATTCAATACGTGTCTCTTCCTCTGGCAACGGTGGCGCGCCAACATCAATACCCAGCATACCGGTAAACCATTTATTCTCACCCATGCATTGGTGAATCATCTGTTCAAGTGCGTTTCGTCCGCGCTTGTCATTGGGATGGGGACGGGCAGTAAGGTCTTCATCCTTAAACGTACTCCAGGTACTTAAAACCTTAATCCTCTCTGTTTCGTATGTGTCTATGAGAAACTGATAATCCATTAAAACCTCCATCCTTTAAATAACTGATAAAATAAATTATTATTAAGAACCGGGACAGCTATAATATATTGAAAGAAAATAACAAGACAAAATTGTAAAGCTATATGAAATTTAAATCAAGGGGAAATATGGTTAAAACAGGGAATGACAGATTATGACTATTGGCTTTCTGGCCGATCAGGATGTATCCCTGTCTGCCAGCCAACCTCTCTTTTAAGAGGCGTCCTCGTCCGCCCTGGCGGGATTCCGGTTCTGGATTCCTCTCGAAAGAGAGGTTGGTCATGAGAGTATACTTAAACAATAAAATCGAACTATGAACCTACTATCCATTTTATTAATAGCTGTTGGTCTTGCAATGGATGCTTTTGCTGTCTCAATCACCTGCGGACTGACGTTAAAAAAGCTGAAAGTCAAACATGCTTTTGCGATTGCCCTCTCCTTTGGCTTTTTTCAGGGGGTTATGCCGATAATTGGCTGGTTGGCAGGAGTTGGATTCAGGGACTTTATATCTAATATAGACCATTGGATTGCCTTTGGGCTTTTGGTGGTTATTGGTGGTAAAATGATATATGAATCCTTTAAACTTGAATCTTCAGTAAAAAACAGAGAATTAAGTTGGACCTTTTTATTACTTTTATCAATTGCTACCAGTATTGATGCTTTTGCAGTCGGTCTCAGTTTCTCTTTTCTAAATGTTGATATTATCACTCCATCATGTATTATCGGTGTCGTGACCTTTATTCTGTCCATGATAGGGGTGGTAATCGGTAAGAAGGTAGGCCATCTTTTTGAAAGGAGAATCGAGGCATTCGGCGGTATCATTCTCATTTTAATTGGTTTTAAAATACTATTTACTCATTTATATCAAGACATCTGACAAGATAAGGAGTGCACCATTCCTGCCCGACGAATGGCAGGCGGGTGTGATGAAGCGTAGTAAAGCAGTGACATGGTTACCGCACTCCAAAAAAAAAAGAGGGTAGGAGATATCAACACTCCTACCCTCTCGAAAAACAGTAATCGTCTATTTCTCTTCTTCTATTACCGTAAGTGAATCGGTATATTCACCTTTCTTCCAGAAGTCATAAGGTACATGTTCTATACCCGCCTTCGTTTCCAGGGCTTTTAAACGCCTCAGCTTGCTCGCTTCGGACTTTATTTTCAACAGTGATTCGTCCTGTTTAAAAGCTCCCAATTCGTATGTCTGCATATTAGCAGACATATGGAAGGCTGCTTTGAAAACCGTCGTTCCCTGATAGACAAGCATATCAAAGAATGTACGTTCAATTTCTGTGATATTATACATTCTGCCTCCCAGGTTCCATTTATGCCCTTCGTCCAGATATGGGGCCAGGTCCTTTGGCATCGCTTCCAGAAATCCATCCTTCTGCAAATCCTCGACAACCGCCTTTGCCTCTCTGACTTTCGTATGGCTTACCTTAACGGTTTCGTCAGCTCCACGTAAATAAGCTGCCGCGAATCGAGACGAATGGCAATCGTTACAGATGCCTAACCATTTTTTTCTTTTTGCGGCAAATTCCTCAGCCCCTCGATCAACTTCCTTAACTCCCATATGGGAATATATGGCGTTCTCAACTGCGTTGTGTGTGCCTTTGTACATGTGGCAATAGGCACAAGTAGGCGCCCTGTAGTTTCCCGCCTTCAGCTTCTTGTTCCAGTCCCAGTTATCTCCGTCAATCTTTGTAATGACACCATGTGCCGACGATTCATAACACTCTTTGTCACGATGGTCCGGGCCGTTATGGCAATAACCGCATGCCTCAGGTCGTCTTGCCTCGGAAGCCTTGAAACGATGCCTGAAATGACAGGCGTCACATTTATTCTCAATAGAATGGCACTGCGCGCAGCCGGCAACCTCTGGTTGAGGTTTGTTGATCTGCCATCCCGCTTCTACCACGTCAGGGTGGAAGGCTCTCGCATGAGCAGGGTGACCCGCTTCCTTTTCAGAATGAAACTGTTTAACCTGTTTGGCATGACATCCTTTTGTTCCGCAGGTCTCAGGAGTTGGCATAGAGAGCTTCTGATGGTCATTACCATGGCATTTGTCGCAGGTTACAATTGCACCGCTGTGTTTGCTTGCCTTCCAGTCGAGCACAATCCCCGGTGTAGTTACTTTATGGCACGTAATGCAATCTGTTCCCTGAAATTGACCTTCAACCTTATTGTCTGGTTCAAAGTAGTGTCCCGGGTCCCACCATCGGTACATCTCGATAGGTTTCCAGAATTTTGCCCATTTACCCTCACCATTCGCAAGTTTTCCAAGTCCTCCTCCCGCGTATGCGTTCATAGATGAAAAAAGCCCACAAGCCGCCAGTGTAAATATAAAAAAGAATACAAACATCTTCTTTTTTCTATTCATATACGTTTCCTTCCTTTCTTAGCTTTTTTTACGTGTAATAAATTAAAAATTACATCCGTACATCCGGAAGACATATCCATAATGCTGTCTCCTATAGTATTTACATTGCATTATTTTAATCACTTATAATAGTATATGGTTAAAAAGAAAATCAAGAAGAAAAATACTCTATATTTAATCAGTTTAAAAAGTTAGTTGACTGTTTGGTAGGATTTAATAGAATTTCTAATATGACAATGGGAAACAAAATGAAATCTGAAGCAAAGAAAAGGTACGAGTTTAGATTGCATGGCTGGGTAGGTATCTTCTTAATCGCAATCGCTGAACTTGCAGTTATCTTTCAACACAGCTCCTACATTGCACACCGCATAGGTGTATGGACGACGCCTCTATGCTGGTGGGGTTACCTCTTTTTGATCGATGCTATAATCTTTCGGATAAAGGGTAACTCACTTATCATTAACAGAAGAAGGAATTTTCTACTGCAACTTCCTCTATCGATAGTAATCTGGTTGCTCTTTGAGCTCTACAACCTGCATCTCGTTAACTGGAAATATATTGGTTTACCTACTAATCCGGTAGAACTCTGCCTGGGAATGGGGCTGGCATTTGCAACAATAATGCCCGGAATGTTTCTCACTGCAGAACTACTGGATACTCTTCGCATCTTCGAAAGATTTCATATAGCGAAACTGAAGGTAACAAACAGAATAATTTACGGTGGTATCGTCCTTGGCTTCTTGTTTGTAATGGCGCCACTATTACTGCCGCAAAGTTCCGCAAAATACTTGTTCGGTCTTGTTTGGACAGGTTTTGTAATGTTGTTTGAACCGATTGTATACTCAAGTAAAGGTGATTCTCTCTTAAGGGACCTGGAAAATGGAACGTTAAATAGAATTCTCTCTCTCTTTACGGCAGGATTTATCTGTGGATTCTTATGGGAATTCTGGAACTATTGGGCGCCGTCAAAATGGATTTACACAGCACCTTTCATGCAGGACCTGAAGATATTTGAAATGCCTGTCGCTGGATTCCTGGGTTTTGGCCCTTTTGCATGGGAATATTTCGTAATGTATAGTTTCGCCCGGCTGTTATTGAGACGAGATTTGGGGAAATAGGGCTGTGAGTGGTCAGCTTTTTCTTCTCCCTAATTTACTTTGTATCAAAGATGGATCGCGTCTCATATCTAATATGGCAACTACTTCTACAATATCGTTATCTATTTCATAGTAAATAGCAAACGGAAATCTTTTTGAAAACATTCGATAAAATCCAAACCTTTTACTATGAGTTCCACTATAAAATTTTAAACATTCAAGATCTGAAATCAGACAATCAAAAAAAAAATCACCAACACCCTTTTCTTGTAAATCATAAAAAAGCCTACTTTCTTCCAAATCTATAGTAGCTTCTTTTAAAAGGAATACTTCCCGTAGTTTCATTTGTAATTACCTGATTTTAAATCCTCCAAGGATACGAATTCCGCTTCCCCTTCTTTAATTTTCTTTCTTCTGGATTCAAGTATATCTTTATGCCAACCTGGTGACTCAATTTCATTTTCTTCATGACACAATGAATCCCATAATTCTTCCATTGCTTGTAATCGCTCAATAATGGACATCTTTTTTATTTCAGTTATCGTCATAATTCATCTCCTTATTTATAGAAGGCTAACGAATAGATTATGCATCCTAAAAATTAAGTTTTAAATTTAACAAATACAGGCAGGGAACTCAATTTTATTTTAGAAAACAATAGTCACTACTTGTATTAGAAATATGAATGAGTGTTTGTCTCGTTTTTATTTTTGTAATGGCGCCATTACTACTGCCGGAAAGTTCCGCAAAATATCTATTCGGTCTCGTATGGACTGGTTTTGTGCTACTGATAGAACCGATTGTGTATTCAAGCAGGGGTGATTCTCTCTTAAGGGATTTAGAGAATGGAACATTGAACAGAATCCTTTCTCATTTTACAGCAGGGTTTATCTGCGGATTTTTTGGGAATTCTGGAATTCTGGGCGCTATCTAAATGGGTTTACACAGCGCCTTTCATGCAGGACCTGAAGATATTTGAAATGCCTGTCGCCGGATTCCTGGGCTTTGGCCCATTTGCATGGGAATATTTCGTAATGTATAGTTTCGCCAGGTTGTTATTAACCTGGCAATTAAATAGGCTCATGTTATCAGAGCTAAAAGTGCTAATTATTAGCAAACAGACGAAAAATATGTCGCGTATTTAATTGCCGGAGTAATATTTAGAAGGGATATGGGGAAATAGGGCTGTAAAGAACGGCAACCAAGTTTGAAGTGCCTTCCCGCCCGGCAAGCCGTTCGGACGGGAAGTGAACTAAAGTATCTAAAGTTAAAAAGAGCTTCTTGCTACAAAATTCACGTTCTATCTGTCTCCCTTCCAACAGTGGTATCGATTCCTTTAAGAAATCCTTACATTTCAGATATCTGCCAGACAGGGATCATTTCTATCCGGTTCTCAAAAGCGATCATCTGGACTTGCTGACCCGGTTTAAGATTAAGTAAATTCCGAAGTTTTTTGGGAATTACGACTTGGTACTTTGGTGATATTTTAACAGACTCCATGCAACACCTCCATCGAGATAAAATTTGTAATACGAGAAAGTTATCGATTATATTTTGCAAGAATATTTATGGAATGATAAAATTAAGCCAATAGCAGGCTTGGCCCTATTCTATGTATCAGAAAACAAAAGCTACTACTTGAGTGTCTGTTCCATTTTCTCTGATTTGTTGAAAGTTGAGACCTAACCTCTGGAACTTTTCCATTTTCAGTTTTCCCAAATAACAATGCGGTTTCTCCCGTTTTCTTTTGCCTTATAAAGGGAAGTGTCACTGCGTTTGATCATATTTTCCATATTGTCGTTCGAGTCAAGCAATCCAGAGACGCCGATACTGACGGTGACTGAAAATCGAATTTTTTCAAAATGGAACTCCAGTTTTGATATCGCAAGTCTGATTCGTTCAGCTATTAAAGCGGCCCCGTTAAGGTCGGTTTCGGCAAACAGAAAGCAGAATTCCTCTCCGCCGAAGCGAGCCAGCAAATCTGTCTTGCGAAGTTGATTTCTGCTTGCCTTCGCCACGGCAATCAGAACCTTATCTCCGAAATCATGGCCATAGGTATCGTTAACTTTCTTGAAAAAGTCAATATCCAGCATGGCGCAGGATAGTTTTTTTTTATGCCGGATTGCCAATTGTAATAACCGAAGGGCATCGGTACTGAAACTACGACGATTGCTCAATTCTGTAAGTGGATCGATGCGGGAAAGGCGTTCGACCTCCTGATATAAGGCTTCGATTTTCTTTTTTGCTTCGCTCTCAGCCTGAAGGGCATTTTTTAGCTCCTCACCTTTAAGATAAAGCTCACGGCTCTTCTCTTCTGCTATCTTCTCGGCCTGTTGCCGTATGTTCTTTTCTCTTTGGAGTCTTCGTTTCAGCAGCTCGATTTCATTCATTGTTCTTATTTATTCCTGAAGTTTAGTAATGATGAAAAGTACCGCCAAAGGGTCTTCCTGAATACTCTCCCGTTTCACCTCGATACGTTCATTAAAATGGTCTGCGGTGCCCAGGATCATCCCTTCGGCCAGGTCAGACAAGTTACGAGCAGAGCGGTATGTCATTTCAAGTCTGCCAGGTTGCGGGGACACACAAGTGAAGGAAGGCAATTCGGCATCATTGTAAAGTTTCCTGACCTCCAAATGGACATAGCTATCCACCATGGGCAGAAAATCAAGGGTTGATGTCACTCCTTCAAAAAACTTTGGGAAAGTCTCTGCGAACCGCATGAACATATGGCGACCGAACGTCTTCAAAAGATCCGGTACGGAAATGGAGGTAATCTCGGAGAGCTTTGCCACCATATCCATAATTTCTTGAGAATCGTAAGTGCCAACCGTCGTATAAGCACCGCCGGAAGATGTCTTTACCTCATCGATAAGGCGTTCACTCGTCTCGATGGAAAACTTCTCTTCTACCATATCGAGAAATTCTGAAAAAACAATACCCTTCATAGTATCTCCTTTATTGAACGTGTTGCACGTTTTTGTGCATTAAAGAATTACGGTCTACGTAATGGCTCTACTTATCCATCTGGTTTTCTAAATGTTAAAATAAAGGGGTCAAGGTCAAGTCTGCTGATGCCTTAATTTAATATTCCCTTACAAACGTTTTAATTGTATAAAGTACTATTTGTCACAACCCATCTTTTTCTTAAGATGAGATGATAGGAAGTTGCTTTTCAGCGACTTTGTAAGAGTAGTAAAATTGTTAATAACATTCAAGTGACTTTTTTGAAATTATACCCTGAATTTATCTACTTTAGTAAAAAAGTGGAGGAAAAATATTAAATAATTTGACCGTTAAGTAATTTGCCTACTCGCCCGCCTATCGAGTGCATTGCGCTGTCAGGATGCAAAACTTCAAAAACCGAATATTCTCTTAAAGAATCCGCTTTTTCTTTGGTTAGCCTTGCGATTGACTTTCCTGGCACTATCTTCAATCTTTGCAATATTGCCAACACGGTCATTGAATTGTGACTCAACGTCATCCATTTCTTCATAATTCAGATCGAAGATTTCCTGAAGCCACTTAAGTACGACAACCGTTACTTTATCGGCGTATGGCCTCGCAGATAATCCAGCGATCCCTTCTACCCCTGCGTTATGTGAAAGCGCAAGTTCTCTAAATTCTTGATCTAATTTCGAAGCAAGTAAAGCAACTCTCTCATTTGATTTATCTTCAGACAACTCATACGAAGTCTTCTGTACAATGCTTTTATAAATCTGACCCTTTAAATTTTTTCGCAAAGTACTGTTTTTCATATATGACCAGATTCGACTTACTAAAGCCCAATTGAGGAAAGCGAAAATTTTGAAAGTTTCGTCGACTTGTTCCTGTGATATTTCCTTGTCCGTGGCGCCTCTAATAATTTCTATAAAAATTTCTGTGTGTTGGTGTGCGTATTCGGCTCCTTCATTTGCAATAAGATCACATAAACCCTTTAACGATGAATTCGTTTCTTCCATCTTAATCGTCATTTGAAGATCCACATGAAACATAACGTAAAGATCACTCAACTTTATGAAGCGCTAGCGCAATAACGGTTGAGTGAATCGCTTGTTATAGGGTAAGCTCTGCTGCAGTATCAGCAAATACACCCTGAAAGTCTGTAGCTTCTCGATCGGTCTGACCACCAGATTTCAAAAATGCAGCGATAATTGTCTGCGTTTTTTCCTCCTTGGCACGATCGAGGAAGTAACGCAACTCGATCTCTGTACCGGCACCTTCATCTTTAATAGAAGCAGCGATTATTTCTTTATACATGACGACATCGCGAACTTCAAAATTTCCGATAACCTGAAATAGTTGCTCAAGGAAAGCGTCCATCTCAGCCCTAGGTACGAACTGAGTGATAATGTTTAGAGACTCAGCTTGCTGCGCCGTAAAGTCTGTGCCTACTAGCAATGCCTGGAGAGCTTTGTTCTTGCCCATGCGACGGGCAAATTGAACCGCACCTTGACCTCCAGTGGGGATATTAACGTTCAGCTCCGGTTGGGCAAATACGGCATTCTCGGTGCCGTAGGCAAGGTCACAAGCCATAATAAATTCATTACCACCACCACGGGCAACGCCATCTACAACAGCAATTGAAAGTTGCTTCATCTCTTTGATATTATTGATCATGTGACTGAACTCAATACATGCTGCTTGCCCCTCTTCTGTGCCATTAATGACATTCAGATCTAGGTGAGCCGAGAAAAACTGATTATTGGCGGATTTAAAAATGACTACTTTGGTGCCGTAATCATTCTTTAGTGAATTGATGAATACATTGACTTCGTTAATCAGGTCAATTGTCAAAATATTAACGGGTGGGTTATTAATAACAACACTCGCTATCCCATCGTTTCTTGTGATATTTAGTTTACACATTTTCATTATCCTGGTTTCTTATTTGGTAAGAGCAATAGAAAAAATTACGCAAAATCCAGATTATGATGTTCTATTGCTATTAATCTACGATATTACTTTTATCGTGATTTGTTAATATCATATCTTTTATTAATAAAATATTAAAATCAATAGATGATTCATTTTGCTTTAGTGATGCTAAAAATCATATCTAAAACACTCAATGAAAACATCGTAGGGGCAATTTATGAATTGCCCCTACGATGTAGGTTATTTTTTCTGCGTCCAATTTCCCTTTTCATCATGATGCCAGTGGCCGGGTTTTGCTTTTGATTTAAGGGTATCTGCGAAGATAGCTTTTACTTTGTCTATATCTGCCGGATCAATTTTATTTGCTGCTGCCAATTCCTTATAGAGCATTTCACGGTCGTTATTTTCCGCTCTCAGCAAACGTTTAACCGTTCTGATCTCTTCTCCGGCTAGACCATCCATATTTCGAACTGCAAGAATACCGTTATTAGTTTCACCAATAGCGCCTTTGTTCTTAAACTGCATGATTGCTGAATTACGTGCTTTCATGGCGTCTATCAATTTTCGGATGGCTGGAGTTGTCAGGTCAATGTCTATATCATCTGCATAAACCGTGGAACCTCCAAAAATACTAAAAGGAACACTCCTTTGAAAAAAGCTTTGTTTGTCACCATTGCCTGTCTTATTTTGTGGATCATCTTCACCTTGAATTTCATCAATAATTTTTCCGGCAGCATCTTCAACCGCTTCAGTTGGGAAGTAGACGTTAACCGTAATCACAGCACAGCTAATAATAAAGAATGCCAATAGCGGAAGCGCAAGATATTTTACCATTTGTTTTTTCATAGAGTTGCTCCTTTCAATCTGTCTGTGAGAGTATTCTCACAGACTAGTTTATGATATAATTATGTATGAATTTGGACTTTATTCCCTAGTGTAGCAGCACGATTTATCGTGCCTCACAAACATGGTTTGATAAATCAAACCACTACATTAAGTACCTCCATTTGTAGGGGCAATTCATGAATTGCCCCTGCAAAACCCTATTAATTAGTTTTTTCATAAATTTATTTACCGGGTAAATTTTTTGTTGCTCTTTATTTAAACTGTAACTTCGTGTCATCAAAATCTGAGTCCAAGATCCCCTTGAAAGAGTTCATGAATGTTTTGAATGGTACTCTCCTGTCGATATTGGGAAAGACAATGTCGAGTTTTTTCAGCCCGGCACCTTTCATAAAAAGCTCTTTTCCTCCTTTTCTGACTGCACCTTGCAATTTAATATAGTCATTTTCCAGAAGGGCATGCAGTCCCATTATTTCGTATTTATAGTTTGTAAAACCGACTTTGTCCAACACATTTCCAACACCGGGAACAAAATTCTTAATGAATTTTGCACTGACGGTTTGTTTGATTTTCGGATAATGTTCTGTTTTTATTTCAATCTCAAAGCTGGAAGGTTCTCTGGTGACTAATTTGAAATCCTTTATGTGTCCATTTATGATACCGGTAATATTTCCCCACTCGCGATAGGTATTGGACATTTGCCCTAAGTCCAGGTGGTTAACTTCCGCCGAAAATCCTATTTCCCTCATGGACTTCAGAAAGTTGTTTAACGTTAGATCTCTTACGGTAATGCTTCCTCCGAAGAGCTTGATGTTTATCTCATCATCTGAATAGAGCTTCTCTCCCTGCTGATAGAAAGACATAATAGAGCTGCTTAAGGTCCCTTCAAAGGGTGTGAGTTTATACGTAGTTGTTATTTTCTTTAGGTTGATATTGTTAAGCTGGAATTCAAGTTTAATTTTTCTATCACTGTTTATCGCATTTTCCACGGATACATTCCTGATGTCTATCGTACCGTCAAAAACCGGAATCTTAAAAGGCCCCTTAATAAAAAAATTATTTGAAATAATTATGGGACTGATCCGGATATCCTCTATTTTTAGTGGACCGTAAGAGAGCTTTTTTAATTGAACAGTCCCGTATTGTGAATCGGGAATATCCTGTTTTCGTATTAACGTGCCGGATCGGGGATATATTATGGAAATGGGAAGATCAACACTGGCATCTTCAATAGTAGTATCTCCGTATATAAGGCTTAAATCGTTTATATTGATATGTCCATTTATAGCCAGGTCATTTTCAAGCCCCTTAATGGAAAGGAGCGAATTTGATTCTCCTTCAATACGGGTATCGAATAAGACAGGATTAGAATATTGTATGGTGTCTTTTACGAAGGTTTCAAAGAAGACGGCATTGTCAAACTTTTTCATCTCTATGTTCATATCAATTTGGGGATTATCGGTTATGCTCAGGATATCTCCCACCACGGTCAGAGTTCCTAAATCATCACAGGAAAAATCACCTTTTATTCCGGTTAGCTTTTTTTTGTAGTTGTCATAATTACTGTTGAGGGAAATATATGTTTTTCTGCTTCTCATGTCTGTAGTAAACACTCCGAGTTGGATAAGGAACGGTTCTATAGTGCCTTTAGTAGAAAAAGAGAATTTTTGAATATCACTATCGGTATTTATATTTATTTTAATGTGGCCGTTTATTCCTTCTGCAAAATGATCATAGTCGGGTGAAGCGAATTTAAGTTGAGAAAGGGATAGGTCGGTTACGGTTGTCATATTCTGAGATTTATGCTTATCATCATTGTCTATAATGGTTTTGATGGTGGTGTTTATTGAAATATTACCATCTAGTGACCAATCTTTATAATTTTCGGGAATAATTGACTTCAACGCTTTTGAGAGGTCTTTGCCGCTTATGTCGTGAGTTTTAAGAGTGATGTCTCTGATCACATTTTCTTTCATATCAATATTACCGACAATGTTTGCGGGACCTGAAAATTTTGTATCGATTTGTGTCCAGAACAGTATTTTTCCCGTTTGCTTCAGGTCTATATTTGTCTTAGTGCTTGAAATAAGTTTATTGATCGGGAAGTGGATGCTGCCATAGTGTAATTCCCCATGAATAAGTCCTGAGGATAATGTTATTTGAGCCGGATAACGTACGGTAAATTCTGTTGGAATTTCGAGTGAGGTTATTTGCCCATTCGCTGCCTGGAGATGACCCTGATGTATAGTGACTTTACCCTTAGCATGGAGTATACCTTCCGGATTGAAAAGGGTCAAGGTCGCCTCTATTGGCATCTCCACCACATTTGCCTGAAAGGTTATTTTTTCAGTTTTCAAATTCAGGTTATGTATCAAGCTCTTTGAACTTACTTTTAATTTTTTAAGGATCCCCCGGACAGATAGATTAAAGTCACCAGTTCCTCCTAAAGTCAGAGATGGTAAAGCCGGGATTTGAAAATTGTTCAACAAATCAGGGACGTTATTAACCGGTAGATCATGCGCACTTATATTGCAGTTTATTTCAGGTGAGGAGAAAATAGAACATGCTTTGCCATTAATAGAAAATTTTTCTAAATTGTTTACGAAAAAGTAAGAGCCGTCCAGGATTGATAGCTCGTCATCCGGCAGATTGTATTTTGTGTTTATGTCAATTTTTCCAGTCAGGTTTGATTGAGTAGTATTCCTGATATTTGAAAGTGAAAAATCTCCGTGTATAGAAATATCAAAAGGCTTTGTCGATTGAATTCCTTTAATCTGAAGATCCGTTTCCGATAATGTAAAGAGATAATCACCTGTCGTAATCTTTACCTCTGTGTTATTAATGGAGAACTCTTCAATGATGAGGTGCTCAGGGTAAAAATCTTTTATGTTGATGGAGGAAATTTCGTGATCATCTGAGGTAGGGGAGCTGTTTGTTTTTCCCTTTTCTGCATCCAGAATGATTTGAACATCAGAAAGGTCTACTCCTTTTATCTTTCTTTTCAGAAGATCAAAGGGATTATAACGAATAGTAATGGTGTTACATCCAAGTGTGTATTGTTCCTGACCACTAAAACCTTTTACCCTGATTTGCTTTAACTGAAGGTCGGAAAAAATGTCCAGATGGATATCTTTAATCTTGATATCGAAATTTGTATCTGTTTTGATCTTCTGCTCAATAAAGTGTGTTAGTTTTCCACTGTTTATGAGAAAGAGAAGGGTGGATATGGTCGCTATTATGGTGAGAACGATAGCAAAAAGTATAATGGCTATTTTGACCGAAAGCTTTCGCATAAGTAGCCTTTGTGCTGAAGTAGGGGCAATTTAAGAATTGCCCCTACGTTTGGATGGAATTAATGTAGCGGTTTGATTTATCAAACCCTTGTTTGTGGGAAACGGTAAAACATATCCCTACACTAAAAATCAAAATTGTAAAAAGAGAATTTTACCAAAAAGTGATCAAAAACTTTCATTAAATGACTATTGTGCCCCTATCAAACCTTTATATATAGTGACCTCACGCATGGCTTTATCTTTAAGCTCTTTGTTTTCGTCTTTAAGGCCTTTCTTCCAATATGCAAAACCCAGATTATTGTGTGCGTCAGGTAACGTAGGATTTATTTCTATGGCTTTTTTGAGTATGGTAATGGCATCATCAAACATCTCTTTCTCACAATAAACCAGGCCCATATTACTGTATGCGTCTGCGAATTTTGGATCGATACCAATCGCAAGTTCATATTCCTCCATTGCCATGTCAAGTTTGCCCTGTTCATAGTAGACAAAGCCGAGATTAAGGTGTGCTGTCTTAAATTGTGGATCGATTTCAATTGCTTTTTTAAGTTCAGCGACTGCATCATCCAGCCGTCCCATGCTAAAATAAACGCTTTCAAGGTAGCAGTGAATTTCCGGATCCTTTTTCTCAAACTCCAGGGCTTTGTTGAATTCTTCAAGTGCTTCATTCAGCAAACCGGTTTTATAATAGGAGCGCCCTAGATATTTATGTGCATCCACGTTTTCAGGGTCTATCTTCAATGCTTGTATCAGTTCACCGACACTTTCTTCATACATATTACGTTCGGTATAGACAAGGGAGAGGTTAACGCGTGCCTTAATGAAATTCGGTTTTAGCTGAACTGTTTTCTGGTACTCTGATATTGCATCATTGAATTTCATCTTTTGTTCATACAGCTTACCGAGATTAAAATGCGCGTCTGCATCGTCTGGGTTGGACTTGACTGTTTCATTGTATGCAATAATTTTCTTGTCTATTTCCTTTAGTTCTGTTTCTGTTTTTCCAATCTGGCTTGCAAGGTCTTTTGTTGAGAGTTCTGTTCCCTCATGTGCATAACCGGTAGTGAAGGTAATGCATGCAATTGTCAGAGCCAGGCAAGTGATTGATAAATATTTTTTCATAGATTAGTTTCCTGTTATTATCTTATTGTTAGTAAAAATTTATAACGGTAGGGACAATTCATGAATTATCCTTACCGGCAAATTGAATATTCAGACCTTTTAATGTGATGATCCACCCATTATTTTTGCCTGTTTCGCATTTTTTTCTTTCATTAATTCCTCGAACTTTTTAAATTCGGTATCGGCATCTTTTGACTTTCCCTGCATCAGGTAAATGACCCCAAGATGATTATGTGGTTGTGGGAATTCCGGATCAATAGCTGCCGCATTCTTAAGCGCGGCAATAGCGTCGTCGTGTTTTTCTAATTTCATCAAGGACATACCTATCTCATCGTACGCAAGTGCGGAAAGAGGATTTAATTCGATTGCCTTGTTGAGCTCTTCTATTGCCAATTCATATTCTTCGTCGTACCTATAAGCAATTCCAAGGTTTATATAACTTTTCGGGTTTGCAGAATCGAGCTCGACTGCCTTCTTATAAGCATCGATTGCCCCTTCTATCATGCCCTGTGTATAGTAGGCTCGTCCCAGATAATTATATACTTTTACCATAGTTGGATCAATTTCTATCGCTTTTTCCCATGCCTGAACTGCCATAGTAAAGTTTCCTTCTTTTATTGCTTTAATACCGAAAGTATAATAATCTTCCGCGTTTTGACCCAGATTCGGAAGCTTGGCGACAATTTTTTTCTCGACTTTTTCTGTAACTTTTACCGTTTCCTGAACAGCAGCCACTTGCGGTACTTCTTCTTTTCCGCATCCATATATTAAGAATGCTGCCAGTATGAGGCAAATAATTGGATTGTAACTAGTAAATTTACTGATGTTTTTCATATACTTTCCTTTGTTAAAAAAATTATTAATGAATCTCTATTAGCTCTTATGTCATACGTTGAGACATAAAGTTGGCGATATCCTTAAAGACCGTTTTATTGGTTGTTGGTATCTCATCGATTATATCATAAGTCTGTTTTATTAAATCATTGGCATACTTTTGTGCATGATCAATAGCACCGTACCTATTATAAATATCCAGAACATATTGTACATTATCATCAGTTGTATCTTCCCTTTGTTTCATCATTATCTCGATAAGTGCTGTCTTGTCGTTATCATTTGCTAACTCTGACGTATAAGCGTATAAGAAACTAGCTTTCCCTTCTTTAATATCTGAGCCGATAACTCCTCCGCGTCCTTTGCCTACCGTTAAATCAATTAAATCGTCTTTTATCTGGAAGGCAGGTCCCATCAACTTACCTAACGCCCAGATCTTATCTATAGTTCCCTCAATATTATTACCCGATGCTACTACGGCACCTCCGACCATTCCACAAGCGAGGTAATACCCCGTTTTCAGCCTCACCAGTTCAAGATATTTTTCAACAGTATAATCCGTCTCTCCTCTTGCATTAATATCCAGTGCCTGACCTTCCACCGTTTTTTCGTATGTCAGAGTAAATATCTCTAAGAGCTTCAATTTTCTGTCTGATGGTATCGGACTTATGAGAATACAGTGGTATGCCCGTGCCAGTAGATAATCGCCGGCATTGATAGCATTGGCAACACCATATTTGACCCACACGGTTGGCTGGTCACGTCTCATGGTATCTTCATCTTCTATATCATCGTGCAGAAGAAACATATTATGTAAAATTTCTATAGCCAGTGCAAAATGAAGTGCTTCATCGGGATTACCGCCCAGCTCCTTGCACGTAATCAGGCATATAGCAGGTCTTATGCGTTTTCCTCCCGTTCTCAGATGATGCCATATCGGTTCGCTTAGATAATCATCTCTGTCCGGTGGGATGATCTCTTTGAGCAGGTCATCAATCTTTTTGCCATATATTTTTATAGATTCTTCTATGTTTGTTTGCATTTTCTTAAGTTTCATAAAAATTTACAAGTGCCTACCCGCTTGCCAATCAGTTCGGGCAGGAAGTTTGAAGTGATCTAAAGTTGTGGAGAAAAAACAATTTTTGACTTTAGGTATTTTAGTTCACTTTAGAAACTTCACACTTATTTATTCTATGCTCGACCCATGAATTCACCAGTACGTGTATCAATTTTTACCGTTTCACCGGTATTTACAAAAAGTGGCACTTTGGTTACATAGCCAGTTTCCATTGTTGCCGGTTTGAATACATTTGTTACGGTATCTCCTTTTGTGCCTGGATCTGTTTCTGTAATTTTTAATATGACAGAGGAGGGAAGTTCTATTCCGATGGCATTATTATTGTAAAGAGAAACCGATACTTTGGAGTTTGGCGCTATATATGACATCGCGTCTCCAAGGACATCCTTTGAAAGAAAGACCTGTTCGTAGTTTTCTGTGTCCATAAAGCAGTAGTTATCTCTTTCCTGATATAAATATTCCATGTCTCTGCGATCCACAAATATATCTTCCACCTTATCTGATGGCCTGAAACGTTTTTGTACGACATTGCCCTGTTTTAAACTTTTTATGCTTACCTGCATATGCGCGCGGCCCTTACCTGGCGTAACGTGGTTATAGCCTGATACGGTATAAAGTTCTCCGTCGATCTTTATAACCAGTCCTTTTCTTAAATCTATTGCGTTAATCAATTTAATAGCTCCTTAATAAAATTGTTACACAAATTCCATCATTACTGAGTCTGCCATAGACAGACCTTTCCTTGTTAACTTAACTCTTTCATCATCGAAGTTTATTAAGCCTGCTTGTGTAAGATTATCTAATTGTTTTTCAAAAAGTTCGTTTAAGTCAAAACCGGATCTTTGAATGAATTCCTTCCTTGAGATACCGGACGTCATCCTCAACGCCATAATGAGTATTTCAGAAGCACGTTTCTTTTGAGGTAGCGTTTCTGAAAAACATATCAATTCCTTTTTTGATTTTACAGAAGAAACGTACTCTTTTACATTTTTTATATTACAGTATCGCTCGCCATTAACATAGGAGAATGCCCCGGCGCCTACGCCAACGTATTCTCTGTTTTCCCAGTAGACGGTATTATGCCGACACTCTTTACCCTGCTTTGCAAAATTTGATATCTCGTAATGATTATAATCATTATCACAGAGAAAGTCATTTGTGAATTCATACATCTTCAACTCTTCTTCTTCGCTTAATTTGTTTAGGGTCCCGGAATCTGTCAGCTTCACAATTGGTGTTCCTTGTTCATACGTGAGACAATAAGCAGAGATGTGTTCCGGGTCTAATTCACAACATTCTTGTAAGTCTCTCTTCCATTCGTTTAAAGTTTGAGCAGGATAACCGTAAATTAGATCAATGCTGATGTTTTTGAACTCTTTTTCTCTTAAGTAAAAGAAAACATCTTTTGCTTCGTTCGCAGAATGGATTCGTCCGAGAAGTTTCAGATATCTGTCGCTAAAGGATTGAATACCAATACTGATCCGGTCAACATGGCTGTTTTTCATGATGATAGCCTTCTCATTACTTAATGTGCCCGGATTTACTTCAATTGTATATTCTTCGAGATTGGGGACATCGACATGTTTGGCGATCATGCTCAATAGCCTACTTAGTTGTCTTTCGTTTAAAACAGTAGGTGTGCCACCACCTATAAAAACGGTCTTGAAGGAATATTTTCCGGTTGCCGATTGAAGTTCCTTTTCGATAGCCTTTAAATATTCATCAACTGCCTGTGATTTCATTACAATTGAGTTAAAATCACAATATATGCATTTGCTTATGCAAAATGGAATATGAATATATAAAGAAGGTATATGATGTTGAATATTCACTGCTAAACCTAATTGTTTTCGAACTCTTGTCTTACCAATGGAACAAACATACATTTAAAGAGTTCTTCCTCTATTAATTTTCCTTTTACTTTCGTAGCCCTGACTAGAGTTTGTATGTCAGTACCGCCAATCGGTATTATAATCTTTCCTTTTTCTGCGAGTTGTTCAATAAGTGCTTCAGGTATGTCAAAAGTTGCTGCGGCTACTATAATACCATTAAAAGGTGCTTCTTCTTCGTAACCTACACTACCATCGGCAATATGAAGTTTTACTCTGTCGCCGTATCCTAATTCGTCTAACTTCGCCAGCGCCTTGTGCGCCAGTTGTGCCCTGATTTCAACAGTATAAACTTTCTCGTGTATTTCTGCAAGTAGTGCAGTTTGATAGCCGGAGCCTGTGCCTACTTCTAGGATCCGGTCTCCCTTCTTAATCGAAAGTGCCTGGATCATATATGCGACTATGTAGGGTTGAGAAATAGTTTGCATCTCCTCAATTGGTAGAGGCATATCATCGTAAGCTCTGTCCCAAATATCATCAGGCAGGAATTGATGCCTGGGGACTTCTGCCATAGCACGGAGTACCTCTTTGTCTACGATATCTCTGGCTATTAACTGCGTTTTTACCATTTGCTCACGTTTCTCTTTAAAAGATAAATTTGTCGAAACCATATTTTTTAAGAATTTTTTTATTGTGTACATATAAACTACACTGCTACCTGATTTCTTAAGTGTTCACTCATTTCTCTGTTAATTATTTCTTTGTAGTAATTTAATCGTATTGTAGGATTATCCAAGTTGCCATTAAAACGTTTGTCCGCATTATTGTATATAAGTTCAACGGGAATTTCTTTAATGCTAAGTCCTAATTTCCATGCCTGCATCCACAATTGCAGAGGCATACCGTAACCTTTTTCTGTCAGGTTCATTTTCTTTATTGCCTCAGTTTTATATGCCTTAAAACCACAAAATGAGTCTGTCAAATTAAGCTTTATTGTTTCACTTAATATTTGGTTTATCTCCATATTTATTGCATATCTGTCGGGTGGAATTTGTGGATCTGATTTATTAGCTTGTATTAGATATCTTGACCCTGACACAATATCGTAGTTTGATATTTGCGTTAGAAAAATCTGCACCTCATCCGGTATATGCTGACCGTCACAATCCATTGTAATTATGCTTTCATAACCATTTGAGATTCCATATTTGAAGGCATCAATGATAGTCTGCCCATAGCCAAGATTTTTTTCATGGACGATGGTGTTTATGTATTCTATATTCGACAACTCCTCTTGCGTGCCATCTGTAGATCCGTCATCTATTACCAGTATGTCTAAATCATATTTTTTTATCTGCGATATAATAACGCCGATCTCTTTTTTTTCGTTGAAAGCGGGTAGTGCTATAAGCGTATTCATGATTAAATATTTTTTGCTGAAAGTGTCAAAGTTATAATCTTTTCAATCTTATAAGGTAAACAATTTAAATCAAGAAAAATATACACATAGGAAAGAGTGTACAGAAGTCATAATTAAAGTGCGAGAATCCTCATTTTTTTCTTGACAATAATTAAGTCGCATGATACAAGCCACTTATAGTGTGGGAGAGAGCAAAAGAGTAACAACGACTGCGACTTTCAAGAATAATCTAGATTTTATAACTTTAGAAGGAGGAGGGCTCTATGGCTGCTAAAAAACCAGCTAAGAAGATAGTAAAAAAACCAGTAAAAAAGAGTGTTGTTAAATTATGGACAAAGGCAGAGTTGAGTACGTTGAAAAAAGAGTATCCAAAATCAGACACACAGAAACTCGCAAAAAACCTTAAGAGAACATTGGAAGCCGTTCGTTTCCAGGCAAAAAAACATGGTCTGAAAAAAACAAAAAGCTATATGCAGTCTTTGTATAAAGCCGCCAGCAAGCCAGACGCCAAGAAGGTCGTTAAAAAGGTAGTTAAAAAGGCAGCGAAAACAGTAGCTAAAAAGGTAGTTAAGAAGGCAACGAAAACAGTAGCTAAAAAGGTAGTTAAGAAGGCAGTTAAGACAGTTGCGAAGAAGGTAGTCAAGAAAGCTACAAAGAAAAGGGCGGCCTGCAAGACAAAGCGTTAATTGTAATCAGTAAATGGTAGAACTAAAGAGAACAGATTTATCAGTAAAGGCTGAACGTGCAATATTACTTTATATGTTATTGCATAAAGACAAAAATGATGAGGCTCCCCTGGAAGAGCTTAAGCGTTTAGCCGAAACGGCGGGAGCAAAGATAGTGGATTGTGTTGTGCAGAGAAGGAGAAAGGTGGATCCTTCTTGTTACATAGGCAAGGGAAAAGTCTCTCAATTAGCGGAACTGTGTAAAGACAAAGAAATAGACGTTGTAATTTGTGACGATGATCTGGCTCCCGCACAAGTTAGTAATTTGGAGAAAGACATTGATACGAAGGTGATTGACAGGAGTGAATTGATCCTGGATATCTTTGCCGCAAGGGCGAAGACTGCTCAGGCAAAATTACAAGTCGAACTGGCACAACTCGAATATACAAGACCCCGCTTGAAGAGGATGTGGTCTCACCTTTCCAGGATAGAAGGAGGCATAGGTACCAGGGGCCCCGGGGAAAAACAATTAGAAGTAGACAAGCGGTTGATATCAAAAAGAGTGCTTGCTTTGAAGAAAAGACTTGGGCAGGTTACAGAACGCAGGAAGAGACAGGCAAAGTCAAGAAAAGAACATACAACCGTTTCCCTGGTAGGGTATACAAATGCCGGCAAGTCGACCTTAATGAATAAATTAACGGAGGCCGGAGTATTTGTTGAAGATAAACTTTTTGCCACCCTTGATACAAAAACCAGTTTATGTGATTTAGGAAACGGTAAAAGGGTTATTTTAAGTGACACCGTAGGATTTATTAGAAAGCTTCCTCACCATTTAATTTCATCATTTGAAGCTACCCTTGAAGAAGTAATATGGGCGGATTTCTTGTTACATGTTGTTGATGTCAGTTCTCCTGATGTAATTGAACAGGTTAAAGCGGCTAATAATGTTCTCAAGGAACTTGAGTGTGACAAAAAACCCTTAATAATGGTCCTCAATAAAGTAGACGCATTAAAAGATTCGTCAATCATTACTTTTTTTCAAAGTAAATATGACAAGGTAGTATCTGTTTCTGCATTGACCGGAAATGGTCTGGAAAAGTTGAAGCAGGAGATGGTCAGTTTTGCAAATAGAGGTGTCACGGAGATTAAACTTGAATGCAATGCCGGTAATGGAAAATTACTGGCATATATTTATGAACATAGCCAGGTCCTGGATCGTACATTTATAAATTCCGGTGTTAATTTCCATATTCTTATCAATGAGAAAAACCTATCGAAACTGTATCAATTGGGTGGGAGGCACTTTAAGGTTACACAGCTTTCATGAACCTGAACATAGCTTAGTGGATTGGTTTGCAAACAAATTAATCTGCTATTGATGCATTCACTTCGCTTCCTGCGTAACGGCAGAAAGCGAAGCTTAATCCACATCTATTTTGAATAGAATCAATTCCGATTAGGTTTAGGAGTCGTAGAAGTCGAAGGTGGCAGTATTGGAAAAATAACTGAAGGTTGATCTCCGGTTAAAGTTCGTAGAAATGCCACAATTTTGCTGGTTTCACTGTCAGTAAGTTTAAGTCCCAACTGATATTCCGCCATGATATTAACTGCCTCGCCCAAATCCCATGTGCTTGCATCATGGAAGTAGGGGGCTGTAAGCTCAATATTTCTCAACAGTGGGACTTTGAAAACGTATTTATCTTTCTCGTTTTTTGTTACGTTGTATCTTCCAAGAGTGTGGGTGTCTTTGTCATACGGTTTTGCCATTCCAAATTTCTGATAAGAGTTTCCTCCTACACCTACACCGTTATGGCAGGCAATACAACCTTTCTTTTTAAATAAATCATATCCTTCCTTTTCTGATTCGGAAATTGAATTATCATAGTCTTTCAGCCACATATCAAATTTCGAGTTTGGGGTGATCAACGTTTCTTCAAATGCGGCGATAGCATCAGTAACCTGATCTATATTAATTTTTTCATCTCCATACATCTCTTCTAATCCATATATTTCACCAAACCATTGTACGTACTCGGGTATTGATTGTAAAATGCTCACTGCCAACTCATGGTTTGAGCCCATTTCAAAAGGATTAGCTATTGGGCCTCCAGCTTGTTCTTTCAAGTCCTTTGCACGGCCATCCCAGAATTGTGCCAGATTGAATTTTGCATTCAGCACGGTTGGTGAGTTTATAGGCCCAAAAAACCATTTATGCCCGATAGAGCTGGGTAAGTTATCCGCACCACCAGTTGAGAGGTTATGACAGGAATTACAGGTGAGCCATCCTGATTTAGACAATCGGGGTTCAAAGAACAGTTTCTTTCCTAGCTCCACCTTTGCTCTGTTGTAGTCAAAGCTAATTGAGATTGGCTGGATAGGTTCATCTGCACGTGCTGATTTAGAACCGCCAGACATCCTTCCTCCTCTTCCATAACCTATCTTAGGTTTCGATTCATCTGCAATAGCAGATGATACTGTTACAACATTGATAACGACAAAAGCTAATAAACAGATGATCGTAGTAAATTTGCCTATATTCATTTACTCTCCTTTATGGTTAATTATTAGATTGCTGTTTTCAGAAAATACGGGTTCTAATTACAATTTATTTCTTAGTAACAATGATATTTATTGCGTTTATAATTGTCAAGTGCATTTAATTTGTTTATGTCAGGTTGCTCGTTGAAATGATAACCAAGATACAAAATAACATTGATAAAGCCAAATTTACAAATGTAATTGTCAGAAAGAAGAATCTTGATATTGAGACAAGTTTTAAGGCTTGAAAGTTTTAGATATCTGTGTTATACAATTTAATCATCTCGTTGTTGCGTTGTTACTGTTACAATCGGGTGTTCGAACTATCATCCACATTGTTAAATATCTATCGAGTCTACAGATACGTTTACACGTATATCCAACCAGGCCGTTAACCGATCAGGCACAGAAAATAACTTTATTAAACGAGTTTGTCATTTGTGACTGCGTTTGATAGCCTTTCGGGTGAAAACCGGCGAGTTGAATCGTCCTTCGTTGTAAGGTTGCCATAGTTTTTCATTAAAATATTTACATTTGCCTATAGACGAGTAAGTTGCTGTTTTCCACAAAATTATACGGCTAGAACTTGCGACTGTTTTATGCGTGAATATCAATAATATAGCGGAATGGTAAACAAGTTCTGGACTAAACCACACTTTGTATTTCATGTTTAAGTAAAACTTGTCATAAACATAAAAATATTAATTTTATTGTAGAGGAGTAAAAGAATGAGAAAAATATTTATAATAGTAGCGCTTATTTCCTGTACCAGCTTTTTCTTGCAATGTAGTTCTCTTAAGAGTGCAGATGCCAAGACATACGCGGAACATGGTCCTGTAGGAAAGACCGGGTTGGTTGCTGCTAGTGTAATTACATCAGCGGGCTATTTGCCATTTAAGGCGGTATATGCAGTATTGGGAGGGGTTACGAGTGGATTAACGTATTCAGTGACCGCAGGGAAGGAAGCTGAGGCTGCACATAGGATTGCAACAAGGGCTTTTACTGGAGACTGGTATATTCACCCAAACATACTAATGAGCCATGAGGTCTTAAACTTTAACGGCCCAGATGATGTATCACCATAAGCTATGGTACGTCAGCTAAATGTCTGATCAGCTTTTTTCTTCTGTTTGCAGTACTTGGAGTTGAATCTCTGCTTGCATGTTTCCATCAATATCAATGACGATCAGGTAATTACCCGCCCTCGTAAATTTTAATTGTTGGATGTTAAGGATGTGATTTGTAGTAAGGAAGGTAGATGTTGGAGGAATTGATATCTTGACAGTAGAGTTAACAGTTTTTAATGTTGGATTGCCGTCTTCATCCATGAATCTGGTTTTTATCGTGTGAGTGCCTTCTTCAATTTTGGTCCATAATATTTGTAATGCTATTGAACATTGTGGTTTGGTCGCAGGGAGTTGATGCGTACTGATTGTGTCAAAAGTGCCAAGAATACAAAGCCGATTTTGATACTCTACTGCCGAATCGCATAATACCGCTACTTGAATGTTCATTGTTTTCTCTGAGAACTCACTCTGCTTAACCGCAATGCCATTGAGTTACTTTCCTGTTGGTATACCTATCAGTTTCCTCTTGTTTATTCTATTCATATCGCAAAAGCTATTCAAACGTTTGCATATCTCTGGTTTAAGTTGATTATCTTCCCGACAGTTTTAGAAATTCTGGATCATTTCTGTATCGCAGGAAGTCAGGTACCTGTTGTAATCCCATTTTATATCTATGGTTCAGGTCTAATGCCTTTTTTAATGAATCCAGCATATTATCCTTTTCACCTAGTAGGGAATATGCACAGGCCATGTTAAACCATGCGGCATCAAACGCAGGGTTTGCCTGTATTGCGCTGTTGTAAGCCTCAATTGCCTCACCGTGTTTTCCCCGTTTATCAAGGACAAGGCCCTTGTTGTTAAGGGCTGCAATGAAATTTGGATTAACTTTGATTGCTCTGTCAAATGAGGATATGGCATCTTTTAATCTTCCAAGGTCTTCGAGCACAAAGCCTTTGTAATTCCATGCTTCATGGGAACCCGGATTTAGCGTTGTTGCCCTGTCAAATGCCTTTAGTGCTTCGTCTAATTTATCAATCCTCACTTCAGCGAGTCCTTTGTTCAACCAGGTTGCGTAGGAGTTTGGGTCTATGTTAAGGGCCTTTTCAAACTCTAGTGCCGCTTCTTTAAATTGTTGATTACGAACGAAAGTGAGGCCTTTTTTGTTCAATGCCTGATATTTTATTTTTCCAAGACGGGGAATCTCATAGGCATCATTATCGGGAATTATTCTAGTGGTCATGTCATAGGCTTTTATAGCTCCACTTAGCTTTCCTAATTTGATGAGAACATCGCCTTTGACATTCCAGGCTTGAGGATAATCGGGTTTAAGGTTAATGGCTTTTTCAATAGCGGTAAATGCATCTGAATACTTTTCAATCTTTGTCAACTCAAGGGCTTTGTTTGTTATTGTTTCGTATGAATCCGGTTGAAGTTGGATGGCATGATTATATGCGTCTATGGCGGCATTGTGCTTGTTTACGCGGGAGTAGGAAAGTCCCAGGTTTGTCCACGCACCGTATGAGTCCGGATCTATCTCTGAAGCTTTTCTATAAGCGGTTACTGATTCCTCATATCTTCCCAGTTTGTCAAGTGCCAGGCCTATACCGTTCCATGAAGCGTAAGAATCTGGTTTAAGCTCTACTGCCTTTCTAAACGCCTCTACTGCCTTCTCATTTTCTCCAAGATCGGCAAGTGTAAATCCTACGTCCGCCCAGGCAGCATGTTCTCCTGGTTTTATGTCAATTGCCTTTTCATAGGAGTTAACAGCGTCCTCATAGTTTCTTATACGTACGTAAGCATTTCCTTTGTTCACCCACGCTTCGTAATAATCTGGTTTTATACCAATTGCCCTGTTGTACGCTTCTATTGCCTTTGTTCTTCTATCCGGTATTCGTGCGAGTGTAAGTCCCTTATTGTTCCAGGCTTCATGTGAACTTGGATTTAAATCAATTATTCTATTATATGTTTCTATTGCTTCTTCGTATCTTCCAATATGGTCAAGCACATTTCCTTTTTTATAGAGAGCTTCTACATAGTCTGGTTTGAGGTGCAATGCTCTGTCGAATGCGGAGATAGATTCATCGAATTTCGTATTATGGTCTAATGCGTTTCCCTTCACAAACCAGGCTTGATGGTTATTTGGCTCTATCTTGACTGCCTGGTTAAGTGCGACTACAGCATCTTCATATCTGCTAAGCAGGTTTAGAACTATACCTTTATTATACCAGCCTATGAAGGAATCTGATTTGAGCTTTGTCGCTTCATCGTATGCGTCAAGAGCTTCATTGTACTTCTTTTTTACAATCAGTCTGTTCCCTTTGACAATTAACTTGTCATGTTTGGAAACCTCCTGAGCTGTTGCAACAACAGTATTGAAGCAGGCCAGCATAAGCAGGATTAGAAATGAGGGGAAAAAACTTTTTCTCAACAATAGTACACCTCACTTTCTGTTCGTGTAGAATTAAAATGAGCGATTTTGCCCGCCCGTACCTAACGTTACGTTCGGGCGGGTAGCCGCAACCTTGAGGTTGTGGAATTTTCGTGGCCACATCACATATGGAGAAACGCAGGCTATCCGCCTGACCGCCGGGCAATACCGTTCGGACAGATACCTATTCGGGCGGTAAAGCCTCCGCTACAATAAACTATTCTGTTGTACCCGCTTCTTTTAAAACACTTTCTATATTGCCGTCATCTAATTTATACGGAAGGATATAACCGCATCTGGTACTAAGTTTACCGGTATAAGTTATTTTATCACCTTTTTTTGTATCCAAGACCAAGTTTTCTTTATCGTTATTAAAAACTAACTCTACATCAGTACCTTCTGTGTGCTTTATCGCCATCCTGATGCCGCTCACTCTCCCTTTTCCTCTGGACACCACCTCTCCAGTCCATCTAATATATTTATTCTTGTATTCTTTCCAAAGTTTATCCTTTTGCGATTCAGTCATTCTGTTATTCCTGCCAAATAGTGCATCGAGTTCTACGAAAGGTATTTTTATCAGTCCGTCCATGGTTTCTATAATTTCTATGTCCTCTTTCTTTGTAACTTTCGGTACCATTGATTCTTCCATTATAATCTCAGGTTCTTTTATAACTTCTTTATCAGCTGTATTATCAGTGTCTGACCCGGACGGTGAAGATGCCAATGCCAATGCTTCTTCAATTTCTGCGACTTCTTTATCGCCAATCTTTTTTATATCAACGTCCTCAATACTGCATAGGAGATTTCTTCCAAACAGTTTTGCCAGTTTACCGGTGTAAGTAATTTTATCTTCTCTTTTTATCATCTCAATTAAGTTTTTACTATCTTCATCAACCCTTAACTCAACATTTGTGCCGACATTATGCCTGATGCCGATCCTGTTCCAATCATTTCCACCTGAACCCTTGTAATTGACAATCCCTTGCCATTCTACGTCCTTTCCTCTGTAAGAATCCCACAGTTCTTCTTTTCTTGATTGTGACACGCTACTATTCGCACCAAAAATTTTGTACAGGGATTCAAAGGTTAGAGTATCTTCTCCTTCAGGAGACTCTTTTAAGTCCGTATCAGTAGATATTTCTGGCGTGTAAGAGGGCTGTGAAGATATGGCGTTCTCTTCCTCTCTTTTACTTTCTAATTCAACGACCGTTTTATCATTAATTGCTTCTATGTTTGCGTCTTCCAGTTTAAACAGCAGGTTCCTGTCAAACAGGATTGATAATCTTCCTGTGTAGGTGATACGGTCTCCTTTGTTTATCATCTTGACAATTCTTTTTTTGTCTTCATTAAACATTAACTCTACATTTGTGTCTACACTATGCCTGATACCAGCCCTGTTCCAGCTGTCATCGGTTAAACCTTTATAGTTGACAATTCCGTTCCATCTTACGTATTTCCCTTTGTATTCATTCCATGAATCTTCTTTTTGTGATTCAGTCAGCTTACTGTAGTTGCCAAAAATATCAAATAAATCCTCAAATGACTCAGTTACAAATTCCGCTGCTGTTTCTCCCATTTGAAAATTAAAATCTTCAAACAGGGATGGAGGCTCTTCTCTTGCAAAAATAAAAGTTGATATAAGGAGAAATGAAGATAAAATTCCAGATATTAAGAGTATTCTCTTTCGCATTTTTTTTCTGATTTTATAATTAATAGAATGAAGTTAAAGTGAAATTAATGCTATTGAAAATATACTTGTGAGTCAAGGACTTTTAATGTATTTGGGTTATTTTTTAATTGTAAAGTAGAAAAGAGAGATTTGTTGTCATGAAAACTGCCAGGAAGAAAAGAGATAAAGTGACAAAGGGTATCTGGTTTATAAATATGCTGATGTGTGTTCTACTCCTGGCCGGTAGCTCAAAAAGTATATTTGCAAATAACATCTTTGAAGACCCACAAACCATCCAATACGACCAGGTACAATATTCAGATAATGGACTGCTTGACAATTTAATAACAGTAGACGATGAGCACTTTGATATTGCTGAGGTGTCACTGCTTTTAGCAAAAGATGAATATTCAGGAATTAAGGTAGAGGATTATGTAGAGTGTGTTGATTGGTATGCAAGAATGATAAAGGTACGAATTGCAGACGGCGATGGACCCAAATGGATAATAAATATTATAAATAAATTTCTATTTGATGAACTGGGATTTATTTATGTTCCAACTGGTAATCTAGAGGATTTGTATTTAAATAAAGTAATTGATCGGAGAAAAGGAAATTGTGTTGGCCTCTCTATCTTATACCTGTCCATTGCGGAGAGGTTGGGCTTACCTCTATTTGGTGTTAATGTCCCTGAGCATATTTTTGTCAGATATGATGACGGTAAGCAGAAGATAAATATTGAGACTGGTCACAAAGGGATGAGTCTTCCCAATACGTTTTACGTAAAGCATAGTGTAGAACAATTTGATGAAGAGAGTGTTACGCATGGTTGCTATCTACAAAATTTGGATAATAAGGAAGTAATTTCAAATATACTATTAAATCGTTCTAAAATAAGAAGAGAGGATGGAGACCATAGGGGAGCACTTGGAGATTGTAAAAAATCCATATTATTAAATCCTAAGAATCCGGCTGCTTACTGTAATAGGGGGGTGGTTTATGAGAAAATGGGTTTAATCGCTGAAGCAATAAAGGACTATAGTATGGCAATATCCCTAAACAGTAAATACGCCTCAGCGTATTATAATAGAGGTTCGCTTTTAGGAGTTGTGGGTAAGTATGGTAAAGCAATAGAAGATTTTAACGTGGCGATTACTGTTAACCCAAAGTTTACTCTATTCTATTTAAACAGGGCGATAGCTTTTAAGAAGATAGGTAAGGTAGATAAAGCTATACAGGATTACAATGCAATAATTGAAATTGATCCTGACTACGCACAGGCGTATTGTAACAGGGGCGTTGCGTTTGCAGAAACGGGCAGGTTCGATGATGCAATGAATGACCTTAATAAAGCGATAGAATTAGACCCTTATCTCAGTGATGCATATTTTTCCCGGGCAATATTCTTTGCCGACAATAATAATCTGAAAGAAGCAATTGAAGATTTTGGGAAATGCATCAGCTTAACTCCAGATAAAATTTTTACCTATTACCTGAGAGGAAAGATGTATAAGGAAACCGGTGAATTTGAGAAAGCCATTCAAGATTTCAGCAAGGCAATAGCCGTCAGGCCTTCTATGGCAGGATTGTATATAGACAGGGGGGTCCTTCTGCTTCAGACCGGCAGGTTTGACGAGGCTATTACCGATTTTGATAAATCACTTGAACTGTTTCCCGGTAATCCGGTTGCTTTCAGATACAGGGGTGAGTCGTTTAGGGAAAAAGGACAGTATGAAAAAGCAATAGATGATTTAGAGATGTTTTTGAAGATTGCTCCCGGTGCACCCAATGCCAATATTATTAGAAATGAAATAGAGGAACTGAAAATAGATTTCATATTGAATTGAATATTGGTATAAATATTTGTTTTTAAGTATTAATATTTTTCGCCTTAAACAGTGCATAATGCGCTGCTATTGGGCCGAATATTTCATAAATAACGGTTGTGGTGATGATAGTGTTAAGTATAGCTCCGCCAGTATGAGGGAGACTTGCCTTTGCCACCATGGCTAGTCCGATGGCTACACCTGCCTGTGCCATGAGGGCAAGGCCCATATACCTTCTTACGCTTTGCTCAGCCCCTGCAATGATTGCTCCGGTATAAGCGCCTCCAATCCTTCCAATAATCCTTGAAATTATATAAACGGAACCGATCAGGCCCAGAGAAGTAAGCAGCCCTATGTTCAGATTTGCACCTGCAAGGACATAAAACATGACATACAGTGGCCAGTCCACACTATTTACTGTTTCAAAAAACCTGAATGGGGTCTTCCCAATATTGACTAACACTGCCCCAAAAAACATGTTAGAGAGCAGTGGTGACATATGGAAGTATAAGGCGACTCCGGTATTTATGAGTATAGCCCCAAGTATGAAGGTTAACACGTCTTCTTTCCTCTTTAAATAAACTGAAACCTTTGAGGCAATAATGGCTATAATCGAACCAAGTATTACAGAAAGAAATATTTTACCCGCAGCCTTTACTGTTACTGTCATAATAATCCATTCAGAAAATTGGCCGATCTGAAGGGCCTGTGCGATGGCAAGAGATACAGAAAAAATCATGATACCCCAGGCATCATCAATTGCTACAGAACCAAGTAATACATCGGTGAACAGGCCTTTCGCCTTGTACTGTCTTATTACCATCATCGTTGTTGCAGGTGCAGTTGCGGTAGATATTGCACCAAATAAAAGGGCGATGTGGAATGGCTGATGTGCTATGTAGTATATACCCGATGTTACACAAATCAATGTTGCTATAGTTACAGAAATTGATATGGAGAGGACTGTCTTTCCTATCCGTTTGAAGTTTTCGATGGAAAAGTTTTTTCCAATATGAAATGCTATAAATCCAAGTACTATGTTAGAAAGGAGTTCAGAAGAAGCGATCAGGCCTTCACCGGTCACATTCAGGGCGTAAGGGCCGAGGAGAATGCCAAGGAGGATATAAGATGTTATGGCAGGGATTTTAAGATAACTGATAATTTTCTCCGCCACAAGTGCGCCAACCAGCACAATTCCCAGGCAGAGGATGGTATTCATTTAAATAATATTCCTTTCCTTGAAAAGTGCAATTATTATGTCAAAGAGGGTGATAAATCCTACAAGTTCCTGATTTCTTATTACCGGTACCCTCTTGATATTGTGAAGTTTCATCTGTTTTCTCGCCTCAGCTATTGTTTCACTATCTTCAATAGTTACCACATTGACATTCATTATGTCCGAAACCTTCACGGTAGTTCCCAGGTTCTCCGGGAGATCAATCTCTAATACGTCTTCTTCTTCGGCATTGTATAGATGTGTAGATTTGAGTAATTCTCCCAGTACAGGGTTATGAGGGAGGTATACCTTCATGATATCTTCAGAACTAACAAGTCCTGATACTTTCTTGTCATTATCAATGACGGGAAGTGTATGATAATTATACTTTCGAAATTTTGCTATAAGTTGGGACAGGTTTTCATTCTCACTTACCGTTATGACCTCTTTGTTCATTACATCTTTTACCAGCATCAGAATCCTTCCTCATAAATTGTTTATCATCCTGCATTCAAGCAATAAATGCAAATTCCAAGTGTTGACAATATGGGTCAGCTGTCGCACAAGGTGATCTCACAAACACGTTAATAGAAAGGCAGTTACACATGTCGTTTATATACTACTCGCCTAGACCAAAGATATCACATTTCAGTATTATGTAAAGAGGGATTTTCAAAGGTAGAAGTAGCTGGAAGAATCACTATTTCGCTCACTGTCGACTATTAAATAACGACAAACACCTTAAGGAATTAAAGAGCACCCTTCTTTGGAATCGCCTTGCAAATGCACCTATATTTCCTGGTGCAGATAGTCTTTGCTTGCCGTTCTTGTGTTGCTTCTTTGCGAAACATTCTTTTACTTCAAAGGCGAAACGATCTATTATTTCGGAATCAACAGGATCGCCGTTCATTGACAGCGTTAATGAAACAAGGTCCTTTTCTTCACCAACATGGAAATATTGAGCTTCGGCAACTTTATTAGGCATACATTCATGCGGACCCACAGATATAACCCCATCAATAACTCCATGCTCATCTTCATGAATAGGACCACCCAATGTAAGGACCGCTTCACCCTGTAATTCAGAGTTTATATAAGGAGATGATGCTTTAACGACATCAGCAACAGAGGTGCGTGTTCCCCAGCCTAAACTACTGGCGAAAATATTATACACACGATTAATAACACCAATCTCTACTTCCGAAGCGAACCGTGTTTTTAGAAGGTTATCACCATCCTGGTGACGACCTTCCTTCATCCGTTGTATTTCACAAAATGTAGTATATTCTAACCATTCGGTAAAAGGTGCAGCTATAACTCGCAACCCTCTCTCTTCAAGTTTCTTTACTATAAAGTTATTAGCATAAGGTTCCTGTCTAACATAAATTTCACCTACTATAGAAACGGTTGGTAATCTTTTCGAGAAATCCTTCGCCAGGCGGAAATCATTCGCCGCTCTGGACAATAGTTCCGATATCCCAAACATCCCGTTGGGCAGTTCACTAAGTGCACTTAACAATGAACTGGCAGTACGACTTGATAGTAACTCAAGAAGCTTACTGAAATAACGATCGTAGATTTGTTGACTTACTCCCTGTTCTTTTTCACATGGTCTTACGTCATGTAATGCTGCCATAAGAAGATCAGACGCAGCATAACCTACTATCGCACGTACTCTAAAATCCGGTGACATTCCTTCAAAATAATCCTGGTCATTAGGAGCGACAATACGGACCTGTTTTCCCCAATTTGTCTTTTCTAAGATGATCTTATGCAGAGTATTATAAACCCCAAATCTACATGGCCCATCAGACGTAGGTATGAAGAAAGCAAATCGTTTATTACGTTCGCTTTCTTTGTTAAGCCTTTCTAAAAGACTTCCGGCGGTAATTATCATGGGAATGCACTCTTTGCCCGAGGTATATTGCCTTCCAAGCCTTAGAGAGTCGTTAGTTGGTTTTGGAAGTGTTTCTGCACAAATCCCTTGAGACCGAAGTAATGATGCTAAAATGTCAGCAACTGCACCCATACTTGGCAATAATATTACTTCTTTACCCTGGTGAGCTTCCTTGATGGTAATATTATTATTTTCCAGCGCTTTAAAATCAGTAGATTTAAAGGCGGCTCTTTTTGTGTCTTCTAATCGTTTGTAACTTTCTACACAATAAAGAAATGCTTCAACCCTGGTCTTTGTACCGGCATCACCTGCATGTCCATCGGTTTCAATGATAGAAAATGATTTGTTTTCCATAATATAGGAAAAGAAGTGAAGATTAAAACTATCGGGCCCACAAGAATAATTTGAACAATATATAGCATAAACATTGTCAGTGCGCCGGATTTGGTGTGCTGCCCGAAGAATTAATTGACTATATCCCCAATACATATCGGTAAAGACCGGCACCTCTTCGGTAATTGGATAACAATCTACCGGAATCGCTATTGCTCCTTGAGATCTAAGCAAGTTAGGCACATTTGAATTAAGGACGTCGTTGTGAATTGTATAAGTTCTCCCTAGCACAACAACAGGAACAATATTATTGGTAACGGCAAAGTTCAATGCTCGTTGTCCAATTTCTTTAAGTCTCCGATCAAAGTCGCTTTGGGACTCACAGGCTTGTGTATACGCGTCTCTGTATCGCCTCTGGCATCCTACCTCTTGCGCTAAACGTTGGCATATTTTTTTAAAGCGTTTTGAGTATAAGCCTTCCTCTCCCATATCGATTCGAGTGGTAATGAATTTTGGGGGAGACTTTTCAGTCCCTAACCTTTGTACTATATCAGGACTCCCTTGCACTATTGGACAGGTGTTGGAGACAGTTTCCTCTTTTTGACGTGGTAGCTCTCGTAACCGCGGGGCAAAGATATAATCCGGGCTGTCAGTAACTATCTGGGATACGATACCATAATATAATTGCATAGGGGCACAAAAAGGTATATTTGCGGCTTCTATTCCTATTTTAAGTTCCTTATATCCGGCTTCGGAATAAACACGTGGAACAAGGCCCAGGGATTTGAAGAAAGTTACATAAAATGGCATCAAACCTTTTAAGGTAAATTCTTCACAAATCGCTATAGTTTGACCCGTGGCACTATTGTGAGCTTGTTCTATTATAGTTTGGATCATCTCCCTGCGTTCTAAAAATGGGTCTGGAGTGAGATTGGGTAGTTTCTTTTTTGATCCGGTACCTTTATCATATAAAGAGCAATTACCTCCCCATAAAAATTTCTGTTTGTTTCCATTAACTGTGGTGTGTATGCGATCAATACGACACTTATTACCACTACCACCACAGGCCTTGGTTGATTTACAAATAAATTGATCTCTACGATCAACAGTTGCATTTAAAAACTTTTCAAGTTCCAGGACTTTATTTGCTACGGTGACTTCCTTATGTGTTAGAAGTGATATTCCCAAGGCTCCTATTGTACCCGGATTAGGCGGTATGATAACTTGCTGTTCAGTCTGGCGTCCAACAGCAGCTGCCAAAGCGTCTGACATAAAAGGCATTCCCTGGCAAAAAATACGTTTTCCGACAGAACGATTACCTTTAACCCTGTTTAGATAGTTTTGAATAATTGAATCGTATATACCAGCCAAAATAGGCCCTTGATCACAACCTGACGCAACTGCTTCGTCAATAATTTCTGCCATAAAGACCGAGCAATGCTGTCCGAGGGATAAACCATGGTCGGCTTCCATAGCCATTTTCCCCATTTCTTTAACATCATTTACATGTTGAAATTTTTTACCCTGCTCTTCAATAAATGATCCTGTTCCGGCACTGCAAGCTTCATTCATTGCAGCATCGCATATACGACCATTATCAAGTCGAATATACTTGGCGTCTTGTCCTCCTATCTCAAAAATGGTATCCACCATTGGATCAAAATAGAGTGCTCCTTCTGCATGAGCGGCTATCTCATTGAGAACAAAAATAACATCAGCATCAAAACACGAAACAAGGAGAGAACCCACAATTTCACGACCTGATCCAGTCACTCCAACCGCGCAGACCTCAAGTCTTTGATTTGCTTCTCTCAGAAACATTTCAGTGAGTTGTCGAGCGGCACAAACGGGATCCCCTGAAGTATTTACATAGCCCTCCCAAATAGTTCTTTTTGTCTTAACCTCAATGGCAACTGCCTTTGAACCGGTTGATCCGATATCATAGCCTAAGATGGTCTTACCGCTTTCAGATGTATTGACGATTTCTGGCCTTTGCATTCTTTTTACCCTGTTTAAAGCACCGGCCAAGGGGGCTATTGTCTCAAAAGAAGAATGGTCCTGAAATGAAATGACCTCTTCTAAAGAAGGGGTTTTTGGTTTTTGATCTGCCGCGATAAGAGCTGCACCAAGAGCTTCTAAGAAAAGACCGTCATTGGGATCGGATTCGACAAGCGTCATTTTCTTTGAGGTAAGAAAATGACGAAAGTTATCTCGTACTCGCTTAGATACACATACCCCACCACTTAATAAGACTCGTGGCGGAGAGAGATTAGGTTTTATCAATACCTGTACGTTTTCGCAAACAGCATCGTAAAGCCCTGCAAGTATAGCACGACGATCTTCTCCTTTATTTGCGAGATGGGTCATATCCGTTTTAAGAATTACCGGACATCTACCTGAAAGAGATGCGGGTTCATTTACGCCACAAGCCATTTTACTGGCAGTCTCTATATCAAGATCAAAACGTTCTACCAGTTGGCGTAAAAAATTTCCGGTGCCTTGTGAACAACGAGAGTTTTCCCGAAATATTTGCTGATTACCCGTGCGCAGTTCAAGAACGGAAAAACCATGGCTGCCAATTGAAACAACGGTTACTGGTTTAATCTCCGGATATTTATAACTGACACCTTTTGCAAGTGCGGCCTTGGTGGGAACACGCTCGACATTTAAAACCCGACTTATACGTCCTGTTGTTACGACGGAAGTTAAGCTTTCCCAATCAAACTTGCTTATTCCCTTTTTAAAAGCGTGAATGGGGTTTTTATCATGAGCTAAAATATAATCAGAAGTAATAACAAGCTGGCCGTGTTGGCGTTCAAGCAAAATAAATTTGATAGTTTCAGCGCCAAAATCAATACCAAGGTATCGTTCATGCATAGTTAGATTCTAAAAAGTTAACTCCGAATAGATGAGTAGGAAGGGTAAAGCTACACCGTATCTAAGTCAAGGTGAAAAGGGTTGTAGCATTTCAGATTTGTCTTCCGAAAGGTGATGTCGTCGAAACTAATATGTTTGTAGATAAACTGAGAGGGAAAATACGGTTTGTGTTCAAAAAGAATTATCAAATATCATCATAGAATTGTTGAAGGCTTATGCGCATCGTCTCACTTTTGAGAACAACATGCATTACAGCACATGCCTTAAATTACACGCGCTGTAATGCATGTGAAAAATTTCATCAATGTATTATGCAGCAGCTTCCTTCGCGGAGGCAGCTTTAAGCATGGAAATGATCATACTGACAAATATAACAGTCCACCCGACAAAAGCAAGGTAGATGAAATATCTTGGAATATTCATAATGAACGGTAAATTCAGGGCCTGTGAAAGTTTTATTGTACAGGCAGTGTACATACCTAACGGGAAGACCATGCCCCAGTAAAGAGGGCTATAGGTAAACTGTGTTTTATGATGTAAATACTTCCAGATTCCCAGAATGATTAATAGTGGAATCCACCATGTACCAAATGACCAGAAAAACAGTGTAAACCCTTTTGTGAATCCTGTTAAATCTATAAAAGCTCCACCGATCTTTGGGATGCTTAAACAGAGAATTGAACCGGCAAGAGTTGTAATGGCGACAGCTCCCATATTAATCCAATATGGCGGTATCAGCGCTTCAGGTGGTAGCTTGTAAAACACGAGTCTGAAGAAAAGTAATGTAATTAAAATCACGTAAAGGAATGCGCCAATCATCCAGAATGCAAATGAGGTAAATAACACAAAACTATCACAACCGAATTTTGGCGCAAGTATGCCACCAAGAACAGCCACGGATTGTGTTCCAACGGTAGCTATCAGCCAACCTCCATGCATTACCTTATTAATTTCTTCCGTATTGGTAACAAAGAGTATGATGACCGTTGAAAATGTAATTACCGTCCAGAGTAAGAGACCAAAATACCAGAAGATTTTCGCAATTTCAGGTTGGTTTACGATAGAAACAAATTGGGCTCCCAGTACATTTGTACCGGCAACAATAGTAAAAAAGACAAAGCTCAGTTTCGGATTAGAAAGGTCTTTGATCAAGCAATCCCAGTAAAGAATTACGCGCAAGACCAAGAGGGGTAAAAGAATTGCGTATGCGATAATGTTTATATAAAAAAGCGCGTATGCAATGCTGGTAAAACCTAAAAGCTTGGCAGCGACGGAAATTATGCCGGTAGACATTACCATAGCAAAATAGGCTGGGTGTAGTCCCTTGATTGTATTACTAATAACATTCATTTAGTGTTTCCTTTCTTTCAATTTGAAGATAGATTCCAAAGAAATTTTCCCACTTCCATAGTAAATATAAGGGCATAATATTACATCAACGGCAATAAAAATACCACAAAAATCAACTAAAGCAAATTTTTGTCTTGCTGTAAATTAATAAGTTAATTATGAGATAAAGGTATTTTTCGCAGGAATTATAATAAATATTCTTTATTTTGCAAGCAATTCTAATGATAGAAATAACCCCCGTATTTCACATATTCTCCTCTTTCCTTTAGCTCTTTGTGAAGGTATTGATTTAACTTGCTTGATTTATTACTATATGTGGAATTATATAAGGTATAAAGAACGTGTTAAATAATATTGGTAAAGGAGCTTTTTTGAATGAACTTTTTAACTAAAGGTTGTTTCAACAGAAGTCTGAGTGGCGTTTTGTATGTGTTAGAAATAATAACTTTTTCCATCCTGGGATTGCTCTTTGTCTTTGCGTCATTAAGTGATGGGTCATCAGATCCGGGGCATATTACTGGGAATATAACAGTCTTCCAAAAAAAGCTTTTTGGGAAACTTAAAAAGAAAAAAGATATGAGTGGAGTACTCGTTTATATCACAGGTTTTAAAAGTGAAGTGCCTGGAGAAGTACCTGATCTTGTGCAAAAAGGCAGGAACTTCTATCCAGAAATCTTGCCAATAGTAGTAGGACAAAAGGTCAGGTTTCCCAATCAGGATGATATATACCATAACGTCTTTTCTATCTCCCGTATAAAGTCTTTTGACCTTGGTCAGTATAAAAGGACGGAACCTCCAAAAACAGTGCTTTTTGAAAAGCCCGGCCTCGTGTCGGTTTTTTGTAACATCCATCCCCAAATGATTGCCTATGTGGTTATTCTGGAGAACAAAGCTTATGCCATGACGGATAAAAATGGTACATTCCAGATTCAGGACGTTCCTTCGGGTGCTTACACGATTAATGCATGGTTGCCCAATGCGGAAAGGGCTACCAAACAAGTATTGATAAAACCTGGGGAGAATAGTGTTATAGATCTGGAAGTAAGCGAGATCATTAAAATGGAGCCTCATAAGCGAAAAGATGGCTCAACGTATCCGGAGGTTGGACGTAATATTTATGAAGATTAATTTTCATACTAAGTTATTTATCGTGTTGGGGGCTGTGGTTTGCCTTTCAACGATGAGTATTTTATTCATCATTCAAGAGACCACAAAAAAACATATTCAGGAGAATATCAAGAACCGATTTGAGAATACACAAGTTGCATTAAGGCATCTTCAAGAATTGAGAACACAATTTGCCGTTGATGCCATTGATACCCTTACGATCAGTAATGCGCATTTTCGGTCTGTCCTTTCAACCGCCTCAGTTCACGGAGATGGTCTTGGGTTTGAGGACGCTCACCATGAGGATGAAATCCTGAAGGATTCAAATCTGAGATTAGCGTCAATTCTCCCCTTTCTTTCCTTATATGAAAAAGCAGATATCTTTATAGTTACTAATGCTGACGGTATTCTGCTGCTTTCAAAAGCTTTTCCCGGTAAATATGGAATTGATTTAACAAATCTCCAATTATTTGAAGATCTGTCAGAAAAACCGGTAGCCGTTGATGTATGGCATACGGACATGAGCAAGGAAAAGGATTTCCTTGTATCTGCTCATCAAGGTGATGCTGTTTATCATATAATTGCGAAGCCGGTAGTTTTCAGAGATGAAATCCATGGTGTGGTTATTTTTGGAAGCCGTATTGACAAAGATATCCTATTGCGTCTTAAAAATATTTCTGAGGTCGATTTAGCACTCTATTCCAGTGAAGGAATTCATACCTCTACCTTGCCAGTTACGAAAGAGCAGGCACTATCTACTTTCATGGAATTTTCGGATTATGAGAAAAAGTCTGATATTCATGAAACCTTTCTGGATAAGGAAACTTTTTTATCAATGTATTTTCCCATCCTTGCGAACGTAAACTCTGAAGAAGGAAGTTTCATTGTTCTTAAATCTCTCACACAGGAAATGAAATTTGTATCCAAACTTCGCATGACTTTCATTATTGTGGGAGGAGTTATTCTTCTGGTTGCCATTGGATTGAGTTTTTTTCTGGCAAAAGGTATTACAAAGCCTGTAAAGAAATTGGCGATGGCTGCAAAGAATATTGGTAGCGGCAAGCTTGATACAAAAGTTGATATTCGGACGGGAGATGAATTAGAGGCACTTGGGAATGCATTTAACGGTATGGTAGATGGTCTTAAAGAACGGGACTTTATTAAGAGCACCTTTGAGCGTTATGTATCTTACAGTGTGGCAGAAGAAATCATTAAGAATCCTGATATGCTGAAACTTGGTGGAGAGAGGAAGGCTTTAACAATTTTTTTCACAGATATTGGTAACTTTACAAACCTGTCGGAGAAACTCACGCCTGAAGAAGTAGTTAAACACCTCAACGAGTATTTTGAGGGAATGAGCGCTGCTATCCTGGAATGCCAGGGGACCATTGATAAATTTCAAGGTGATTCTATCCTTGCTTTCTGGGGGGCACCCATTGCTCAGGAAAATCATGCACTGTTTGCCTGTCAGGCAGCACTAAAATGTCGAAAGTTTTTACATAAATTAGAAGAAGAGTGGAAAGCAGGGGGGCTTCCATCGAGGACATATCGCTTTGGTATTAACACAGGAGAAGTCGTAGTTGGGAATGTCGGATCAGCCACTCGTTTTGAATATACGATTATTGGTGATGACGTTAATCTTGCAAGTCGGCTTGAAGGTGCTAATAAATATTATGGAACACAGATAATGATTTCAGAAGCCACATACTCCCTCGTAAAAGATACATTGATAGCCAGGGAGATGGACGTTATTCGAGTGGTAGGGAAAACAAAGCCAATTAAGGTCTATGAGCTTGTAGATGAAAGAGAAAGGGTGGATGAAGAGAGAATTCGGGTTATCAAACACTTTGAGGTGGGAATTCATGCCTATCGCAACTGCCAGTGGGAAGAGGCTATTTCCAGCTTTGAGCATGTACTTCAACTTTCACCGGATGACAAGCCGTCAAATGTGTATATTCAAAGATGTTGTGAATATCAGCGGGTAGCACCTCCAAAAGACTGGGATGGAGTCTTTACCCTTTCTGCAAAATAAAATGAAATTATAAATACAGGAATAACAATTTAAAAACTAACAACAAATATATACGGCTGATTTTAACGTCCAGTTTTCAACCGAACGTTGTTCGTTATCATAACCATTTTACGAAACAGGTTTCGTTGTCTCTGCTATTGCCCGGTCTGTATAATCATTGCTTTTTACAATTGAAAAACTACGAGCCAGCAACAGGCCGAGAATAAAGTTGATAGGGAAAAGCTCTGTAATATTCACCGTCAGGCTTGCAAGGATAAAGGAAAAATAAAATATTCGGGTTTGTGGGTCATTACGGATAGCAAGAAACAAAAGCCCATATACCATAAAAAGACCAACAAATCCAATCTGTGAAATCAACATCAATGGGGTGGAATCGGCAACAAAAACAACATGGTTTCCAACCCCATGTGACGCACTATCCTGCCAGTCCATCAACAGATTTACCGCTGTATTAGTCCCTGCCCCAAGCCCTCTACCAAACATCAATTCACACCATCCTGAACCTGTGAATATATACTCCTTATAAAGAGAGAACCGCCCCCAGAGAGAATGGTATATTGCTACACGGCCAGTGAGAGAGGGAAGCAGCAAGAACAAAAAAACACTACCAGTAATACCCCCAAACAATAACCTCTTGCGAAATCTATTGTCGATTTTTGACCAGAGAATTGCAACATAAGCAAACAACAGAAGAAATAAAGAGGTTGCAGAACCACTGAAGAAAGCAAGTACACTGACAATCACTGTTAACCACCATAACCATGTCTGCGAACGCGAAAAGGTAAAATACCAGATCAATCCCAATACCAAGACAATACCAAAACTGCTGGGCTGCAACATAGTGCCGACAATGCGATTCTGGAAATATGAACTGACAAAGAAACGCATACCATACACATATTCATATGGTGTCATCAATAATTGGATCAAAATTAAAACGACAAGGCATTTAGTCATTAAATAGAACACTTTCTCGCAGGCAGCCCACGATCCTACAATCACTACTCCCAGGAACAGAAATGAACGTAGGCCTGCCATTGATAACAAGGGACCAGACTGTAAAAGGGACTTACAAAAAGCGTACAAAAACAAGAATGCTATAGAGACAAATAACCAAAAATAACGAATTTTCCACTCTGTATATTTCCTCAAAATGAGTAGTAATGACACAATAAAAAAAAGGAGAAAAATTACATCTTTAGAAGCCTTAAATGCTGTCCAAACGCCTTTTGTTTGATAGGTGTATCTTGTTAGTTGCTCAAAACTATCGGATCCTTTAAACGCCTGTCCCCGGAAACTTCCACTTCCACCCTTGTATTCCTCGTACAACTGTGGCTCCAGCCAACCTACCCTCTTCAGCCAGAAGCTGGAGCCATTAAGAATGGTTGCAACAACAATAGCTATTACGAATATCCTGGCGATGGTATATGTCTGTTTCATGGGATCAGATTGTATATAATTCTTTAGCCTCCAGTATAATATGGAGAAAAAAAGTTCCTAATCGGAAAGTATAAGTATCAGAAATAAACAAGAAATGCAAACACGTTTGTTAAAAATTTGTAAAAGAAGGTATTGAAACTAATAATTATGGAGCGGTATCAAGTAAGCATTATATTCCAATAACAGCAATTTATGGATGGATAAAATGGCATAAGAACAATAAGAGGAAATAGAGCTTGAAAAGGAGATATTAAAGGACTTTTTAAAAAAAAGTCACCAACTCTGGTTGAAAGATTAGAAGTCAGTAAAATATTCATAAAGAAAGGATATAAAACACGGCGGAGTATCAAACCCAACTTGCTATAATCATTTAAATAAGAAAGGATCGGATAGAAGATGACACACTGTCACCTGGAACTTTCAGGCTTCTGTATATCTTCTATTATTTGTTCATATGCTTCTTGATATGAGTTAGAAATCTATTTTCTAGTTCGTTATGTGAAAGATTTTGTAGATGCAAAGCGGAATTAGTATCCTTCATAAATGCCTTTAAAAGTTATATGCGGGATAGTTCAAGAAATCTGCCGTTTTCTTTAGATATGAGTTCATCCCATGTGCCTGTTTCCACAACCCTGCCATCATCAATCACGATAATCTGGTCTGCATTCCGAATAGTACTCAGCCGATGGGCAATTATGACTATTGTCATGTTGCCGTGAAGTGCTTCTATAGACTCTTGTATACGCTTCTCATTCTCAACATCCAGGGAACTTGTAGCTTCATCCAGAATCAGGAGCTGAGGTTTTGTTAACAATGCTCGGGCAAGGGCTATTCTCTGACGTTCACCACCGGAAAGCCTGACGCCTCTATCACCAATTACCGTATCCAGCCCCTGTGGCAATTTGCCTATAAACTCTTTTGCAGCAGCATGTTCTAATGCTTCCCGTATGTGGTCATCACAAGTACCAGGACTAGCCCACAAGAGGTTTTCACGAACGGTATCATTTAAAAGAAAATTATCTTGTGGTACATATGCTACAGATTGCCGCCAAGAAATAAGTAACTCGGGAGAGAGTAGTTTGCCGTCTATCAGTATCTCTCCACTGTCCGGATATAACAGTCCCATAAGCAGATCTGCAATGGTACTCTTCCCGGAACCGGAAGATCCGGCAAATGCCATAGTACTGCAGGCGCGAATGGTAAATGATACCGACTTCAAAACATCATATTCATTCTCTTTGTTATATCGGAAAATAATATTTTTAAAACAAATGTTATCTTCTATTGCCAACGTAGAGACTTTATCTTTTACGATATTCTCTGCTGCGTCCTTACAGGCCTGCTCCATATCAAGAAATGAAGTTAAAGCCGGTTTCACATGTAGTAATTGCTGGAAGCCTTGTTGTAGAGATGTAATCTGGGGCATCATGCGCGAAAAAATAAAAAGCAGAAGCAGAAGGGTGACAGTCGAGACACTGATAACCTCTATTGAAACATAAACAAAAATAGACACGATAACCACGCTGATTATACCAAACCACATCCTGGTGGTGGCCATATCATTTGCAAATTTAATAAAATTTTCCATAAGCATGAAAGAGGCTCGTCTAAACCGGTAAAAACTTCTCTCTTCGGCGCAAAATATCTTTGACAGTTTCATACCACTTAGTTGTTCCATTACTATTAAATGCAACTGCCTGCCGAGACCTGTTTCAACTTTACCGGTACGGATTGAAGACATTATTTTATTCTTTAACACAAAAAGGACTATAGCACCGCAAAACAGTGCTAAAATAGTCATAGTGAAAGATAAACTCATGGCAATAATTATATAAATACCAAGAATTATAGTTGCAGAAATAAACTGAATTAACGTGTTTGCCCCAGACCCCAACCTGTTGACATCTATCAAGAGAGAATGAGCATAATCAGAGGAGTGGGTTTTAACAAAAAACAACCATTCGGATTGGCTTATTGAGACATAGAGACGGCTACGCAGAGTTTGAATAGCATTGTGTTGTATTTTAGAACTTAGTAACATTTTTGTTTTCACAAGCATTTCCCGACAACTAATGAGAAATACATAAATAAAAAGAACGGTAATCAGGTTTTTAGGAAACCCAATAATATCAAAGGCAATGGTGAAAAAAGAATTAATTGACCCTGTAATACCACCCTCACTGGCAATTCCCACAAATCCTAACATTGGAACAAGCATCATAACCCCAATGCCTTCAAAGAGAGCCTGGAAGAGTATTAGTAAAATTGGAATTAAGGCCTTCCAGCCAACAATCTCATAAATAGTTTGTATAAATAGTTTCATATGTGGGTATAATCTGAATTCTATTGATTTCTATAAAGTTTATTATTTTTTTTGCATTACCAACAAAGCCATATGAGAGGACAGCCCTTTTAAAATGATGTCAATAATGCGCCTAAGTATTTGAAGTATTTTCCCATCATAAATGGCTTGAAGAAATGGTCTAAATATCGCCACCTCGTCCTTAAAACCTTTAATGCCGTCATATTGACTTTTCTTTACAAGTTGAAAGCCATATTGTTCTATACCCTTTATCACTTTTTCAGGGTTAAGTGCAAACTGGTAAAAATGTTCCTTGTCCACAGGCTTGTCCCGGGCATAAAGGCCTAATTCTGCCTTAATTCTCCTCAGTATCGAGATTTGAGGGAAAGAAATAATTAAATAACCTCCAGGTTTAATAATTCGAACCGCTTCCGATAATATCTCATCATACCCTTTGTAAAAATGTTCTATAACTCCAAAAGAAAAATAAATTGAGAAATAGTTATCTTCAAAGCTGGTCTTCCTGACATCCTGTCTTTGAATATTCAGATCAGGATAGCATTCTTTAACAGCCTTAACCGTCTTCTCTGCATTGTCAATCCCAACAACATTATACCCTGCGTGTTGTAAACAATAGACATAACCTCCTATACCGCAGCCGCCTTCCAGGATCCAGCTATTTTTATCATCAAGATAGTTCTTTACGATTTTCAATATAAATCTATTATTTTTATAATCAGCAATTTTTTGTGACTGGTTTGAACCAATATTTTCTCTCCAGTGCTCTTCCCAAAACTGGACATTTGCTTTTTTATTGTAAAAAACAATTCTATCATTTTTTTTATCATATGTTTTTATTTCCATTATTTATTTATCTGATTGTTACCGTTATGATTTACTTTCAAAATAATTTGATTTTCTTCAGATTATACCTCTGGCGGTGTAAATAACTAAATATCACTGACGGCAATTACCCTTACGCAAAAACTTCGATAATAGGGAAGAAAAAGTTTTTAAAATCATTTCACAACACCCCAGCTTACCACCATGTACAGCGGATATTGTCAATTTGAGAGAATAAAACTAATATAAACATTTACTTCATTAAGTATGATGAGTAAGTTCTTTGTAAATATTCAGAACTTTTAAAATATTTACTTCACTTCTGAAACGTTTATATGATTTCTTGTACCCGTCTTTTCCCATTTTTTTTAAAAGCATTGAATTGTTAATAATGACATTGATAGCTTCTCCCAGAGCCTCCCCTGTAGTATTTTTTACTAAAACGCCATCAATACCATTATCAATATTTTCAATTATTCCCGGCATATTAAATGCTATAACCGGTTTTTTCATTGCCCAGGCTTCAAATATTGGTCTGGAAGAATGCGGAAATGTATGTGTCGAAGTCAATAAATCACATGTAGCAATTAAATATCTGACATCGTCCAAAGGACCTGTAAAAACAACCTTATTTTTTTTAAGTTTGTTCAATGCGTTTAATACTCTATAGTTATATTCACATCTACGGAATTTCTTCAGACCTGACTTTACCAATAAATCTTCCATAAAAACCCTTAATTCCCTGACAATGGAGATAGGATATGCCCTGGGCATATCTGAACCGGCGATAATTAACCTTACATTGATCTGTGTAAATTCCATGGCCTCTATTAATTCCAGAGTGCCTTTGCGCCATGACACACCTCCAAGACCGATTATTAATCTTTCATCTGCTTTTATACCTAATTTTGACTTTTCCTTTAACGGATCATATAAAGAACTATCGAACTTGGAGAAATCTACAAAGTTGTAAACTACTTCTATATTGTGATATGTATCTTTGCCAAGGCTGTTTGCTTCACTAGGACTTATTGCAATAACCTTATCTGCAAATCTTTTTATTAACCATCCTGCGAAAATTCTGCGAAAATTGAAACGGCCTCCCTGGAGTATTTCACGGACATGCCATACAATCGGAATATGTAATCTCCTGGCTGCTATCGCGGTTGTAAACAGTATTGATGAATTGAGATGAATAATATCCGGGTTCTCTTTCTTTAATTGTTTACACTGAATCTTAATACTGGAACGAATTCTGGTAATTTCCATTAAGGCCATGAGGAACGTTTGCCTGTTAAAGAGATTTCCCCACCCAATGATAACTTTCCCTAGAATATTGCATGGATAATGAATATCTCCTACATCAATATTAGCTTTTTCCTGAAAAAAGTCCTTCATCGTCTCTTTAACACATAACACCTTCATACTAATATCAGGATTTTTTTTTAACTCTAATATCATGTTGAGTAAGCTAACAGGAGCGCCACCTATAACTTCACCATGATGTACAAAAAGAACCTTCATATTAGTATGTCTGAGAATGATAAGAATATCCTTAATTTATTCCTGAAATTATAAAACGATAAAAACCGGTTGATTGTATTGTAATTAATAGTGATTAGATTTTGTATTTAACACTTATATCTTAGAAAAAACAAAAAAAATTTATAATGTTAAAATGAGAATGTATGCAATTAGCTTTTGTAGTGTATTCTTTTTTTACACACCGGTTTTATAAAATGATTTCGTATTTAATTGTTTTGTCGTTATCTGCTGTTCCCCGTTAAGAAACACCGTGTAAATCAGGAGAATATTTCTTGATCACGAAAGCAATATGTATTATGCTGCTTAATGCTTAATGCTTAATGCTTAATGCTTAATGCTTAATGCTTAATGCTATAATGGACTGGGATTTTCGGACCACTAGCTAAGATGCATTTTTGATGTTAAGATATCAAAAAGGAGGTCTGGG
>JABHIW010000110.1 GCA_018670825.1 Candidatus Scalindua sp. | reverse complement strand
GGGGGGGGGGGGATAGCTTTTTTCATAATATTATGTATAAGCCTTTTTGTAGCTATGCTTTCAAGTATAAGAGGTGGATTACATAAAGGCAATTTGTTTGATCTACGTGCCGGTATCTTAAGTATCATTATTGCTAATGCAGTCGCTTTTGTTGTTTCCGCGCAGATTTTCAGTGATTTGTTTGTTTTATCTGTTATCAGTATGTGCGTAGGTTTTGTTCTTTCAGGGAAGAGTGTGGATAATACAGAGGTATGACGAAAAGAGAGCCAATTATTACGAGAAGAGAGTTGCATGTAGTACTGATTGAAACTGCATCCAGAGGACAAAGGGGTAGCATGGTCAGGTATGCCGACCAGGTAGCTCACGTACTTTGCCGCTTAAATTATCCATTTCAGGTACGAATACGACGTGTTTGCCTTGCGCCTCCCATCTCTTTGCTAAAATTTCTGCCAGTTTTGCTTCGGGCAAGAATACATCACGTTTGGGTTGCCTGGGCGTCAATGGTTCGTCTGGCGGGTCAACAGGCAGATATTTTTCATATCATTGACGGTAGCCAGGCCTATGTAGCGAAATGGTTGCCTGATACACCGGTGTTGGCTACTGCCCATGATTTTATCCCTTTATTGCAATCCAATGGCAGATTTCCGCAAAAACCACTTGGAAGGATAGCCCGGTGGCTTATCCACAAAAGTATTGAAGAGCTAAAAAAATTAGAACTGGTTATTGCTGATAGTCAAAGTACAAAAAATGATTTTGTCAATTCGGCAGGTGGTGATATTGACAAAATCATGGTAGTGTATCCTGCAGTTTCCACTTGCATGTCTAAAGGAACCGTATCCAAGGTTAACACTCAATGGACTGACCGAAGGCATTCGAAGACGGCATTTATATTACACGTTGGTAACAATAGTTTTTACAAGAATCGGGCCGGAGTATTGAGAGTTTTTGCCAGAATCCGTAAAAAGTTTGATGTAGAATTGAAAATGGCAGGGCAACCGCCTGGTCCTGAATTGATTAGTCTGATTAGAGAATTAGATCTTACCAGGTATATTCATTTTGTGGTGAATCCGGAGGATGACCAAATAGTGGAACTGTATCACAAGGCAGTGTTGCTGCTTTTTCCCAGCATTTATGAGGGATTCGGATGGCCACCGCTCGAAGCTATGTCGTGTGGCTGTCCCGTAGTGTGTTCAACCGCAGGTTCCCTTCCAGAAGTTGTTGGTGAGGCCGCACTGAAGAGCTCTGCTGTGAACTATGATCAGATGGCTGAAAACTGCATTGCTGTATTTGAAGATGCTGAGTTGGCAAACAAACTTGTACAAAAGGGCTATGAACAGGTAAAAAAATTCGGTTTAGAGAGGATGGGTAGAGAGTTGATAAATGTATACATGAAAGCCATAGGCAAATTGACGATTGACAATTGAATATTGAGAATAGCTAATAATGATGTTTTGTCATCCCGTCAGGTTTGGAAAAATGTTAAAACTACGGTAAAGCACCTAAGTTGTTATTTACAATATATGTAATTTAAGAAATTTATTTCTATTAACCTTCCAATTTTCTTAATTTTTAATCCTTTCACTTAACTTCAAATGCGTGTTCTTTTCAATGCATTGTCTGTAACAAATCTCAGTGGTAGGCATGTTCTGCTCGGACATTTATCCAGACTGGCAAAATGGACGCTAGGGCAACATGAATATGTAGTATTATACCATAAGATAAACAGGGATATTTGCAGGAACCTGGGCAATAATGTTCAATGGGTTGAATGTTCGGAGTACACCTCACATTGGGTAATCAGGTCATTATGGGAGCGTATTGTTTTACCTGTTAGAGTATCAAAACTGGGCATCGATATCTATTTTACACCCGCAGGTACAGCAGTCCATAGTCTTCGGATCCCACAAATTGTTTTTGCTCAAAATCCATGGTGTCTTGTAGATGGGCTGAAGAGGTCCTGGCTTGAAAAAATCAAGGCATTTCTTCAAAAAAGAGAATATCGAATAGCAATGCGGGATGCAGCCATGATGGTCTTCAATTCTGAGTATATGCGTCATGCGTATCGTGAGAACGCATGTTCTGAAGAAAAAGTATCATTGGTAGTATACCAGGCAATAGATGGTAAGGCTCGTAGCGCCGCGTTTAGTATGCGTAATACGGAGAAGCGCGCCTATCAAGTACTAAGTGTGTCAGTAATGGCACCACATAAGGGTATAGAGACACTCGTGAAAGCAATTGGTACAATACGTAAGTTATACGGGATACCGGTTAAACTTGTTCTTGTTGGTGGTTGGCCGGACAGTAAATATGAGCATCTAATTCGTTCTCTTATTATTGAATTGAATCTGGAATCAGAGGTTGAAATAAAAGGGCATGTCTCTGATCATGATCTTTATAGATATTATGCTGAGTCTAAATTGTTCTGTTTGATGAGCCGTTGTGAATCTTTCGGTATTCCGGCTATTGAGGCACAGGCGTTCGGAACACCTGTGGTTAGCTCCAATTGTTGTGCTATTCCTGAAGTCTGTGGCAAGGGTGGTGTATATTTCAACCCTGATAATGTTAATGGAGTGGCATCGCAGATTGCACAATTACTTGAAGACGACAAAACCTGGAGTGACATTTCGGATGCTGCCATTGAGAATGCAGAAAAATATCGATGGGAAATGTGTTCTAAACCTCTAGTAAAAATGTTTGATATAGTTGCAAACGTTAGTACGTAGAGCGATAAATAAATACAAACATGCACGAATGATAAAATAATAATTTTGGATAAAAATATTCAATACAATACTCTAGATGTGGGTAACCACATTATTGGCTTGGATTGCCTTAAAGTTCTTGCAATATTTGCTGTTGTGTGGGTACATGGTTCTGATATGAATAAGCTGGCAAAGTCTTTGCGAACTTATTGTGTTTTTGCAGTTCCATGTTTTGTAATAATGTCAGCATTTTTAATGCAGCTGTCTTACTCAAAAAAAACTGACAGGGGCTATTTAGATCTTTTATACAGTCGGTTTAAGCGGCTGGTACCGGCGTATCTGGTATGGTCAGTATTATATCTCATATTTAGATTTATTAAGAGAAAATTTGTTAGTGATCTACCAATTGATTTTGATTTGATAGTCATTATATTCTGTGGTGGTGCATCTTATCAGCTATGGTTTGTTCCAGTATTACTTGTATTAACATCCATCTTTACTCCACTGATTATATTTACAACAAAACGTGATAATGGAAATTCTCTGATAGCTTCTCTTTTTGTATTGGTTGTATTTATGCTTTGGGCAGATATGAAGTCCAGAGCTTTTTTGCACTTTTCGGGTGGTTATGCAATATTTGATCCTATAAATGGACTCTCAGGATACTTTATTCTGGGGATTGGGTTATGGTTATTGTTTCGGAAGTGTAGCATTTACACTCGGAATAAGTTTGCAATTATGTCAGTTGGAATAAGCTTTTTACTGTTAGCTTTAATTTTACCATCTTTCAGAATAGAATTTTCCAGAAATTTATTTATTCTTTTTTATTCATTACTATTATTTGTGTCATTTTTTTTGATCTTTCTGTATATCAAGTGGCCTTTTCTTGGATTTATAACAAAATTTCTGGCACCATGCTCTTTTGGTATTTTTCTTTGCCACGGAATCTTTGTCGAAGGATTCCAGATTTTTATTAATATTGCAGGCATTGATAATACCACGTTTGTGACTTCTATAGGTGTTATTCTTGCCTCTTACTTATGTAGTGCGGTGCTTTGCATAGCTTTGAGAATTTATAAAGTTACGAGATGGTTAGTTGTATAAATCAAATAAGTTTTTAGAATATGATGAAAAGCGATAAATTAAATATTGCGGTAAACCGTAAGATGCTAAAATATTCTAGAAAAGTGAATTTTGTTCGTACTCTATGGACAATTATAAATCCACTTTTTCGGTTTAGTCCACGCCCCTTTTTCGGTTGGCGGCGTTTGTTGCTGAGGATGTTTGGCGCCAGGATTGGTAGTAAGGTTAACATTTATAATTCGACAATTATCTACATGCCATGGAATCTGGAGATTGGTGACTGGTCATCGATTGGAGAGTATGCGTTTGTTTATAACCTTGGGAAGGTAGTTATAGGGGGCCATAGTACGATCTCTCATCGTACACATTTATGCGCAGGAACTCACGACTATGTAGATCCGACTATGCCTCTTTTGAAGCTGCCAATTATTGTTGGAGATCAGGCATGGTTGTGTACCGACTCATTTATAGGGCCTGGTATTAACATAGGAGAAGGTGCTGTGGTTGGGGCCAGATCAGTTGTTGTGAATGATGTGCTACCTTGGACAATTGTCGCCGGGAATCCAGCAAAACTGATAAAAAAAAGAATAATAAAGAATAATGAAAAACCATGATGCAAGAGTCGGTTTTACTTTTTTTAATATTCACAGGTAATTAATTTGACTATATCTATTTTGCTCCTGACTTTTAACGAGGAAAGAAATCTTCCTGCTTGTCTGAGGGCTATTGATTGGTGTGATGATATTGTTGTTCTCGACTCTTTCAGTACAGACGGGACTGTCGAAATAGCAAAAGACTCAGGAACACATGTGTACCAACGTCAGTTTGATAATTTTGCCGGTCAGCGCAATTTTGCATTAGCAAATTACAAATTCAGACATGAATGGATATTTCACCTGGATGCGGATGAGATTATTACAGACGAACTGAAATCTGAGATGGAGAGTGAGATTGAAAAGGCAAAGGTTGATGCCTTTCGCGTGCCGTCTAAAATGATACTGTTCGGGAAATGGCTTCGGTGTTCCGGTATGTATCCGGTATATCAGGTGCGTCTGGGACGAATCAATTCCTTACGTTTCAAGCAGGTAGGACATGGACAACGAGAGGATATTGATGCAAGCCGGGTCGGCACATTAAAGAAACCTTATTTGCATTATTCGTTTTCCAAGGGTTTTGAAGATTGGTTTAAGAAGCATAACCGTTATTCGACTCAGGAAGCTTTGGAAGGCCTGAAGATACTGGGAGGAAAGAGTATTGATTGGTGTGGTCTTTTGTCTATAGATACTCCAACACGTCGAAGACGTGCTTTTAAAGATATCTCCATTCGGCTTCCATTTCGACCGTTGTTACGTTTTTTGTACGTATTTATATTGAGGTGCGGTTTTCTTGATGGCACGGCTGGATTTACATACTGTCTGCTCATATCCATATATGAATATATGATCGTTCTTAAGATGAAAGAGTTACGTATATCAATGCCTCGAGGAGCCAGGAAATGAAATACATCTAACGAGTTGTAACAGGAATATTTAAATTTATTTTTAAACTTGGAAATAATAATGAGAGACTGACAAGTTCTGGAAAACAAGAGTAAAGAATTTGTGCCCTATACCAGGGATTTAGGAGATTGTCTCTATTCCATGATTGCGATTTAACAGCACAGCTTGTTTTGCAAATACCGAACAACAAACGATCTCTCATGGCATTTTTTATCAGTACTTAATCCCTTTTCATCTCCGGCACAAGGTATAATTATTTACACTCTTATCGTTAATCATTTTGTGCAGTATCATCTTCAATAAGTGTATTTTGCTCTATGGTATACCGGGGCCGTGATCGAGACTCATCATACGTTCTCCAGATGTATTCCCCAAGCATTCCCATCATGGTCATCTGGAATCCTCCTAAAAAGAGAACAACAACCATCAGTGAACTCCAACCTTCAACAGGAACTCCTCGAAGTGCGTTTATGAAAACAATTATCGCATATAACCCTCCTGACAGAGCAAATAGAATACCCATGAAACTCATAAACCTTAATGGAACATAACTGAATGATATGAGAGAATCCAATAATAGCTTAACCCGTTTTGAGGTAGTCCACTTTGAAATTCCGGCATTTCTGGCTTCTTTCTCATAACAGACATAAGTCTGAGAAAATCCCAACCATGCGATTAGCATAAAAATAGATGTATTTTTCTCGGACGATTCATTAAACACTCTAATAACAGATACGTCTATTAGAAATACGTCTGCACCACTCGGAGGCTGACTGACATCTGTCAGGTGATTCATCAAGAAATAAAACAGTCGCGATGAGAAACGAGTAAAGAAGCTTTCTCCTTCACGCTTTTTTCGTACACCCCAAACTACTTTGAAACCCTTTTGCCATTGCTGGAGAAGTTTCGGGATTATTTCAGGGGGATCCTGAAGATCGGCTGCAAGTACAATTGCCGCATTTCCTCTGCAATATTTTAACCCTGCAGTGACTGCAGCATGACTCCCATAGTTTCTGGCAAATCGAATGATTTGTAATCTGTCATCATAATCTGCAATTTCTCTGAGCGTGACCAGAGTATCGTCTATAGAGCAATCATCAACAAATATGAATTCAAATTTGTGTCCGGGTATCTGTTGGGTTACAGTAGACAAACGCTTATACAATTTGACTAAGTTTTCCTTTTCATTGTAGGATGGAAGTATAATGGAAATCATGAGTATTTTATAAGGGTTTCATTATATATTTTTTACAAGACGGGCTGGATTACCCGCTACAATTTCGTTTTTTTCTACATCATTTATTACGCAAGATCCTATACCTATCATACTTTGTGATCCAACGGTTATATGATCCTTAATTCTAGTCCCTGAGCCGATATAGCAATTTTGGCTTATATTGCATGAACCTGATATTGAAACATTTGAACCAATGACAGAATAATCTCCTACATAGCTGTCATGTGAGATCACGGTATTAGGCAGTACAACGCAATGATTGCCAACTTTCACAGAACAGCTTATTACGACATTGGCCATTAATAAAGTATTTTTACCAATTAGAGCATCGGGAGCAACTCTTACCGTTGGGTCCAAAACCGTAGCAAAACGTTCGTGATCGATTTCAATTCGTTGAATGATCTTGTCTCTCTGGTTATAATTCTCAGGTTTTCCGGGTACAGCTAAAACCTGTGTAGACGGAAGGTCAGAAGCAATTTTACTTCCACCAAGCACCTTGATACCACAAAATTCCTGTCCCCAGAGGTGAGCATCGTCATCTATAAAACCAAGCACATTCCACGTAGGCTTCATGCTGTTTTGTGCAAATATCGCAATTAACGCTTCTTTGGCGTTACCTCCAAAAGGGAAAATGAGTAAATCTGTCGTCACAACAAAGTTTCCTTTTATTTAATTCCAATCATTATAAAAAACTAGATCCGATAAAAACGTTCTTTTGTTGTAGCTTAAAGTAGCAAACTGGTCTTTAAGCAAATCACATTTCTTACCGTTAAGAGTTAACATCAATTATCAATTCAGCCCTTGTATGCTAGCCATATTTCATTCATCTGGATGACTCCTAATCTATCATCCGGTTAAAAACGGTTGACATAATATTTCACGTAAGCAGGCCGAGATTCTCTTCAGGTTCTGTACACCTATACCTGAGAATAGAGGTAACAGGACCGTTTGCTTGCAGCATTGTTCGCTATTCAGAAGTGACCAGGATGCTTTCTTATATACCGGTTCCTGGTGAGAATTCATAATGCCCCGACGTGTGGCAATGCCTTTGTCCAGCAGTGCCTGCATAAGTTCCGGTTGATTTAACGACGCATTTTCCAAAAGTTTAATCGGATAGCTTTGCCAGTTAGGGTTGATCTCACTATTAATGCGCAATGTGCTTATATAAGGAATATCAGATAACAGAGCCGCATATTGCTTTGCAATCTTACGTCGCTCTTTGATTATTTTATCAAGCCTTTTAAGCTGTTCCAAACCTATTGCCGCTTGAATATCAGTCATCCTGTAATTAAAAGCTGTAGTCAGATAGTTTTCTAAAATGACGGTACTTGAACCGTGACGGGTTGTATCAGGAATATCCATACCGTGTTGACGTAACAATCTGAACTTGGAATCAAAGTCAGGATTATTAGTTGTCAGCATCCCCCCATCGCCCGTAGTTAAGACCTTACGTGGATGGAAGCTGAAGCATGCAATATCTCCATGTGGTTTCCCAATTATTTCCCAGGTCTTACCATTGTCCAGTGACACCTCACTTCCTATAGCGCATGCCGCATCTTCCACAACCATGAGACCATTCTCTCTGGCAATTTCAACAATCCTACCTATCTCGCAGGGGATTCCCATCTGATGAACAGGTAAGATTGCGGCAACACGTCCTAAACCATGATTATTATTCTCCTTATTCTTATATAAATGTACAAGGGGTGATTCTCCCACTGCAATACGGTCAATATCTTTATAATATAGATTGCCGTTTCTCCTTATACAGTCTTTCGTGATAATTCTTTGAACTTCACCCGGATCAATGTTATATGTTTCCGGATCAATGTCGACAAATATCGGTTCAGCTCCACAATATCTGATCGCATTAGCTGAGGCGATAAAACTGTGGCTTACTGTTATAACAACGTCTCCTGGTTTAACTCCAACTGCCAATAAAGCTAAGTGTAGAGCCGTTGTGCAACTGGAAACCGCACATGCAAATTGAGAACTTACTATTCGTGCAAAAGCATCCTCAAAAGCTTTGACCTTTGGACCTTGAGTTACCCAACCAGACAAAATTGTCTCGCGGGCTGCTGTAGCTTCTTCTTCTCCCAGAACAGGTTTGGTTATTGGAATCATCTTATTATCTTTCTCCAATTGCGACCGGTTTCACTTGACATAAGCTCACCGATTCCTAATGGATGATTCCTGAAAAATTCGATAGTCTTCACAAGGCCATCCTCGAATTTTACCTGAGGGCGCCATCCTGTAAGCTTAAAAAACCTGCTTGTATCTGCAAACAGTCTCAATACGTCACCAGGACGTTGCGGTGTCAACACAACCTTTGAGTCAGTGATCCCTACCATTACAGAAAGCTTATTTGCCAAATCCTTGATAGAGATCTCAAAATTGCTGCCAATATTCAATGTCTGGCCAATCATTTTGTCACACTCCACAGCTGCGACCAGCCCCCTTGCAGTATCCTCTACGTACGTAAAGTCACGGGTTTGTGAACCATTACCAAAGATGATAATTGGCTGGTGATTCAAAGCCCGCACAATAGATTTTGGTATCATTTCACCCGCGTCACCCTCATAGTGTGACCTGGGACCGAAAGTATTAAATGGTCTGATAATTACCACCGGCAGTCCGTATGTTTTGTGATACGCCCTTGCATAAGCCTCTCCAGCGAGCTTGCCGGCTCCATAGACAGTACACGGACAAGTTGGGTGTGATTCAGGCATTGGCACGTATTCTGCCGTCCCATAGACTTCTGAAGAAGAGCAATAGAGAAACCGTTTTACCTTTGATCGGTAAGCCGCATCCAACATAAGCAGAGACCCTTCCGCATTGACACGATGATTTTCAAAAGGATGAGTAATTGAATGACGAACTCCAAGACAAGCGAGATGGAATACAATATCTATACCTTCCATAGCATTAGCAACGTCAAAGGGATCTGTTACATTACCTGAAATGAATTGGAATTGAGTGTTATCTTTATGTCGATTTAAATTTTCTATTTTACCATTAACTAAATTATCAAAAACTCTAACATTATACTTTTTCTTAATCAGGGCATCAACCAGGTGTGAACCAATAAACCCTGCACCGCCGGTAACTAATACGGTCTTTCCATTATAATGTGTCACTTATAAAACTCCTGAATTATTAATAACATTATGGGTTACCTCGTTTCTCTTATTTTTTTTTGACAAACATTGGATTTTTAAATCAATAAAGTTTGTTTTTATTCTTTTATTTTTCATCAATAGATTTCTGAATTCTTAAAAGAATCATCTCAAGGCCGGTAAATGAATACGTGAATCTTTGCTTTTCCCATCTTCCTTGATATGTGCTATTTACAAGATCAAATAATTCATCTTCAGTTCTAATCCATTTCCCTCTGTCAAACCGCCTGGTTAGCCATGCCAAAGGCCTACAGATTGCACGATGTGGCCAAATATTATCTAGAATAATAATATGACCACCAGAACGCGTGCATCGAATCATTTCTTTTACTACATTAGTGGCAGATTCAGTATACAAATGATGCAAAAGACCCACACTACGACTTTCGTCGAACACACTATCATCAAATGGCAAAGAATCTGCTGAAGAAACGAATCCAAATCGATTTCTTCTTTGTAACTTATCTGATATAATTTGCGGATTTGTATCTATGCCGATACCGGTATATTTCTCCACATAATGAGGATTGATATCAGCGCCTACTATTAGTCCATCAGGCTGAGGTGTTGTTAATGCAGGTCCACAGCCAACGTCTAACACGATACCTCTTGATTTTTCAAATATCCTTAAGTATTGATTTTTTAGTAATATTCCTGATCCGGGTGCCAACAGTATTTGCGACAATGAATAAAATACAGGAATTTTCAACAATTTGTAAAGAAAGGACACCTGATTAACCTATATTTTTCTTTTAAATTCTGCAGGATTACCGGCCCATATTTCCCCGGACGGAATATTCTTTGTAATAACACTTCCTGCCCCGATAATTGATTTGTCATCAATTGTTACGCCGCCAAGTATCGTTGCATTACTACCGATAATAACGTTATTTCCAATATCAGTTTCAACATATCTATGTTTCCAGTCATCTTCTTTTTGTAGACTACCATCCGGATTTACTGATTTAGGGTAATTATCATTTATAAACATAACACCGTGACCGACAAAACAGTTGTCTCCTACATTCACTCCATCACAGATAAATGTATGTGATGAAATTTTGCAGTTTTTACCAATAACGGCATTTTTTTGTATTTCTACAAAGGTGCCTATTTTTGTATTATCACCAATGGTGCAACCGTATAAGTTGACAAAAGCATGAATTGTAACGTTATCTCCAAGCCGTACATCATTCGCGATCTTACAATATTCCATATTTAAGCCACTCCAGATTATTGGATAGGGACATTAGCCCCATCATTCTTGATGGATTGTTCCGTCGCCTTTAAAATTTGTAGCACCCGTAATCCTGCTTCGCCATCTGTCAGTGCCTGGCGGTCTTCCTTGATGCATGAGGCAAATTCTGTTATCATAACGGAAAGTGCTTCCGTTTGATCGATATGCGGTACGTATATATCACCCGATCTGTATGAAACGAGCAATCGTCCACGTTCTTCCATTTCCTCATCTTTTACCATTATGCCTTTGTCGTAAATCTTAATTTTCTCGGCAGGTTCCAGATCATTCCAAACAAGCATTTTTTCGCTGGAACCGATGATTGTCTTTCGTACTTTTAACGGAGAAAGCCAGTTAAGGTGCAAATGTGCGATGAAATTATCCGCATATTCAATTGTTACATATGCAATATTCTCCAATCCATTTCCAGCATGGCATGCTCCCTTAGCGCTTACTTGTATTGGTTTCGTCTCAATAAGGAAATCCAGAATGGAAAGATCATGGGGTGCCAAATCCCAAATAACGTTAATATCATGTTGAAATAACCCGAGATTTATCCTTACGGAATCAAAATAGTAGAGTTGCCCAAGTTCACCGGATACAATAATTTCTTTCATTTTGCGTACAGCTCCGGTATAACAAAACGTATGATCACACATAAGCTGCAACCCCTTCTCCCTCGCCAGACTGACTAAGTACTCTCCCTCGTCAACGCTTGATGCCAAAGGTTTTTCAATCAGTACATGTTTGCCGCTTTCAAGACTAATTTTTGCCAGCGGAAAATGGGTATGAACAGGAGTGGCAATAGCCACAGCTGCAATGCTGGGATCGGAAAGTATATCATCGATGGATGTCGTTCGTCGGACGCCAGGATATGGGCTCAGGACCTTTTCCAGCCGCTCTTCATCCAGGTCGCAGGCCCAAAGTAGCTCAGTGTCTGGATTCATGACAAAATTTCGAATTAAATTAGGTCCCCAATATCCACATCCGATGACACCTACATTAATCATTTCTAATTACTTCCTTCCCTCTCATTTTACGTCTTTATAAAAGTATCTTATTGGTGGATCTTAATGAGCAGAAGTAGATAGGTCATACTCATACCCATAATCGAATGATACTAAAGAGAGCTTTCTTAATGAAAGATAAATTTCTTTCTCAATCGATTTATGCAAGCTGAATCGTTCTCGTTTATACCACCTCTGTCTTTGTGCTATATCCCTGTAGCCTGGCTTGAAATAAATAACAGCATCTATTTCCTCAGGGGTAAGAACATCTGGGTCTCCTTTTTCAGGAAAGCAAAAACCATCTGTGATGGCACCGTCAGTTTGATAAAGATATGCATTTACATGTGGTTTCCCGAAGACACCTAAACGATGTACAACAGCATAAGCCGGGTCTGCAGAATTCGCCACAACCACTATGTTTCCATTATCAGGGACGTGAGATACGACATCTTTGATCATGTTTTCAAAAGCATGGGTTCTGCTTTTAAAGTTTACTGATTGAGACCAGTTGATTTGAACGCACCTGATGGTCAAAAGTGCAACAAGTAGCCATACAATCACACAGATATTCCTTGCACTGTTTTCCTTCATTAATTTCTTTAGAGCGATGGCATTAAGCAGACAAAACCCGACTATCATTGGTAACCAATATCTTCCTCTAAATCCACCACGAGCACCATAAAGAACGATTTGTGGGGCTACCCACAAAAAGATGAATATAGCAATATATCTGTATGCGTATAAATTCTTATAGCTTTTGTTTTTTACACTCCAGAGAACAAAGCCCATTATTGGTATAAACCAGAGAGAAAGTTTCGGTATGTAGCTAAGTATGCATAATTGTTTAACAAAATCAATAATGGTTGTATTTTTTAGGAAAAAACCTCCATCAACAACTTTGCCTTTAGAAAATATAAGCATTAAGAATATCATAGACAGCAATAGTATAGACCATAAAGCATACAAAAAAATTATTATGGAGAGACTTTTAAATGACATCCGGTGAGATGATGGACTGGATTCATTTTTTAAGTACCAGATCATGTACAGCAGGGCAGGTGCAAGTAAAAGGAATGATTCCTTACACAGAGACGCTCCGGCAAAACATACAAGTCCCGCCAAATCCCATTTCCCAATATAAGGTTTGTGACTGGCATAGACGTTAAAGAATAAACATGCCGAGAGAAAGACCATGCCGATGTGTTCACCACGTGCAATATATACCCATGTTTCTAAATCTGGTACCTGAAGAATCCAGATAGCAAGCATGCCTCCAACCCAGAACGACCTGAAGAATCGGGAGGCGGCAAGAAACAAAAATATTACAGTCGCCAACGCATATATTAGGGGAACAATATGCCACAGAAATGGATTGAGGCCGAAACTATAAGCAAAAAAATGGTTAGTACTCGTTATTAAAGGAGTAAAACGTCCAGGATAATCTCCTCTTCCAAGCAACGATGGAATAAGTTTTTCACCTTCAGGTATTTGATCATGAACAGGGCCATCGGTTGCCATGCGAATCCGATGGTGATCATCGTACAATTCAAATTTAGTAAATAATCCTGGATGGTAAGAGAAAAACGTTGTTGCCAAAGCGATAACGAGCATAATCCAAAATGCACTATTATTATTGCGTAATTTACTTAAACCAGGAGGAATATTTTCTATTTGCATTATTATGCCTTAGCCACGTAGACTCTTTTACCGGTAGTTTCAGTGTTAATGCCAAATTTAAGCATAGCAATAGTAAAATGTGTGGACAAAAAATTGTTTTAGAAAGATGGGTAATGCTAGAACAATGATCAGTAAAAATCAAGTTATTTTTGGTATTGTATCATCAAGAAATCGATATATTAAGGAAACAAAGAAGTAAGAGAAATTAAGGATAAATATATTACGTATAAGATTGTATTGATTACATTAATTTCTTTATTTTGACACGCATTCTTGATACAACGTTATATAACTAAATGTGGTACATAAAGTGGTGGGATCATATAATAAAACAGGATTTTTAGATTCTCTCTATTTTCTATATCACGAAGAAACTGGTGATGCTGGTGGTCGCTAATTCAATACTAACTCTCAAAAATGTTTTCACTACTGTCAAATCCATCAATTTATTTATATGTTCAAGGTCTAATTGGCGCTAAACATGCAAGATGGGAATGTGTAAGGCAATTTACTTCTTATAATCCCGGGCAAAGAATCCTCGATATTGGTTGTGGTCTGGGGTATGTCATAGAATATTTGCCGGAATCCGATTATATTGGCCTTGATACGGATCAGAGATATATCGATTATGCCCAGGGTAAGTACGGCCGGAGAGGGCTCTTTTTTTGTCAAGAGCTTAATGATGAAACTATGAAAGATTTGGAACCATTTGATCTGATAATTATGAACGGGTTGCTTCATCATTTGGATAATAGGAGTGTAATAGCACTTTTTAAAAGGGTAAAGCGTTTACTTAAACCCAGTGGCCGTATAGTTACCCTGGACGGTTGTTATGTAGAGGGACAATCTCTTGTTGTGCGTAAAATGCTTGACTTAGACCGTGGCAAGTATGTTCGTGATGAAAAAACTTATGTTTCTCTAGTATCAGAAGTATTTGACTCAGCAGTTTCACACATACGTCATGATCTGTTTTGGATTCCATATACTTCGATTGTTTTGCAGATTTCCTTGCCATAAAAGAAAGTAAGTAATCTAAAGGGGGGGATTCTATTTCGGCAAGGTACTACTTGGCAAATTGTAGGCCAGCATATAATGTTTTTAGCTTTTTTACTGAGTTTTATAAGTGATATGCGATATGATTTGCTCCAGTCGTTTTAATGATATATATCTTAAAGATTTTATGGATTTAAATGGCTATATCAGATATCACGTCCATTATTACATGTCTAATTTTTCCATCAATAATCTTAAAGTAATCAATAGGACAAAATTTCATATGGTATTTGCATTCACGCATAACGTATGCTAAGTTGTTAAATTAACAATACATATACCTTTTTTTCTCTTTTGGAACATGCTCAGATCTTACATAGGATGCTTCTTTCATCTGTTTTTTAATAGATTATAAGCAAGGTGGACGTAGTAAGCTATTTAATATAAACGGTTCTACCAGATTATTCGTTTATTACAGGACCCTAGTCCATGTTAGTATTTCTGTAGATTATGACTAAAGTATCAATCATTACTGCTGTATTTAATGAAGTAGAATTAATTGAGCAATGTATAAATAGTGTTCTTAGCCAAAGCTACGAAAATATTGAATACATAATTGTGGACGGAGGTTCTACTGACGGTACAGTTGAGGTTATAAGGAAGTATAAGGATAAGATCTCAAACTGGATAAGTAAGCCTGATAATGGTTTATATTATGCTCTGAATAAGGGCCTTCAGATGGCAACCGGAGAGATTGTGGGATTCCTCCATGCGGATGATATTTATCCAGACAATGAGATTATAAATACAGTAGTTTTCAAAATGATAGAGTATAATGTTGACGGTTGTTATGGCGATCTCATGTATGTAGGTAGACATAATATTGAAAAAACAGTTAGGTATTGGAAATCCAGACCTTATTATGATGGATTGTTTAAAAAGGGATGGATGCCTCCTCATCCTACTCTGTTCCTTAAAAGAGATATCTACAAAAGATACGGTTTCTTTAATACTGATTTCAGGATTGCGGCAGATTATGAATTGATGTTGAGACTCTTTGAAAAAAATAAGATTTCTTCACATTATATTCCTGAAGTATTGATAAAGATGAGGGTTGGCGGTGTGAGCAATAGCGGCTTGAGAAATTTGTTGAAAAAAAGTATAGAAGATTATAGAGCGTGGAAAGTAAATTATCTTTGTGGTGGTTGGTATACTATTCTGCTTAAGAATATCTCCAAGATTCCGCAGTTTTTTGTAAGAGAATAGAGTATGTTAAAACGTTTGCGAAGGAAAAAATTAATTCTTATGGCAGGGGATTTCCTGTTAATTATTACAGCCTTCTATTTGTCATACGCAATCAGGTACGGGGAGTTTGTAAATGTAATCTATCATGGTTCAGGTGGTTTGGCTTTATCGCTATTAACATTCCTTTTTCTTTTCTATATTGCTGAGGTCTACAGTTTTGAAGGAAAGTTGTACCGTTTCCGTTATTTAGTCAAACTTATCATCGCAATAGTAATTGCAAATACCTTGATTGCTTTTGTATTATATTTCTTTGATCCGTTTAGAGGTAGCAGGATAGTTTTTATTTTAAATTATTTTATCATATTTTCTCTTTTGTTTTTATGGCGATACTTCTTTGAACTGTTTTTTAAATATTCAAAAGTCCAGTCAAGAGTTTTTATTGTAGGAGCCGGTAAAGCAGGCAAAGAAGTATATGAGGATTTGTGTAAATTTGAATACTTCAAGGTTATGGGTTTTTTAGATGATGATGAAAAAAAGAAGGGCTTAATTATTGGTTCAGCTAAAGTCGTTGGAGATACAAGCATGCTTGCTTCTCTGGCAGAAAACGACAGTGTTGATACCGTGGTAGTTGCTATTACTCATAGCTCGTCCCCTATACTCTTAACAAGAATAATGAATATTAAATTTAATGGGGTAGATACCTATGATATGCCTACGTTCTACGGACATATTGCAGGAAAGGTCCCGATATTACATATAAATGACAGTTGGCTTGGTTATGCTGATTTCTATGGAATAAGGAAAAATGTATATAATACAAAGGTGAAGATGGTTATAGACAAGGTCCTTTCTGTCTTCGGAATTATAGTATTTCTTCCATTGGCGGTTGTTGTAGCAATAGCCATAAAGGCGACGTCAAGAGGGCCTGTCTTTTTTAGCCAGGAAAGGGTTAGCATAAACGCAAAAACGTTCAAAATTGTGAAGTTCAGGACCATGGAATGTGGACAGGAAAAGGAAAGAAACTTGGCCGGCTCAAAAGTTGATCCGAGGATTACTGACGTGGGTAGGATCCTAAGGTTTTTCAGGATAGATGAAATACCTCAATTATGGAATGTTCTGAAAGGTGATATGAGTATTATTGGCCCCAGATCTTTGATCAAAGAGGAAGTGGAAGAGTTTACAAGCAAAGTGCCCTATTTTTTTTTAAGGCACTCTATAAGACCTGGAATTACCGGTTGGGCCCAGGTTAATTATAAACATGGGGTATGCGTTGAGGATAGTATTGAAAAGCTTCAGTATGACCTTTTCTATATCAAGAACCTTTCTCTTGCCTTAGATTTTCACATATTTTTAAAAACAGTTAAGGCCGTATTATTCGGAAGGGGAGCAAGATAAAACAGTTCCAGATTTTCATTAAGGATTAATAGGTTGCCCTTATTACCTTTTACATGTAATATAAAATGAGGATACTACATTGTTTATTGAATCTGTCAAAAGGTTTTTCCTAGATTTAACCTTGCCAGAGATTCGGTCTGTTTTTTTTTCTTATAACTCACTGATAAAGCCAGTGGCTTATCTATCAATGAGTTATGATCTTATCATACAGGACATAGCTGCCTGAATATGATGGACTGTCGATACTTAAAGATGCTCGAAGTGCAGGTATCAACACGCCGGTTATCTTTCTGACAGCTAAAGATTCAACAAAGGTTAAGGTTGTAGGATTATATATCGGGGCTGATGATTATATTGTCAAGCCTTTCTCTTTTCATGAATTGTTGGTTCGCGCTCGTGTTTGTCTGCGTGGGGGCAGGTCAATTCTAGACTTTTCTGAAAGTTATGACAAATAAACGAAGAGATTGTAACTTAACAAAAAGAATTGTAGAGCTGGATGGTTTACGTGGAATAGCAGTATTGCTTATTCTTTATTATCATTATGCTCCTAGCTTATTATGTAGATTGGATCAAGCGCATCCGGGGGGAGTGGCCGGTGTTAAAATATATATGGTATTCACATCGACTAACTTGGAGTGCAGTGGATCTTTTTTTTGTTCTTTCAGGCTTTCTCATAGTTGGAATACTTATAGATATGAAAGATTCAAAATTTTATTTTAAAACTTTTTATATCAGAAGGATATGTAGAATATTTCCTCTGTACTACTTGATGGTGCTCTTGTATATTATCATACCATTGTTAGATTTACAATGGACTCAAGGGTTATTTGAAGGAAGAACTCCACTATATGGCTATCTTAGCTTCACTCAGAACTTTTTCCTAGATATTAGTTTCATCTCTCTTTGGATGGGAGTTACTTGGTCATTGGCTGTCGAAGAACAGTTTTACATTTTAATCCCCCTATTGGTTAAATTTGTTAGCAGAAAAAAACTTTTATTAATTTTTGGTTGTGCAATATGTATGGCTCCAATTTTTCGTTTCACGCTGGAGTGGTATGCTGCATATATATTGCCATTTGCTCGATCCGATTCGATATTGATGGGAGGATGCATTGCAATAGCGATTAGGAATGTTAGGCTACGTGAAATACTAATTGTCAATTATAGATTTATTGTTTTTCTGTTTTTGTTTTTCTTGCTAGGTGCGGCTATATGGCCAACTAGTCATTTAAGTTTTGGACGTCCACTCATTCACTTATGGCTTGGGATATTGTATAGCTTATTTATAGTAGTTATTATTTTAAACAGGAGCAGTAACTTGTCTTTAGTGCTAAAGCATAATTTGCTTGTTTGGTTTGGCTTTAGGTCTTTTGCAATTTATCTTTTTCATACACCTACGAGACATATTGTGTATAACGGTCTCGTCGCTATTATTCCACTTACATCTGCCCACTATATTGATTGGTTAACTCCCGTCGTTTCATTAATAATAGTTTTGATTTTGTCTGAGTTGTCATTCAGGTATTATGAAAAAAGATTTTTGCTCTTCGGGAAGTCATTCAAATACTAAATGAGTGGTGACTGCAATGTAAGTAACGATGCCTAATAAGCTCAATTGAGAGTGACACATAACGAGGTATTTCTATAGTCGGGAAACACCATACCTATCTAATTGAAATATAGAAAACGGGGTTATAAAATTACAATCTTTCTGATTTACTCTAATTTTTCCGCTTCAGGCTGAGGCACCTTAACAGCATAATCCAAAATGAGGAATAAAGTTCAAAGATAAGTGTTTTGGCTTTTTTAACGATATTGATAAATACAAGGGTGAACTACGCACTCTTTTAACAGATAATTTTCAACTCTTTAGTAAACAAATTTCGAGAACCTGACCTGCTTGACTATACCTAGATTCAGGAAGAAGTGGAAGAGTTTACAAGCAAAGTGCCCTTTTTCTTTTTAAGGCACTCTATAAGACCTAGAATTACCGGTTGGGCCCAAGTCAATTATAAACATGGGGTATGCGTTGAGGATAGTATTGAGAAGCTTCAGTATGACCTTTTCTATATCAAGAATCTTTCTATTACCTTGGATTTTCACATCTTTTTAAAAACAGTTAAGGCCGTGTTATTTGGAAGGGGAGCAAGGCAAAACAGATTCAAGCCACCTTTCAAAATTGTACTATGGTATACCGTTTTTAACTGATTCCGTTTTTGCTGGCTATTTTTAATATATCTGCTACCGGTGTCCTCAAACTACTTTCCTTGCCTATGGGCACAATACTGAAATTGACAACCATTTTTTGCCTCCTCATTTAATATGTTTATATTAAACTTGCAATATTGTCCAGAAACATATTTGACTTTTATCTATATGGGATTAAAATAGCACTCTACTAAGCGGAAGTGATGGAACGGCAGACATGCTAGGTTGAGGGCCTAGTCCCCGCAAGGGGGTGGGGGTTCAAATCCCCCCTTCCGCATTTAGTAAGCATTTCTAATGTAATCACTTACAACTTTTAGTATCCACAAAAACCTGTCACCAGAAGGATAACATATACACTTGTAATCAAATGTCATTGTAACGTTATCTATGTTCCGGGAATAAGCCTCTTTACGGGACAGCAATATTTTGTCAGTTAAAATATTAAGTATTGCAAATATCGACGCTGGATTATCAAGTTTATTGTTCTTTCTTTATAATCAGTAAGAGATAATATCATCTTTTATCACAATTGGTTTGTCACGTTTATGATCTACAATGCAGAAAAAGCCAAAAGGCCCTTTTTCCTCATTACGTAACTGATGCTTTTCAAGAGGGGAGATGTAGGCAACATCGTGAACAGAGATGTTGAAAGATGAATCCCCTTTTATCAGTATTCCATTCCCCCGGACACCTATAATTACATGTTCGTGCACGTGTCTTTCCCGGCTGGAATAACCACCCGGTTCGATTTCAAAATACCGCAGATCAAAGGCGGTCTTTTCCCCAAATTTACCGATAAGTTCCTGACGATTAATGCTGCTGAAATCAAAACCTTGGTCAGTTTTATACTCTTCTACAAAACGTCCTAACCACTTGAAGTCTTCACCTTTCATAATTGGATGATTTATAATCTGTTCAGGTTTTGATGGGATCTCGCATGAGGAGGCAAATGGCTCTTCCGGCGCACAGAGTCTCTCTTTATACAGTGATTTTATTTTCTGCATGAAGACATTTGTTGAATAGGAAAGATCAGTAGAGTGCTGCATAAGAGAGCCTCCAATCAGGAAAACCGAATCAGCCCCATACAACTCATTAATTTCAGAGATCCGGTCCATATTAATACCTCCGGCAGGACAGGGAAAAGAGCTTTTCCAGGAACCATTAGTACAACGAAGAGAGTTGCTGGTTGTAAGGCAGTCCTTTTCTGTAAAATGAAATCTCCCACCGGCGTGAGGGAAAACAGAAATATCAGCACCCAACATACGAAAAAGAGTACCCAGGAAGACAGAAGGTGCTATACCGTGTGTGGGGTCATGGAAATGGGTACCGGTAAGGGCAGGATGGGCCATTATTATTAAGTTGTATTTATCGGCAATATATCTGACGGTATCAGGACCGACGAGCATAGGGGCAATTAGAATGCCTCTTATACCCTCTTTCAGGACATGCTGAACCTGTTCTTCAATCTCTTCAAATCTGCCTGAAACCGTGGGGAAATAGAGAGTTTTGCTCTCTCTATCCGCGTTTACTTTTTCCACTGCCTCCTGACATCTGCTTGCTCTTTCCTTAAAGGGATGGAATTTCTGGTTTGAAATGCCATGATCGTCCTTAATTAAATCAATACCACCCTTAGCAAGCAGGGAAGCCATCTTTGACAATTCTTTAATCGGAAGGCCCATTGGCTTAAGAGCTGAGCAGGCAAGGGCGCGTCCATATACTCCGAGTAGTTTCCTTATGCCATCAATTCCATAGTTCGGCCCTTTATAAACAGAAAAAAACGACTTGGAAAAAGTAATATCTGAAATCCTAATATTGTTTTTTAAAGAGATATTTCCAAAGAGAACATTAAAAAACTGTGGAATGCTGAACTCTGTAATATCGGTGCGGTAACTTATGGATACAATATATTGGTTTGGTATGTCCCCGCTGAGTCCAATATTTTCAACTATTCCAATAATACCGTCTTCGAAATGTTTCTCCGGTATACAATCCACTGGTACTTCTACCGTTTGTTCAAGGGTTATATCGGAAGCGTGTTCTTCAATACTTCTCTTATCATTGATGGTAATGATATATTGGACAGTAAATCTCTCATTCTTAATTTCTGGATATTCCATATTATCTTTTACTCTTTTAAAGATGGAGCTTTATTAAAATTAATAAAATTATATCAAGAAGAAATAAACTTTGCAGGATTAACACTGTTGTGAATGAGAAGATATGATATGTAAAACGATAGAACTAGATATTTAAAGAAAAAAATATTTCAATAATATAGGTGTGAATAACACAAAGACATGTTATTCCAACGTGCGGACCGGTCGAACGAAGTAAAAAATGTAGTAGTAGACATCCCAATCCACCAGGCCTGAGAAGTAGTCTACTCGCCATGCCGCATCCAGGCGGTGATAGCTGTCACCAGTCCAGATCCAGCCTTGTGTTTTGTCGAAAACGGGGTCAAAAAATCGTCCTTTTTTATTTTTTAAAAGAGGACTTTGATTTCTCTCTTGAGGATGATCTGATTGAGACAGTTTATAATATTCAGCTGTATCCGCATCGTATGGCAAAAAGAAATGTGCTTTTTCCGGTTCCAATAATGATGCCGCCTCCTCGACAGTAGGTAGCCTCCAGTCGTGATGACCTGCATATCCTTTCGTATTCAGTCGCTCTATCCAACGATGCGCTTTTTCCCAGTTCATTCCCTGTGTTGATCCTGACTGGTGCCACATCAGTCCGGTAGCATGATCAATAACTACCTTTTCATTATGTATCTCTTTCAATACATAATCGTGCTTAATTGTACTATGTCCATAAAATCCACACTCCTTCGCTTTAAGAATTTTGGTATAACTCATTTTCTGTACGCTATTCACTGGCAATTTTTTGTAAGATGAACGTAATTTTACCTGTTCATCTCTATCACTGAAATCTTGTGAATCAGATATCTCAGAGCTGTTATTATTATTTACTGACGTTAATTCTGTGTCGGAATAAGCTGTTGCATAGCTAGCTGAAATGTGAGAAGTGCCGAGGAGTATAATAATATATAAGAGTAGTTTCTGGAAAATAGTTATTCTCCTTTCTGTCTTGAAAGTATTGGTAAGTTTGTAAGTTTTTTTTCGTAAGAGCTTCCGCAATCATTTACCTCAATTATTGACAACTTGTACGAAACGGTTGGTAAAGGCATATATTAGTACTGGAATTATAAACTCATGAGCAAATTAGGCAAGTATTATTTATAAATGATTAGTTCTCATATATCAATCTTAAGTATTATGGTTACAGGTCTTTACCGTAGTTTTAGTGTTTTTGAAATGTGCCATTCTCAATAAGGACTTTATTGGGAATGGGTAAAAATGGCAGTGCAATCTGATTTTAGTTACCAAGTAAATTTATATTTTTCTCATAAAGTCACCGCCATACGGTAAGGTTTTTGCTCTAGTTAGGTTGTATATAAAAATAGATTCTACTTTGGTAGTCTGTTAACTTACTCTTTCTTGCAATATTTTTTGTTACAAAATCTTATAAGGCTAGTATCGTGAGATAGTTATGACTCTGTTAATCACTCTTAATCCTCTACCGGAATACTTAATTGATGGTGCAGAGTATCGCAATAATAGCAGGCAGTAACTTGACTCAGCCGAAAAAATTGCGTATATTGATGTTGTACCGAAAAAATTTCTTGATGATTGTAGGGCGGTATCGTAAGGTTTTCACCTCATCACAAGGTCGTAATGCTGGCTAAAGGTTTTAATATTGCAGGATTAATTACGTGCTTCTTTAATGTTGTCTTTTTCTCATTAGATTCAACAATAACGTATCCTGAAAAAGAGACATGGAGTTGATAGATAAATTATAAATTGGAGCTTGCAACTTTTATTTTGAAAGAGGAAACAATAATAACCTTAAAGTAGAGAGAAGAACAGTATATGCAAATATCTACCAGCTAATGCTAAAGGAAAAGTATAATTCAGATAATCAAAGGTGTAGATGTATAATAATAAAATATTTTAAATAGAGAACAATCTAAAGAGGACACAAAATGGATGTTACTGAAATATTTGGGACGAATGTATTTAATGATGATGTAATGAGGAAATGGCTGCCTAAGGATACTTATAAAGCACTTAGAAAAACCATTGATAATGAGTTGCATTTACCACCGGAGGTTGCGGATGTAGTTGCAAATGCTATGAAAGATTGGGCAATTGAAAAGGGGGCAACACATTATACACACTGGTTTCAACCACTAACAGGGAGTACGGCAGAAAAACACGATTCATTTATTTCACCGACACCGAGAGGCGGAGTAGTTATGGAGTTTTCCGGTAAGCAGCTTGTTAAAGGTGAACCTGATGCGTCAAGTTTTCCAAGCGGAGGTCTCAGGGCCACCTTTGAAGCACGTGGATATACTGCATGGGATTGTACGTCTCCGGCATTCCTGAAAGAAGATGCTGCAGGGGATGTTACACTTTGTATTCCAACAGCATTTTGTTCATATACGAGTGAAGCGTTAGATAAGAAAACACCGTTGCTACGTTCAATGTCTGCGGTTTCACAACAATCGCTTCGTGTTTTACGCTCGCTGGGGAATAAAACGGTTAATAAGGTTACTGCAAACATTGGTGCTGAGCAGGAGTATTTCCTTGTAGATAAAAGATTCTTTGAGAAAAGATTAGATTTAATTGTGGCAGGGAGAACGCTCTTTGGCGCACCGGCACCGAAAGGGCAGGAGATGGAGGACCACTATTTTGGACAGATTAAAGATCGTGTCGCCGATTTTATGAAGGACCTGGACAAAGAGTTATGGAAATTGGGGATTGCCGCAACAACAAAGCATAATGAAGTTGCTCCATCACAATTTGAAATGGCGCCAATCTTTACAACAGCAAACATAGCGGCTGACCACAATCAACTTGTAATGGAGACATTGCAGAAAGTTGCCATCAGGCGTGGTCTGGTTTGCCTTTTACACGAAAAACCCTATGCGAGAGTTAATGGTTCAGGAAAGCATACAAACTGGTCATTGAGCACAGATGAAGGTGCTAATTTACTTGAACCCGGGAAGACTCCACATGATAACGCGCAGTTTCTCCTTTTTATCTGTGCACTTATTAGTGCTGTTGACCGTCACGCGGACATAATACGAAGATCTGCTGCAAACTCAGGTAATGACCATCGTCTTGGTGGGCATGAAGCTCCACCGGCAATTATTTCGATTTTTATGGGTGAAGAGTTGACAGGGATTCTGGAGACAATTGCGAAGGGTCAGAAGGCAAAGTCAACAGCGTCTACTACTCTTAAGGTGGGAGTTGATACTCTACCGGCGCTTCCAAAGGATAATGCCGACAGAAACCGCACATCACCGTTTGCGTTTACCGGCAACAAATTTGAATTTCGCATGGTCCCCTCATCCGGTTCGATTTCAAGACCGTGTATTGTATTGAATACCGTTGTTTCAGAAGCGCTTGATGAAATGGCAACCAGACTTGAGAAGGCAAAGAATGTTCACAAAGAGACAGCTGCCATTATAAAAGATACTATGAGAGAGCATGGTAAAATCATTTTCAATGGTAATAACTATGCGGGAGAGTGGGAAAAAGAAGCGGAAAAGCGTGGGTTGCCAAATATCGATTCTACCGTGAAAGCGCTCAAATCTTTTCCGAATAAAAAATCTATTGGTTTGTTTCAAAAGTATAAGATACTTTCGAAAGGAGAAGTACTCGCCCGATATGAAATTTATCTCGGGCAATATTCCAAGCAGATTAATATTGAAGCAAATGCGGCACTTGATATGGTGAAGAGTTTATATATTCCGGCGATTATACATTATACAAAAGAGCTTGCTGAGGGAATTGAAACATTGGAAGCAGTGAATGCATCTGCGGACGTTCAGAGAGACCTGCTTTCACGGATTTCGACTCATTTGGAATCAGCATATCGAAACACCCAGAAGCTGGAATCTGATCGGGAGAAGGCGAACAATACTCCTGACAGTTTAAAAAGTGCTGAGGCTTTTCGTGATAAGGTACATATCACGATGACTGATTTGCGTGAAGACATTGATATGCTGGAAACACTGATTCCTCGAAAATTATGGCCTGTTCCAACATATGCAGATCTTCTGTTTAAATTGTAGGGTTCTCGGATCTATCGGTTTAGTATTTCTATAAACAATAGCACCATTAAGCTTACGAACATTACCGTGGGATGCGATCAGTTGGGAGAGTGTTTGAATGGCATTCAAAAGGTCAGGGGTTCGACTCTCCTATCCTCCACCATACTATGAAACGACTTACGACAAATTAAGCGTGAGTTAAGGATGAAATTTGTGACCATTTTGTAGCCAAATACTTTGAGAAGTGAGAGGGGGTATAGAAAGTCAATTTCTCTACCCCTTTTTTATTCTATCCTATAAAAGCTCAATTGTACGAGTTCTTAAAACCATCTACAATATTGACTATTAATGTCCAGAGATGCATAAAATGCCCTAATATTTATTTGTTTCTGAGACGATGATCAACTTATAATCCGGTTACTTATTACTTACTACCACTCTTACTCCAGTCTGTTAACTTGCCATTTCTGAATTCAAACGTATAGTTTGTAATCGAATCAGACAATAAACTACTACGAGTTTTCCAAATAGTATGCTTTTCATATTCTGTTGTATTCACATGGTAATAATCTTGAGAGCTAACACCTCTTCCTACTATCTCAGTAACCTGAGCTTCTGTCATTCCGATTTTTATTAAACCCTTACTATCCTTAGATATTCTTATATCTTCAGATAATTTTGCACATCCTGCCAGGTTAAAATACAATATTATTAAAACAATCCCTGTAAATCCTCTTATATATTTCATATTAAAATCTAATGTACTCTCTACCGCTGACAAAACAATCAAAAAAAAGATGTGTCGTGATTCGTTTATGTAAGCTATAACGCAAAGGAGATATTTTTAAACAGAAAATTAGAATAAAAGATTTATAATCATGTGTGTACAGCTTTTTAATTTTCCTAATCTTTTCACACAACCTGTTTTTTCTTTGTAATACCGACATGATAATATCCTTTGATATCATAATACTTTTAATCGGGGTAATCGGGGGACACTATACTTGCTTTAATGGTTAACGGCATAGAAAGACTTCCCTGGACCTGTTATTCTAACGGTAAGAGCACTTGTTCTATATTCTTACGTCCTGTGATGCCTTTATTAACAGTTTATCTCTGTTGTGTACTGATGCAAAAAGAATTGGACTGAAGCGATAACACCTTGACGGTATTATTCCTTAGCTTTCTGTTGTTAAGTATACGGTCTGTGTTTTAATTAATGCTATTACTCGCTACTTTTTATCTCCATTCCCGTAAAAACATAACCTTGCTCGAACAGGTATTGCCCTTTAAGGTATAACCCTTTCGCAAATATGTTTGCTACTTTAATATTTAATCTGGCTTCAAATGTATTAGATTTGCTATCAATATTTACGGTAACATCTTGAAATCCCAGGAATGTTTGGCTGATAGGGTATTGGCATTTATAGAAGCACTCCTTGGAACTGAAAATTAAGGCAAGAAATTCTTTCTGTTTATGCATTGAGAGTGAGTCTAACCATCTGGTTTCGTCAGGGGTACATATATATTTTTGCAGATCCATGTTAAGCCGTTCAATCAACTCTACATCGATTCCTATACTTTTAAAATCTTTTTTTAAGGCCATGGCAACGCCACAATAGTCATCAGTGTGAGAGATACTGCCGCAAACTTCCTTTGGCCAGATCGGTCCCCTTTTGCTGTTCATGAGAACAGGATAATTTCTTATACCAAATTGTGATAGTATTTCGCGTACACAAATGCGACCGGCTCTGAACTCTCTTTTTCGTTTTTCTACCGCGTTACTTATAAGTATCTCTTCTTCAGGATAAACTGTTTTTGTCGTAAGCAGAGGATTAAGTTCCATTGTTTTTACTTTATCGGAAAACAGTCCGGAAATAATATTCTTATTGTTTTTCTCTTCCATATATATTACACATTTATAAATACAAATCAGACCATTAAGAATAATGTGTTATGTACTCAGTTTGAGAGGTACATTTTATCAGAATGTCAGAGAATTGCACTATAAACGGAGTGCAACTCAGCCGCAACCAAAAACGAGTAAAAAGAGACGTATGAAACATTAATAAACACGAACAATCAAGGAAATAGCTTGTCCGTGCCAGCCGTTAATCTTTCTAATAGAGCTTTTGATAGAAAAACTACTCAAATTGGATAAATAAGGGCTTTCGATGTATATGTTTACAACCGAGTCATACTAAGATTTTCACTTCTCATTCGCATAGAAGATCGGCGAGATATTGTTTGATTTTCTTCTCTTTTATTGTTAGAATCCAAGACACACCAACCTTTTAAAGTCAACAGTTTTAGGGAGAGAAGCAGCTCGTATTTACACACATACTGTGAGAGATTTTTGCAATATTAATTCTTATTCATCTGCTTTTAAGCGTTTAAGCGGTAACTCTATAATGTAGCATACAGAGAGAGGTTATTTATGCTGATTGAAATTGGGATTTTGATTATTTCTTATTATGGAGTAAAGCGTAATGGAAAAAATGCAAAGAACAAAAATCCTGAAGAAGGCATGAGTTCCAAACCGAAAACCGAGTCTCAAACAAATCAAGATTCGGAAGATAAGGTTGATTGCCCGAAGGAACAGCTTCAACACTACAATAAAATGGCTTTGTTATCTATGGGCTTGTCAGGAATAAGGCAATTTATTTTCCCGCCCCTGGCACCTATCAGTCTTGCTCTTTACATTTACACTGCAATCCCCTATATGAGAGATGTTGAAAAAGCGCTGATAAAAGACAAAAAAATTGATGTAAATGTACTCTTTTTTGTTGCTGATATCTTGACGCTTTATGTTAATCAGTATTTTGCTGCGTCCTTTGGTATCTGGTTGATGCATACAGGGAAAATGTCGATTGAAAAGGCCAAAGACGATTCTAAGAAAATGATCAGTGATGTCTTTGAGCAAATTCCTCAAACAGCATGGATTCTGGTCGACGATGTTGAAGTTGAGGTACCTATAAAGGATGTTAAGGCCAATGATATTCTGGTTGTGCAAACCGGTGAAGTAATACCGGTTGATGGCGTAATCCTGGAAGGGTTGGCGACCATTGATCAGCAATCATTCACAGGAGAATCACAACCGGCAGAAAAAGGAGAAGGTGATTGTGTATTTGCCAGCACCGTAATTCTTGCCGGACGAATTAATATTAAGGTTTTAAAATCAGGGAGAGATACGACACTTTCCAGCATTAACGATATCCTGATCCATTCTATTGATTTCAAATCCAAAGCACAATTGAAGGGTGAGGAATGGGCAGATAAAGCAACTCTCCCAATGCTTGGTATTGCCGGCATTCTATTGCCGGTAGTTGGCCCTGTGGCAACTGCTGTCTTCATTAATAGTCATATCGGGAATCGCATCAGGATATTAGCACCGCTTGGAACACTTAACCATATTACCAAGGCTTCCAAGAAAGGTATTCTGGTTAAAGACGGCCGGGCTATAGAAAGTCTATGCCAGGTAGACACCGTACTTTTTGATAAGACCGGTACTCTTACATCTGAGGAACCTGAGGTGAAGAGAATTATTGCTTGTGGAAAGTACAAAGAGAATACAATTCTGGGCTATGCTGCAGCTGCAGAGCGAAGGCTCACACACCCAATTGCCAGGGCCATTCTTAAAAAAGCTGAAGAGGTCAAGTTAAATATTGCGGATATAGATGATTCCAAATACCAGATAGGTTACGGCATTATAGTGCTGATCGGAAGGAAGACCATTAAGGTTGGCAGCGCCAGATTTATGAAGGAGGAAGGGGCATCTATTCCCGATTCTATAAACGATGCACAGGCAGATTCGCATAGTAAAGGTAATTCACTTGTATTGGTGGCAGTAAATGATAAGGTATGTGGCGCTATTGAGCTACAGCCGCATATACGTCCTGAAGTAAAAGATGTTATCAGTGGGTTAAGGATGCATGGAATAAAACATATTGCCATTGTTTCAGGAGACCACAAAACACCTACGGAAAAGCTGGCACAAGAGTTATGCATGGATGATTATTATTATGATATTCTTCCCGAAGGCAAAGCTCGTGTTGTTGAGCAACTACAGGATAAGAACAAGACGGTCTGTTTTATTGGTGACGGTTTAAATGATACCATTGCTATGGATAAGGCTAATGTATCAATCTCCCTGTGCGGAGCTACAACAATTGCCACTGATAGAGCTGAGATCATTCTCATGGATGGCAGTTTGTCTTCCCTGTGTGAACTTTTTGATATTTCGAAAAGTCTGGATGCAAATCTTAAAAGTACTCTTAATCTTACTATTGCGCCGGGAGTAATCAATATGGGAGGCGCCTTTTTATTACATTACGGAGTCCTTACTTCCCTCATGGTAAATACTACATTTGGCGCGATGGTGATGCATAATGTTATGCAGCCGGTGAAATTATCCAAGAAAGCATCTTAAGCCTTTTTGAATATATGTTAAGTCGTAAAAGTGTTCTCCGATCTAGAATAACTGTTGGACGTGTTATAGGAATCGGCAGATGGTAAGCCGATGTCGTTGAGTTGGATTTTGTAAATACCCACGGATGTTTTTATAAAACCTGTTTTCTGTGAAATAATAATTAAATTATTTCTGTTTAATATTCATGCAGATGGATAATAATAAAAATTTCTATCGCCAGGGTTGTGGACTAAATGTGATTGCCAATGGATCTCAACACGAACGAAATTTTGCAGATGCTGAGAAGCAGATTCTTGCGTGTTTTGACCAACACATTCCTTTGGAAAAGCAGCCCAAATATATTGCCGATATCGGTTGTGGAGATGGGGCCTTTTTAAAGCGGATTTATCTTTCTCTTTGCGATCAAACGGAAAGAGGAAAGCATCTCCTGGCACACCCGGTGCAGCTCATTGGTATAGATTCCGGAGAGGCGACCCTCATCGATACCGAAAAGGTACTCAAAGATTTACCCCACCTCATATTAAAAGGCGATATAAATATTCCTGAAAAACTTCTGTCAGAATTGGACCATTTGGGGATCAAAGATACTGAAAATATTTTGTATGTTTGCTCCTCTTTAGATATCGATTTTCGTTATGACTCTCCCATTTCCAAAGTAAACGAATCCCAAAAAGCGACTCCGGAGATATCCCTCAGCGGGAACTCCGTTAACTCTCCAGACAAATCGCTCTCCCATGACAAGTTGATTGACACCTGGAGAGAGTATTTGCAAAAATGGGCCCAAGTGCTGAAAAACAATCCACATGGTTTGTTTGTACTGGAGTTGAATCGACTTGTTCCACAGATGACAGGTTATGACTTTTCCGGGCAAAACCTTTTGGACGCTGAAGTTTCAATTGTTCTGGCGGCCAATGTGGGTTTTTTCACAAAAACAGAGCCTCTGCCTTTTTCCAATGCTTTGTCTTCTTCCCAGATTGTTCTGAGTCACCTGGAGGCACGTAACTATCAGGTGCGCTATGCCAAAGGGGGAGATCTGGATGGTTTGCAAGGTTTGGAGGAACTCTGCTGGGCTGACGATCTTCAAATGTCCCGAGAGGTTTTGGCAAAACGTCTGAGTGATTATCCTGAAGGGCAATTTGTTATTGTGCTTGATGGCAAGGTAGTAGGGGTGATCTACTCACAGCGTATCGCCGACAAAAAGGCTTTGCAGGGTGTAACTTCAGAGGGTGTTTCCCGGCTTCACCGGGCTGATGGACCTGTCGTACAGCTTCTGGCTGTCAATATTGATCCCCAATTTCAGGGAAGACAATTAGGAGACCAGCTATTGGAGTTTATGCTGCAGCGTTGCGCTCTAATGCCGGGGATAAACTCCGTGATAGGAGTGACACTGTGCCATGACTACCACAAACAAAAGAGACAGACTATGACGGAGTATATCCACCAACGCAATGAACAGGGGCTGCTTTCTGACCCGATTTTACGTTTCCATGAGCTGCATGGGGCCAGTGTTACGGATATTATTCCCCAGTACCGCCCAAAGGATGTAAAGAATGAAGGCTATGGGGTGCTGGTTTACTACGATATTCACAACCGCAGACGCAAGGAAGTCAAAATTAATGCACAAGGGTTTTCTGATGGAGAACAAGTGAGTCTGGACGAAGAGGACGTGGAAGAGTTTCTGGAGGATGTTCTCAGGAAGTTATTAGGCTCGAATAATGGACAAGCTTTTTCCAAAGAACGTCCTCTCATGGAAATGGGTCTGGATTCAGCTGATTTACTTAATCTCAGCGAACAGATGTCCTTCAAATTTCAAAGGAAACTTGAGTCGACGTTTTTTTTCCAATACAACACTCACACACGCATTGTCTCATATTTTAAAGAGCTGCTGCTCAAAGAACAGACAAAAGAGAAGAAACCGGAAAATGAAATCCCGATTTCGTCCCATGCAGAGTTGACAAAACCAGGCTCAATAACCGCAAAAGTCCCTGTGGATGCTAAGAAATCTTTTTTCAATCATTCTGAAGATTCTCATAATGACGAGATTGCCATCATCGGCATGGCTTGCCGTCTGCCCGGAGGGATCAACACACCGGAAGAGCTTTGGCACTTTTTGAAAAACGGAGAAAACGCCATTGGTATCATGCCGGAAGGGCGCTGGAGCTGGCCGCATGACATTGATCCGGACAAAGAGCACATTGGCATTGATCGGGGAGGATTCCTTGAGGACATGGAGTGCTTTGACGCTCCCTTCTTTCGTATTTCTCCCAAAGAGGTCAAATCCATGGATCCTCAACAACGGATTCTTATGGAACTCAGCTGGATGACATTGGAAGATGCCGGATATCCGGCCGACACATTAGTAAATACCAGGACGGGGGTTTTTATCGGGGCTAGCGGTTCTGATTACAATCGTATTTTAGATCAGGCAAAAATACCCGTGAATGCTCATGTCGGAACGGGCTGTTCCATGGCGGTATTGGCTAACCGTATCTCTTATTTTTATGATTTCCATGGCCCCAGTCTTGTGATCGATACGGCTTGTTCCAGCTCATTAGTGGCCGTGCATAAAGCTGTTCAATCTTTACAGACAGGAGAATCATCTATCGCTATGGTTGGGGGTGTTAATCTGATGTGTCATCCCGCGAATAGCATTGCCTATTATAAAGCCGGTATGTTATCCAGTGACGGTAAATGTAAAACATTTGATCGGAAAGCCAATGGTTATGTCCGCAGTGAAGGAGCAGTGATGCTGCTACTCAAACCCATGGCAAAGGCGATTGCAGAGCAGGATAGGATCTATGCTGTTATCAAAGGAACAGCCTGCAACCATGGGGGGCAAGCAAGTGGTTTAACCGTTCCTAATCCGGAACAACAAGCCAGATTGCTGGTAGATGCCTGGCAAACAGCCAACATTTCTCCGGATACTATAAGTTATATTGAAACCCACGGCACGGGAACCTCCCTGGGGGATCCTGTCGAAGTGCAAGGTTTGAAAGATGCCTTTTTCCAGGCATTGCCACCATCGGCGACTCTTCAAACGGGAACTTGCGGACTAAGCTCTATCAAAACGAATCTGGGACATTTAGAAGCCGCCGCCGGTATCGCGGGACTGTTAAAAGTTGTACTCAGTTTACAACACCAGGAACTTACCCCTTCTTTGCACTTTGAGGAACTTAATGACCGTATTCACCTGGCTGATACTCCTTTTTATATTATAGATCGGCATAGATCCTGGCTGAAAACAAACGACCAGTCTCTCCACAGAGCAGGAGTGAGTAGCTTTGGGTCCGGAGGTACAAATGCCCACGTGGTGCTGGAAGAATACCCGCAAAAGTCTCCCGAAAAGCAGTGGACAGACATCCCGGCGGCGAAAGGCCCATTTTTGTTTGTACTTTCCGCCAGGAGTAAAGAACGCTTACAAGTCTATACGCAAAAATTTGTGACCTGGTTGGAAGGGAAAAAGGAAGATAACTTCTTCTTTGAATCACTTATTTATACCTTGCAGACAGCCCGCCAGGCGATGGAAGAGCGTCTCGCCATACTTGTCTCCGACCAGGAAGATCTGATTCAAAAATTGACCGCTTTCTGTCAGCAGGAAACGGGAGGCGAAAGAGCTCCTCGGACCGGCTTCTCTCTTAAAGATTGTTATCAAAAAAATGCAAAAACGATTTCCCCTGAATTTAAGATATTGACAGAAGGGGTGTTGGGGGAACAGCTTCTCCGTTTTGCTATAGAACAACGGGATTTTGCAAAATTAGCGGTGCTTTGGACTTCCGGAATTTTTATTGACTGGAATCTCTTTTACCCTGACCTCAAACCTCACGGGACTATTTCAAACGGTATCCATGACAGGCCATGCCACATCAAATTGCCTTCATATCCTTTTGCCAGGGAGTCTTATTGGTACACCGAAGAAACAGGCATTCGCACTGTGGAATCTGTTGCCAATCGAAGCACTTACTATTTACAAAAACAATGGAAGTCCTATCCCATTCATGCCAATAAACCATTGTATCGGAGTGCGGATACCTCAAGGATTGCGATTTTGACAACAGAAGAGACGCGGGAATTAGCGGTTTTACTTTCCCGGGAGTTTTCCCAAAGTCATATTTTATCCATCCAAGAGATCAAGACACACCTTCAACTTCCCAGAGAGGAGAGGAGAGCATTTGATGGATGCGTGGACCTGGTCGGATGTGGAAAGGAGAGAGTAGAATCTCTGGATGGTGTAAAGTGGCTTCAGCAATGGATTAAACAGGGACTTAAAGAGGCCAGTGGTCCTATGAAATTGACTCTTCTCGGGGTCACCCGGGGGTTAGAATCGTATCAAAATTCGTCTATTAATTTATCCGGAGCGTCTCGTGTGGGACTTTACCGGATGTTGCAAAGTGAATATTCTCATCTGCAATCAAGACATATGGATGCTGACCCGGGAAAAACGGGAAAAGCCCTGGCTAAACAGATTGCTCTTGAGTTTCAGGTCAATGATGAGGTACCTGAAATTTGTTATCGAAATGAAAAACGTTATTGTGCTCATCTTGTAGCCCGACAAACAGAAAAAATGCCTGGCAAAGATCCGGTTTTTCCGGAAGAGAATGTCTTGTGGATTACAGGAGGAACCAGAGGTCTGGGCTACTTATGCGCTCAACATTTTGTGGCTCACTATGGAGTAAAGCGTTTGGTACTCACTGGGCGGGAGGAGTTACCACCTCGTAATCAATGGTCTTCTTATTCAGGTGAAAATGAGTCTATCACCAAAAAAATACACGCTATCCAGCATCTGGAAGACCAGGGTGTCATGGTACGGACTTTATCGATCTCTTTGACGGACCAGTCCGCTTTAGAAGAAAGTTTACAGGAGATCACCGGAAGCATGGGGCCGATTGGCGGAGTTATCCATTGTGCAGGAATAGAGGATACGAACGATCCCGCCTTTATTCGAAAAACGATGGAAGGGGTGCAACAGGTACTGGACCCTAAAATAGCAGGCCTGGATAATCTTCTTACGCAATCTCAACAAGAGCCATTACAATTTTTTCTTCTGTTTTCTTCTGTTTCCGCAATCATTCCCGGCCTGGCATCCGGGCTAAGTGATTATGCTATGGCAAATGCTTATATGGATTATGTTGCGGAAGCAAGGGTCTATGGCTGTCCCCTCATTAGCATCCAGTGGCCTAGTTGGAAAGAGACGGGAATGGGAGAAGTCAAAAACAGCGCATATGAACAAACAGGACTATTAAGCCATACTAACCAGGAGGGACTTCTGATTTTGGATCAGATTTTATCTCATGAAATAGGTCCTGTAGTCCTTCCGGCAGTGGTGAATGAGGAGTTATGGAATCCACAAGAACTCCTGAAACATAAGATTCACAAAAGTCTTTCTTCTCGATCTTTTCAAAAGAAGACGGATTCATTAGAAACTTCAGATTCTCTGTTAACATCAGTTCAAACCTGGCTAATCGAACTTTTTTCTCATGAGTTGGCAATAGATCCGGAAGAATTTGATCTTGATACACCTTTTCAGGATTATGGGAGTGATTCTATCTTGTTATCTCAAATATTGCGTAAAGTTGAGCTAAAGTTAGGGGCATCTCTGGATCCTTCTATTTTACTTGAATATTCTACCCTGGGGTCACTTGCTTCGCATCTTGTCGCCACACAAACTCCTTCATTGTCTAAAGAGCTCGTTACTCAAACTGCGTTAACCCTATCATCCGCTAAGTATCGGGAGAAGAGCCGTTCGGCTTCCTCAGATATTGCTGTTGTAGGTATGTCATGTCGTTTCCCGGGAGCGGGTAATTTAGAAGAATACTGGCAACTGTTATCAGAAGGGCGCTCCGCAATTTCTCTTGTCCCCGGGGAACGCTGGGAAACGTCGGACCATTTTTATGCCGGATTGCTTGATGAGATTACTCATTTTGATCCTTCCTTTTTTTTGATTCCGGAAGAAGATGCCAGGGCTATGGATCCTCAGGCCCTCTTAGTATTAGAGGAAAGCCTCAATCTTTTTTCTCATGCAGGCTATTCGCTCCAGGAAATTAAAGGGAGTTCTACAGGGGTCTACCTGGGTGCCCGAAGCCAACACCAATCTGAGGAGAGAGTGCTTCATCAAGCCCGGAATCCAATTGTAGCGGTAGGACAAAACTACCTGGCTTCTAATGTATCTCAATTTTTTGATCTTAAGGGACCTGGTATGGTGGTTGATACGGCCTGCTCTTCGGCCTTAACGAGCATGAATTTAGCGATTAATGCCTTGGTCAGTGGGGAGATCGATTCAGCCCTGGTGGGAGGGGTGTGTCTGTTGCCCGATGATAGCACCCACCGCTTGTTTCAACAGCGCAACCTTTTAAGTAAGGAATCCTCTTTTCATATTTTTGATCAACGAGCTTCCGGAGTGATTCCGGGAGAAGGGGTTGGCCTGATTTTATTAAAAACTTCTGAGCAGGCGCGAAAAGATGGGGATACGATATACGCAATTATCAAGTCTGTGGCGGTCAATAATGATGGTAGAACTGCGGGACCCGCAACCCCTAATATTCAGGCACAGAAAGAAGTGATGCAGACGGCATTGGAGAAAACTGAAATAAAGCCGGTGGAAATCAGTTATATTGAAGTGAATGGTTCGGGTTCGGAAGTCACCGATTTACTGGAACTCAAAGCGCTTGAAGCAGTTTATGGTCCTTTTCATAAGACGCCTTGCAGCTTAGGCTCTGCTAAACCCAATATCGGTCATCCATTGTGCGCGGAAGGCATGGCAGGTTTTATTAAACTGGTTCTGATGCTGGAGAGGAGGCAACAGGTACCATTCTTGTCCGGTGAAAGCCCCATGTCCCACTATAAAATCGAATCTTCTCCCTTCTCTTTTTGTAGAGAGTTGACTGAATGGGCAGGAACTACCCGGGTAGCAGCCCTCAACTGCTTTGCTGATGGAGGAACGAATGCACATGTGATTCTTGAGAGTCTACCGGAAGATCAGCCCGGTAATTCTGAGTTGACACTGGTTCACCGCAAGCCGATTTCTCCTCCGGAATTGCAGCGAGTAAGGATTCGTGAAGGAAGCGGAACGTTTCCTCAGAGAGAAAGAGATCCCATAAAAATAACTAATCCGTGGACGGAAACTCTTGATAGTAATCATCCTGTTTTTAAGAGTCATACGGCATTTGGGCAGGAGTTATTGCCGGGGCTTGCCTATATTGATCTGCTCTACCAATATTTTAGAGAAAAAGGATATGCGTACGATGAACTGGAACTTCGAAATCTATCAATTTTTCATCCTCTTATTGTAAGACAAGGTGATAATATTCGATTAGACATTCAATGTTCAAAAGTCAAACCGGATGTTTGGAAAATTCAGGTGAAAGGGCAGGAAAAACTTTATATTAACGCTGAAATGCATCGACAAGAGCCTACTGTTTTTGAGGAAAGGCTAGATTTCAATTCTATACGTAACTCTGCTCAAAAAACGGTTCCTTTAAGTGATATTTATGATCAATGCCGAAACCTTGAATTGGTTCATACAGGATTTTTGAAAGCCCGGGGAACTATATATTCCCTTGATGATGCCAACTTTATTCAGATCTCCCTCCCGCCGGAGGCCACTCCAGGTGCTTATGATTTCATGTTTCACCCTACACTACTTGATAGCAGTGCCGTAGGGTCCGGTGGGTTATTTTCTTCGCAGGCAAAGCAGGAATTATTCCTGCCGCTGTTTTACAAATCCTTTCGCGCTTCCTCTTTATTGCAGAGTCAATGTATAACGAGAATTCGAACTTCCTCGCGAGAAGAGAAGAAGGAGTTGATTTCTCTGGACATGGAGTTTTTTCATGTATCCGGTGAAAAAATCGGAGAATTAAAAAACTTTACAAATAAACGGGTACCGGAAACCGGTTTTGTTAATCCGAGTCAACGGAAAGCTACTCCGCAAAAAACTAATGGTCGACCCTCTCTACAGCAAAACAGGAGAACCGCTGACTCATCGGAACGTTTCTTGAAAGAAGTTATTGCGTCCCAATTGAAAATCAGCACAGAGGAAATAGACTCGGATTGCGGTTATTATGAAATGGGATTGAGTTCGTCCATGTTACTGCTTGTAGTAAAGGAAATTGAAAAGAAGTTATCCACTACGCTCTCTCCGATTTTGTTATTTGAGTATACTAACATCAGAGAGTTGGCCAACCACTTAAAGGAGTTGGCCGGTTCTTCTCCGGAAGAGACACATCAGGAAGTGCAAAGTGTCGCTTTTGATGAGCGAGAAGGATCCTTTAAACCCCTGTCTGCCACAGTTTCAACCGAGGAAGTTGGTGCTGAGGATACGGATGACATTGCGATCATCGGCCTGGCAGGACGTTATCCCGGTGCTGAAAACATAGAGGAATTCTGGATCAATTTAAAAGCAGGCAAAGACTGTATCACTACTATCCCCTCCGAACGCTGGGATGAGAAAATATGGGAGAACTTGAAATCCCCTACGGGGAAAAAATTGTCAAAATGGGGTGGGTTTATTCAAAATCACGATTGTTTTGATCCGCAATTCTTCCGTATCTCACCTCGTGAAGCGGAAACCATGGATCCACAGGAACGTCTGTTTTTACAGGCATGTTCAGAGGTTATGGAAGATGCGGGGTATACAGCCAGCAACCTGGTGGTCCCTCATGGACGGCATCAGAGGCGAAAGGTTGGCGTCTTTGTCGGAGTGATGCACAATGATTATACTATAATAGGAGCGGAATCCATTACTACAGGAGAGAGATTCCCTTTGTCCATAAATTATGCTCCGATTGCCAATCGAGTATCTTATTATTATAATTTCCATGGCCCTTCCCTTGCCATTGATACCGTATGTTCCTCTTCCCTGACAGCGGTGCATCTGGCCATTGGCAGTATTCTGCGAGGGGAAAGTCAGGTTGCCATTGCAGGGGGAGTAAACTTATCGCTCCACCCCAATAAATATTTGACATACGGCTTGATGGACATGCATGCAAGTGATGGACGTTGTCACACCTTTGGAGATGGAGGCGACGGCTATGTTTCCGGGGAAGGGATAGGAGCTGTTTTACTCAAACCGTTAAAACGGGCAGTGCAGGATCAGGACCATATTTATGCTGTGATCAAAGGAAGTGCAATCAATCATGGTGGTAAAGTTAGTGGGTTTACCGTACCGAGCCCTGTGGCTCATTCCCATGTGATAGAAGAATGTCTGGAACGGGCGGGGATCGGTGCTCGCACCATTAGTTGTGTAGAAGCTCATGGAACGGGCACTTCTTTGGGAGATCCCATAGAGATACAAGGATTGGCTAAAGCCTATGCTCAAAATACCAGTGACCTGCAATTTTGTTCCATTGGCTCCGTCAAATCCAATATTGGACACGCCGAGTCAGCCGCAGGGATAAGCGGATTGAGCAAGGTAGTTCTTCAACTGCATCATAAAACATTGGTTCCCTCTCTTCACGCAGAGACTGAAAATCCACATATTAACTTTAAAGCCTCTCCTTTTTTTGTTCAACATAAGACAGAAACCTGGCAACAACCGGTTATTACCAGCAACGGGAAATCTCATAGTTGCCCTCGGAGGGCCGGATTAAGCTCTTTCGGTGCCTATGGATCAAATGCCCATCTAATTCTGGAAGAGTATATACCTCAGACAGTCGGATCAATGGCAGCCGGGGATACGAAGAATAGTCCTGTACTTATTCCTTTGTCTGCCAAAAATGAGGAACGGCTGAGAGTTTATGCCAACAAACTACATACGTTTTTAGAGGAAGCCGATCAATCCATCGACTTGAGACAGATTGCCTATACCCTTCAGTTTGGGCGAGAGGCTATGGAAGCCCGGGTTGTTTTTCTCGTCAAAAAGAATGAAGAGTTGCATGAGAAGCTAAAAGCTTTTGCAGGGGGAGAGTCTATTACGAACCATTGCTGGCAGGGAGGACTCAAACAGGAGAAAAAGACGATAAGTCTCTTTAGTCCGGAAGATATTCAACAAATGGTCAATAAGTGGATAGCTGAGGGAAAACTTGAGAAATTGGCTGAATTATGGGCCCAGGGTTTTACTCTTAATTGGCAAAGCCTTTATGAGGAGGGTGACTCCCAGCATGTCGGATGCGCAGATGGCCGTCCGCTCCGAGTCAGTTTGCCAACTTATCCTTTTGCCAAACAACGTTACTGGGTGCCTACAGACAGGCAGGCGGACACCATCCAACGACAGACAACAGTATCCGATTCCGTTATTACGCCATTGTCGCCTCACGTGTTACCTCAAGATGGTCTCGTTTCTGTGGAGTCACCGGTTCATTCTCTGCTATTGGCTCCCGTCTGGAATTCGCTGACTTTTCCGGAAAGCAATATTCCTGTCCCCGCTAAAACGGAGCAGGTGGTAATTGTGGGAGGGACACAAGATCAGAAGAGTAAAATTAAACAACTGTATCCCCTTGCTGATCTTTTGCAAATGGATAATCCGCAAACCATCGACGAGTTGGTCAACAAAATAACAACTCTGGGTTCTATCGAACATTTTGTCTGGATTGTACCGAGCATCCCTTTGATATCCATGGCGGAGGAAAGTATCATTCAAGATCAGGACCAGGGGATTTTTCCGGTTTTTCGTGTGATTAAAGCTTTACTCTCTTTGGGTTATGGAGATCAGGTATTAAGTTGGACGTTCATTACCACACAGACCCTTGCGGTAGGCCGGCAGGAGGAGGTTAATCCTACTCATGCCAGCCTCCATGGCTTAATTGGAAGTGTGGCCAAGGAATATCCACGTTGGAAAATCCGCTACCTCGATATGGAAACCGAGGGCGATTGGCCGATTCGGGAAATATTTCTATTGCCTTTCGATGTACAGGGAGAGGCTTTAGTTTATCGGAGAAAAGAGTGGTTCAAAGCAACGTTGGTTTCCTACCGATCATCTTTCAGTGACCATCCACTCTATCGTCCGGAAGGGGTTTATGTGGTTATCGGTGGTAGTGGTGGTCTTGGGGAAGTCTGGAGTAAGTACATGATTGAGCACTACCAGGCCAGGATTATCTGGATAGGCAGGAGGAAAATGAATGAGGAGATTCAACACAAACTGGACGTGCTCGCTAAGCTGGGGCCTGCTCCTCAATACATTAGTGCGGATGCAACGAATCCGCAATCTTTACAAAAGGCCTATGAAGAAATCAAGCAAAACCATACCCGGATTCATGGTGTTATTCATTCGGCAGTTGGCATATTTGACCAAAGCCTGGCAAAGATGGAGGAAAAACAATTTCGGGATATCCTCTCAGTCAAGATCGATGTCAGTGTGAGAATGGCCCAGGTATTTCAATCGGAACCTCTTGACTTTGTCCTCTTTTTTTCTTCGATCGCTGCCTGGGAAAAAGCTGGGGGGATGAGTGGATATTCCGCAGGTTCAACCTTTAAAGATGCTTTTGCACTGCAACTTTCCAGGGATTGGAATTGTAAAGTTAAAGTTATGAATTGGGGGAATTGGAGTATTGGCACAGGAGATACCATCAGCAAAGCTTCAAAGATTCGCTTACAACAAGCTGGGATAAGGACCATTGACGTGAAAGAGGGGTTGGAAGCATTAGAGGTACTTCTTACCGGCTCCCGAGATCAACTGGTGTTTATGAAAACACAAAACCCACAGGGGCTGGAGATTATGGACTCCAATGAATGGATGACAGGTTATCCGGAAACCATTCCTTCTTGCGTTAACAATATTCAGAAAATTGCTAAACCAGAGGTCCAACAACAAAATCTGCAATCAGCGAGTATTTTTCAAAACGAAGCAATAGAAGAACCTCTGCTAAAGTTATATGGGGGTATTTTGCAATCACTGAGGCTGATCGGGACGGACAAAACAGCAACAGATCCAATTGCTTTTTATCACCGATGGTTAGCGGAAAGCAGAAAAATTTTAACGAAGAGAAACGCTCTTCCAAATAATCCCTCTCTTGCGCTTGAAGCCATATGGAAGGAATGGGAACAAACCACATCCCATTGGAAACAGGATCCTGATAAAAAGGCAGCTGTAATTCTGGTGGAGGCCTGCTTGCGTGCCCTACCTGATATACTTACCGGAAAACAGCGAGCTACCGATGTTATATTTCCGCAGGCCTCCATGGAGCTGGTGGAGGGCCTTTTTCGGGGGAATCTGGTGGCAGACTATTTTAATGAATTTCTTGGCAATGCTCTGGTGGCCATCATTCAACAGCGATCCGTACTGGAGCAGAGTAAGCACTCTGATCCTACGGCCATCCGGATACTTGAAATTGGCGCAGGTACTGGAGGTACGACGGCTAATATCCTGCCTAAACTTAAGCCATTCAGACAGCAAATTGAGGAGTATTGTTACACGGATATATCCAAAGCCTTTTTGTTTCACGCCGAGGAACATTTTGCTTCACAATATCCTTACATTCGAACTCAATTATTTGACGTTGAAAAGCCACTTGCGCAGCAAAATATTCAGGCAGGGCAATATGATCTGGTGATTGCGACTAATGTGTTACACGCAACTAAAAATATTCGTCAAACCCTGCGTAATGCAAAAGCCCTGTTGCGGAAACGGGGAATTATTCTTCTTAATGAAATCAGTGATAAATCTTTGTATGCTCACCTGACTTTCGGATTGTTGGAGGGTTGGTGGCTGAATGAAGATGATGCTCTTCGTATCCCGGGATCTCCTGCTTTATACCCTGAAGTCTGGCAGAGAGTATTGCAAGAGGAAGGGTTTTACTCTGTTTTGTTTCCGGCACAATCTGAACATAGGTTGGGACAGCAAATTGTCATTGCCGAAAGCGACGGAATCATTCGACAAAAACAGGAACACACTGTCAAGACCGGAGAGTTACCGGAACAACCATTGCGGCGAGTGCCGGTTAAATCACCTCAAAAGGAGATAACTCAAGACTTGATAAAAGAGAAAACTACCGAATACTTTAAAACATTAGTAGGGAAAACGCTCAAAATAGAGGCGAGTCAGATTGATTCTTCCGAACCTTTGGAGAGCTATGGTATTGATTCTATTTTGATTGGTCAGATAACCAGCGTATTGCGTGAAGAATTTGATGAGGTAAAGGGTACCCTATTTTTTGAAGTTCAAACAATAGACGCATTGGTGGAATATTTTATCAATAATCATAAAGAGAGATTGAGTGAAATCTTCGGACCTAATCATCCAGGCGCTGAGGAAGAAATAGTAGATGAGGAGACATCACAACCGACTGAACTGGGCTTGGAGATGCCGGAACATCTCCAAACATCGGCAGGTACGGAACAGCCGGTAAAGATTCATCAGGGAAAAGGTGATCAGGAAAAGATCCAGTCTGCCTCTGATGCCATTGCGGTAATCGGTATGAGTGGTCGTTATCCTAAAGCAGAGACATTAGAAAACTATTGGGAGAATTTGCAAACAGGTCGGTCCTGTATTACTGAGGTCCCAATGGACCGTTGGTCGTTAACGGGTTTCTTTGAGCCCGATCCTGACAAAGCTGTTGCAGAGGGAAAAAGTTACAATAAATGGGGCGGATTTCTGGATGGATTTGCCGATTTTGACCCTTTGTTTTTCAATATTTCTGCGCAAGACGCGAATGATATGGATCCGCAGGGACGCTTACTTTTGCAAGAGTGCTGGCGCGCATTTGAAGAGGCAGGCTATGTCCCATCCCAGCTTGATTTGGAACTACGTGATCACATTGGTGTATATTGCGCGATGACCAAGGTTGGATACAATACCTCTTTTGCCGCCATGGTGAATCGTGTCTCTTATGCTATGGACCTGCAGGGCCCCAGCATACCAGTGGATGCCATGTGCGCTTCAGGTCTGGTAGCGCTTCATCAAGCGTGTGAAAGTTTGCGACGTAGGGATATTCACATGGCGTTGGTGGGAGCGGTTAATCTTTATGTTGAACCCAATGCTTACATAAAACTTTGTCGGCTTCAAATGCTTGCTGATTCTGCTGTTCCCAAGGTTTTTGGAGAGGGAGGAAAGGGCTTTGTTCCTTCTGAAGGTGTAGGTGCGGTTGTTTTAAAACGACTTGCGGATGCGGAAAGAGACAATGATACGGTCCTGGCTGTTATACGGGGCAGTGCAGTCAATCATAATGGAAAAGTAAATGGATATGGTGTTCCTAATCCCCTAAAACAGGAAGCTGTCATTCGCCATGCTCTGGAGAATGCCCGGGTGAGCCCTGAGTCCATTGCATATGTTGAATCTGCGGCTAATGGGTCTGAAATGGGAGATGCGATAGAGATGGAGGCATTAACCAGAATTTTTCAGCACAATCGTAATGGAAACCCATCCGCCTACCGTATAGGTTCGTTAAAGTCAACGTTAGGTCATGGAGAATCCGTTTCAGCCATGGCGCAATTTATGAAGGTTGTTTTACAACTGAACCATAAAAAGCTCTGTCCTACTAGGGTGTCAGAGCAACGTAATCCGGAGATTCATTTCGATACGTTGCCTTTTACCATTCAAAGTGAATTGGAGGATTGGCCTCAATTGAGCCTGAAAGGGAAAAAAATACCGAGACGGGCCGGCATTAACAGTATGGGAGCGGGAGGTGTCAATGCCCATATGATTGTAGAGGAGTACCTGCCTCCTATAGTTAAAGAGCCTAATCTCGCTCCGGCTTCTGCTCCGGTAGTTTTTGTTCTTTCGGCAAAAACCGAGCAGGTGTTCACTCATTATCTTACCCTGTGGAAGGATTATCTGGGAAAACATCCGGGATCTGACCTTACACGGCTTGCCTTTAGCCTGCAAATGGGTCGAGAAATGATGAAGTATCGATTCGCCTGTGTAGTGACAAGCAGTAAGGAATTAATTCTGTGTCTTGAAAGTGCTGCAAAAAAAGAATCGCAGCCCCACTGTTATAAAGGCGTAATTGATCATACTGAAAATATAGGGGCTTTGATTGAGGATCATCAGATTGAATCTTTGCTGGTCAAAAAAGACCTTAATAAGCTGGCCCGACTATGGGTCAATGGCGCAACCATTTCCTGGGAAAAGTTGTACCTTGAGGAGATGCCTAAACATCTGCCCCTGTTGCCGACTTATCCTTTTGTCCGAAAAACCTATTGGCACGGTGCCATGCCCACACCTGAGCTACCGGAAAAGATTGCCCAATGTACCGCAGATAATAATGGAGCAAACTTCCCTGTTGAGAAATTATTGCCTTCAGTGGGCGGTGATAATGATCCTTGCAGTGTAGATCTTAAACCGACTCGAAAAATAATCAGGGCCGTTATCAATAACATGCTGAATTTTGATACTGAGGACGAAATTGACCAGGGAATGAGTTTTTCAGAAATGGGATTCAGTTCGATTACCATCGTGCTCTTTATTGAGAAGTTAAATCAAGAATTTGACCTGACTTTGCGAGAAACCACAGCATTTGACTATCCGAATATTCAAGAATTAACTTTATATATATCAACTCAATTGCTGGAAAGAGAAGAGAAGCAGGTCTCGATAGAAACTGAAATAAAAAAGAGTGATGGAGAAGAAGGACCAATAAATAAAAATGAGTATGAGTCAATTTTATTGGATTTTGTTCAGAATAAAATAAATGAGCAAGACGCTTTGGATCAAATTGGTTTATAATTGAATAAAAGCTTACACGATAACAACCAGGCCAGGAAACAAAATGGAAAAGGTTTTTGGAACTTATTACGACGATAGTGAATTTGACGATGGGAAATTGCCGGATAGTACCGGCTATCTTAGAGAAAATAATATTTTTTCTTATGGTAGTGATGATGCCCAACGGGTAGCCAGGCAGTTCAGGACAAAACTGAACGCTGGGGAAACTATCTTATTGTTGGGTTTGAACGCGGGGCATAATAGCGGCATCTCTCTCATTGAGGCTTCCAGACAGGGGGGGATACAAGTTTTAGCAAATTTAGAAGAAGAGCGCTATGTTGCGATTAAACATTTTGCCGGTTATCCTGAAAAAAGTGTTAGAGAAATGATAAAGTTGCTTTCCAGAATAGGGAAAACTCCTCGGGATATTTTTTGCGTTTTGTACGCGTGGGACTCTGTACAGGAAGAAAAATATGGACAAAAAATGTTCATGCTTAACGGGAAGATCGTCAGGAATAAGTATTTTGCTCATATATCGGCAGGGGCAACTCCTGCTTTGGAATTAGACCCGGCAGCAGTTCAAAAAAGAAAAAACCTGTATAATCATTCTCCCGGACTGGTAGAGCTGTTCATCAGGTTAACGAGAGAACTACAGTTAAAGAAGGAAACTCCCTGTGTTCAAACGCTACACCATGAAAACCACGCCTATTTTTCCTATGGAGTTTCCCCTTTTTATCAAACTGGAAATTCCGACAAAACTACGATGATCAGTTGTATTGATGGCGGTGGTGATTTCAGCTCCACCTCATTGTTCCTGGCAAAAGGCGGACAAATTGATTTAATTAAGCGACTCCCCAGAGAAAACTCACTGGGTGTTTTTTATATGTTATGCGCCAGTTTTTTGGGTGGATGGAGTGCTTTAAGTTCTGAAGGCCGTTACATGGGGGCGGCGGCCTGGGGCAATAATGAGCGATTAACCAATCGTTATTATAAAAGATTGAGACAATTCTTCTTTTTTTCCGGAAACGGAGAACTATTCATTAACAGCACGATGGCGGAAAATGATTACGCTACATTGCAAGACATAGTGGGGCCGTTTGTCCCGATTGAAGATATTTGGAATCCGGATGCAATATTAAATGTCGATGACATAAAACATTCTGAAATTACCCGTGACCGTGTCGATAAAGCAGCTGCAGTCCAAATGGTTTTTGAAGATGCCTTATTTCATATCATTGGATATTTGATTGATAAAACCCGGAGCGATCAATTGGTGATGTGTGGTGGTACGGCATTAAATTGTGTCGCCAATATGCGTCTGCTTAAACACTTTAATGAGGATTATTACCGGAAATATGTAAAAAAGGATACTCAATTGAATATTTGGGTTCCCCCGGTTCCCTCGGACCAGGGGGTTGTTGTTGGTGCTGCCTATCAGTTTGCCATGCGTAATGGTGCTGAAGCTGCCGGAAAATTACCTACACCTTTTCTTTGTGGTTATTCAACTGGTAAAGATAGCATCCGTCAGGCTTTGCAAGAAGTAGATTTCGTTCGTTATGAGAAACTAGGCAATATCTACGATAAAAATACCAGAGAGAGCATAACAGATTGGATGGCTTACATTGTTTCCGAAAATGGAGTGATTGGGATTTATCAGGGTGAAGCGGAAACTGGCCCGAGAGCGCTCGGACATAGAAGTATTCTGGCAAATCCCTGTAACGCGGATACCTTAAATATCTTAAACAGCCGGGTTAAGTTAAGAGAGAAGGTCCGTCCTCTGGCTCCCATGCTTACTATGGAAAGCGCAAAAAAATGGTACCGATTGTCAAAGGGAGGAAGCGCTAACAACTATGATGCTTACAATTACATGGTACTAACGGTAGAGGCAAAAGAAGAGGCAAAGGCCGTAATTCCTGCAGTTATCCACTATGATGGGACCAGCCGTATTCAAATTGTTCGAGAAGAGAATAACATACTGATGTACGAGTATTTAAGAGCTCTTGGAAAATATATCGGGGTTGAAGTTTCCGTCAATACTTCTCTCAATGTGGGTAGTCCCATTGTTCAAACACCTTTCCAGGCGCTTTCGATCTTTAAACGTGCCAAGGGTCTGGATGCGATTTTTATGGTAGGAGCTGAAGGAGACGCTTTCATGGTCTGGGCCAAAGAGGGGGTGCAGGAATTTGACTCGAACATACCCCGTTTAAGTAAATCATACAAAAGTAAGAAGACGGAGTTGAGAGAAAAGAGTTCTTTCATGAATAATCCAAAGGATATATTGCGAGCGTTAAAAGAAAAACGAATTTCTCTCCTGGAGGCAAAAGAGAACCTGGAAAAAATTTCAAATGAAAAGCCTATTGATTCATTACATCAAAACGTAATTTGTAAATCCAAATCTTCTTCCGGAAATATTCCCTCTAGAGATGAACAAAACAACCGACAACCTATCGCGATCATAGGTATGTCCGGAGTTTTTCCAGATGCAAAAAATGTCCATCAATTCTGGGAAAACCTTAAAAATGCCCGTAATAGTGTGAGCGACGCGCCGAAAGACCGGGGTTGGAACATTGAAGATTATTATAACGTGACTCCGCAAACTCCCGGAAAAAGTTATGTAACCAGAGGGGGTTTTTTACGGGATATTGATAAATTCGACCCACTGTTTTTTGGCATTCTTCCACGAGAAGCTGAACTTATGGATCCAAGTGAACGTCTGTTCCTGCAGGAATCCTGGCGGGCGATAGAGGATGCGGGATATTCCGCGGCAAGTCTCAGTGGGAAATGCTGGGGGGTATTTGCCTGCGCCAAAGGAGATTATTCCAGCACAATACAAAAAATGGATAAAACCTATCTGTCGACATCTGATTCCTTTGCGGCTGCCAGGCTTTCTTACCTGTTGAATCTAGTGGGCCCTGCTGTCAGTGTGGATACTGCATGTTCATCAACATTAGCGGCTATTGCTTATGCATGTGATAGCTTGGCGTTGGGGAATTGTGAAGTTGCGATTGCGGGTGGGGGTGGTATCTATACAACACCCAATATGTTGATCTCTTCCAGTCAATCCCTGTTGTTTTCTGCTGACGAAAAATGTTATACTTTTGATCAACGCGCTAATGGCACCGTATTTGGGGAAGCGATTGGATCTGTTATCTTAAAACCATTACGACAGGCGGTCCTCGACAGAGATCATATTTACGGTGTGATTAAAGGCTGGGGCACCAATCAGGATGGAAAAACTAATGGAATGCTGGCGCCAAGCGTAGGTTCCCAAACACAATTGCAAACCAATGTTTATCAGAAATTTAATATCAATCCCGAACACATTAGCATGGTTGAAGCCCATGGAACCGGGACAAAATTGGGAGACCCCATTGAAGTCCAGGCTTTAACCGAATCCTTTCAAAAATTTACACAAAAAACCGAATATTGTGCTTTAGGTTCGGTAAAAACGAATATTGGACATGCTTTTTTTGGTTCCGGTATCTCCGGAGTCATTAAAGTTTTGTTATCCCTGCAACACTCTCAGATTGCTCCAACCTTAAATTTTGAAACCATTAATCCTTATATCCACATTAAAGGCAGTCCTTTTTTTATTAATACTTCACTTCAATCCTGGAATACGGAAGGGAACCGACCTCGTTGTGCTGCAATTAATTCTTTTGGAGCGACTGGTATTAATGTCCATTTGGTTGTGGAAGAATACAAGAATCAATTATCAACGAATAATGATCAATTATCAGTAAGAAAGGAACCATCGTTAATTTTGCTGTCGGCTAAGGATGAAGATCGATTGAAAGAGATGGCAGAAAATCTGCAAACTTATCTAACCGTGAATTGTGATTCCGAGCATTCAATGATCAATGGTCAATCTCCAATCAGTCTTGCAGACCTTGCTTATACGCTACAGATCGGACGTGAAGCCATGGAAGAACGTTTGGGAATGGTAGTTGAATCATTTCAGGAACTTGAAAAGAAGCTTAAGGCTTTTATTGAGGGGAAACGCGATGTAGTGCAGCTCTATCGAGGCAAGGTTAGTAATAACTCGGAAGGCATAGTACTCCAGACAGAAAAACATAAATTCCCGGAACTCGCTGCGCTTTGGGTTAAAGGCGGGGTTATTGATTGGAACAAATTCTATGAAGCATTTAATTTTCACCCAGACAGAATCAGCCTTCCGACGTATCCTTTTGCGAAAGAACGTTATTGGATAGAGGCAGAGGAGAAGGGACTTATCAGTACGAAGTCAGGCCGGAATGGCAGACCAGTAAAAAGTTACTTACATCCATTTCTTCATGAAAACACATCCGATCTTTTTGAGCAGCGTTTCAGCTCTACTTTTACCGGTGAGGAGTTCTTTTTGAGAGATCATCTGGTGGATGGCGAGAAGGTTTTGCCTGGTGTGGCGTATCTGGAAATGGCTCAAGAAGCGGTCAAACAAGCATCGGGAATGTTTTCCAAAAACAATGGAGTGGACATACCTCAGCGCATTCAGCTCAAAAATGTTGTGTGGACCAGGCCCATTTTAGTGAATGGACTCCAGGAGGTCCATATCGGGCTCTTTCCTGAAGAGAACGGAGCAATTTCTTACGAGATTTACACTGATAACCAAAATCAGGAAGAGGAGCCCATTGTGCACAGCCAGGGTGTGGCCATCTTGCCTTCCCTGGGAAGTCCTCCATCTAATAAATCCCAAACTTTGAATCTTGAAGAATTGCAGGCTAAACTCAATCAGAACAACTTCAATTCTCAAGAGTGCTATGAAACTTTCAAAGCGATGGGAATTGACTATGGTCCTTCTCATCAGGGCCTTGAAAAGGTCTACTTGGGAGAAAATGAAGTATTGGCTAAACTGACTTTACCCATCTCTGTTTCAGAGACAAAAGACCAGTTCTCTCTTCATCCGAGCTTATTGGATTCAGCCCTTCAGGCCTCTATCGTAATGAGCTTCAGCGGGTCAGCCTTCCGTCCCTCACAGCTCTCTTTGCCATTTGCATTGGAAAGCCTTGAAATTATTAATAGTTGTAGCGAATCGATGTGGGCGTGGGTACGCTTAGCCCAGCCTTCTGTTGTTCGGCTTACTGACTCTGAGGACAGTGAGAGATCGGATAGGGTGGATGGTCGCCACGTTCAAAAGTTGGATATTGATCTATGTGATGATGCGGGAGAGATTTGTGTGAAGATGCAAGGCTTTGCTTCCAGAGTTCTTAAAGAAGAACCTGATACAGTACAAGTAACAACAACTTCTTCGGAAGAGTCTGCAGGAGCTCCCGTGGGATTGCTCACCCTGCGTCCGGTTTGGAACACTATTTTCGAGGAAACCCGTTACATTGAAAAAGAAGCAATTTCTCCGGAAGAATATGCTCAAATTGTCCTGATAGGAGGAACTCAAAAACAACAAGAGACCATTAAGAAATTATATCATCAAATTAAAACTTTAGAAATTGAGTCCGATGCGAATGTAGGCACCATTAGCAAACAACTTGATGAGCTAGATTCCATAGACCATATTGTATGGATCGCTTCGGAAAGCACTGTAGAATCGGTAGAAGAGAAGCAGCAGATGATTCAAGATCAAAACTGGGGAGTGTTACAGGTTTTTCAAATCATCAAGGCGTTGCTTTCTTCAGGTTATGGAGTAAAAGATTTGGCCTGGACAGTGATTACCACACAGACTCAAGCCGTACGAAGTATTGATCTGATTAATCCCACTCATGCCGGTGTTCACGGATTGATTGGTTCTCTGGCTAAAGAGTATCCTCATTGGAAGGTCCGTCTTCTTGACATGGAAAAGAATGGCTATTGGCCCATTCAAGAGATGTTCCGCTTACCATATAACGTACGAGGCGATGCTTTGGCTTATCGGGATAAGGAGTGGTTTGCAAGGGAATTGCTCCATGTGCGTGAGCTTCCGGAACAGACAGTACTCTATAAAACAGGCGGTGTTTATGTGGTGATCGGGGGAGTCGGTGGAATCGGTGAGGCTTGGAGCAAATGGATGATAGAAAAATACCAGGCTAAAATTGTTTGGATAGGTAGACGAGCAAAAGACCCTGCGATTCAGAAAAAACTCGACGCTTTATCGAAAATAGGCCCTGCTCCCATATACATCCAGGCCGATGCTGCCAATAAAGAGTCTTTGGAAAAAGCTTATCAGCAAATCATACAAACTTATTCCCAAATCAATGGGGTAGTCCATTCGGCCATAGTTTTATTAGATTCAAGTCTGGCCAGGATGGACGAGGAACGATTCAAGGCCGGATTGCAAGCAAAAGTGGATGTGAGTGTACGAATGGCTGAAGTGTTTGAAGCGGAATCATTGGATTTTCTATTGTTTTTCTCTTCGATGATTGTATTTGGCACTGCAGTGGGCCAGAGTAACTATGCGGCCGGCTGCGCTTTTAAGGACGCCTTTGCCGGCAAGTTGTCTCAAGATTGGTCTTGTCCTGTAAAAGTGATGAATTGGGGATATTGGGGCAGTGTGGGAATTGTGAGCGACCAATCTACCAGGGACCGTATGGAAAAAATTGGGATTGGGTCGATTGGGCCGGAAGAAGGTCTGGAGGCTTTGGAGAAACTGCTCAATGGCCCATTGGACCAGGTAGCCTTGATCAGGACTTTAAAAGCAGATGCTATGAACAATATTGCAGAAATGATCCCCAACGAATGGATGAGTTGCTATCCTCAAACTCTCCCTTCAAAAACTATGAAAAGCCTTGAAAGCGCATTGACGTCCGGGCTGGATGCAAAGTGGAATAAAATAACATCCAACGGAAAATTACAAAACCCTAAGATGGAAACGCTTTTTGATCAATTGCTTTTGGCTAATGTGCGGCCATTTTTGAAATCTAAAGATGGCTTACTTGGCAGGTATGATCGTTGGATTGAGGAAAGCTTTTCTGTACTGCTTACCAAAAACTATTTGAAACAACATGATGACAATAGTTATACCCTTGTGAACGGCAATGGTATTGCTCTTGAAGATTTATGGGGGCAATGGGACCAACAAAAAATCTCATGGATTCAAGACACTGACAAAAAAGCCCAGGTGGTTTTGGCGGAGGCCTGTCTGCGTGCTATGCCGGATATCCTGACAGGGAAAGTAAAAGCCACGGATGTGATGTTTCCAAACTCTTCTATGGAGCTTGTCGAAGGCATATATAAAGGAAATCTTCTGTCCGATCTGTTTCATGACGTCCTTGGTGAAACCCTGGTCTCTTATATTCAAGAGAGTTTAAGTCAGGACGGGTCCTCTCAATTCCGTATTTTGGAAATTGGTGCTGGTACAGGTGGTTCCACCGATGGTCTTTTGTCCAAACTTCGTCCGTTTCAGGACCATATTCGGGAATATTGCTATACCGATCTTTCAAAAGCATTTTTATTGCATGCCCGGGAAAATTATGTGTCCAGAGCCCCTTACCTGACAACCCGGATTTTTGATGTTGAGAAACCGATAGCAGAACAAAATATCCAGGCGGACCGTTATGATGTTGTGATAGCGGCAAATGTTCTTCACGCGACCAGAAATATTCGTCAAACCCTGCGTAATGTCAAGGCCTCCATGCGTAAAGGAGGTGTCCTTCTTTTGAATGAGCTAAGTGGCAAATCTCAGTTTGCTCATCTAACCTTTGGTTTACTCGAAGGCTGGTGGTTGTATGAGGATACGGGTTTGCGTATACCAGGGTCTCCGGGGTTATATCCTGAAACCTGGAGAAGGGTTCTTAACGAAGAGGGATTTGTTTCAACATTTTTTCCCGCAGAGAAGGGCCATCAGTTGGGTCAACAGATTATTGTGGCCCAAAGCGATGGAATTGTGAGGCAAAAGTTAGGAGCGAGTTCAAGCATCTCTTCCACACAAAAAAGCATAAGGCCCAGGGTTTTGAAAAAATCTTTCACGGTAAAAGAAAAGTTTCAAACAGTCTCTACGGAAGGGACAACCTTAGATTCTTTGAGGGGAAAAAGTACAAAATACATAAAGAGGCTAATTGCGGAAACATTGAAGATGAAAAGCCATCAGATTGATTCATCCAAATCCCTGGAAGCTTATGGGATTGATTCGATTTTAGTGGTACATCTGACCAATACTTTACGCAAGGTTTTTAACGATATCAGCAGCACCTTATTCTTTGAAGTACAAACTATTGACGGCCTGGTAGAACATCTTATCAAAACCCAGAAAGAGACACTGATTTGTCAGGTTGGATTTGAGGAGCAAAAACCGAAAGAAGAGACAGGATTTGAGAATTCTTCCCATTCACAATCATCTGCTCTGTTTAAACCCAGGGCCGGAAGATTGCGGCGTTTTAAGCCCACTGTTGAAATGGAAGCATCCGAATCTCAAGATTCGCACACCCAGGATGTGGCGATTATCGGCTTGAGCGGGCGTTATCCGCAGGCAGAGAATATGGATGAGTTCTGGGGCAATTTAAAAGCTGGGAAGAACTGTATCAGCGAGATTCCACGGGACCGTTGGGATTGGAGACAGTATTTTGATGAAGAAAAAGGAAAGCCAGGAAAAATCTATACAAAATGGGGTGGTTTTCTCAAAGATGTTGATCAATTTGATCCCATATTTTTCCATATCTCTCCTCGCGAAGCTAAGCAAATGGATCCACAAGAGAGGCTATTCCTGGAAGAGGCCTATAAGAGCATTGAAGATTCCGGGTATACTCCTCAAACACTTTCTGATAGCCGGAAGATCGGTGTTTTTGTCGGCGTGATGAATGGGACTTATGCTCACCAATCCAGCTATTGGTCGATTGCTAATCGAATATCTTACCTATTGGATTTTAAAGGGCCAAGTATGGCGATAGACACAGCCTGCTCTTCGTCGCTTACGGCGATTCATTTGGCCTTGGAGAGTTTGCATAGTGGGATGAGTGAATGCGCAATTGCCGGAGGAGTGAATTTAATTCTTAAACCAATTCATTATTTGAGATTAAGCGCCATGACTGCACTTTCCTCAACGGACGAATGCAAGCCTTTTGGGGATGAAGGAGACGGTTTTGTCGATGGGGAAGGGGTGGGGGCTATTGTCTTAAAACCCTTAAAGAAGGCAATTTCCGATCAAGATCACATTTATGGAATTATAAAGGGTAGTATGGTCAATTCTGGAGGGAAAACCAATGGTTATACTATTCCGAATCCTAATGCTCAGTATGAGTTGATATCAGGGGCATTGAAAAGATCGAATATCGATGCCAGAGCAGTGAGTTATGTGGAGGCTCATGGGACAGGGACTGTATTGGGAGATCCTATAGAAATTTCAGGTTTGACACGTGCTTTTGAAGAGTATTCAAAGGAAAAACAATATTGCTCAATAGGTTCTGTGAAATCTAATATTGGTCATTCTGAGAGCGCCGCGGGTATTGGCAGTGTCACAAAAGTGTTGCTTCAACTGAAATACTCTCAATTGGTGCCGTCATTACACTCTAAGGTTTTGAATTCTAACATTGATTTTACCAGTACTCCATTTGTCGTAAACCAGGAATTGCGGGACTGGCAAAATCCGGTTATTGATGGAAAGGAGTATCCAAGAATTGCGGGGATTTCCTCCTTTGGTGCAGGAGGATCTAACGTCCATTTGCTGATTGAGGAATATATTCCGGACAAACAGAAGGTGCGGAACGATGTAGTGACATCTCCAGATCCTGTCATAATCGTACTCTCAGCAAGGAATCAGGAAAGTTTGAAGGAGTATGCTAAAAAACTGCTCAAGTTCGTTCAAAGAAGTGAGACGCCCAATACGGAAACCAATGGAATGGCATTCTGCCTTACAGAACTGGCCTATACACTCCAGGTTGGTCGGGAAGCAATGGAAGAGCGCTTAGGGTGTATTGTTCATTCAACGCAAGAGATTGAAAACAAACTGCGAGGTTTTATTGAGGGTAAGGAGGATATAGAAGATCTTTATCATGGACAAGTGAAACAGAATAAAGATACTTTTGCAGTATTTGAGGCGGATGAGGATATGCCAAAAATTATTGATATCTGGATCACCAAAGGGAAATATGACAAGCTTCTCGATCTTTGGGTGAAAGGATTGACCGTTGATTGGAATAAACTTTATGGAGAGAACAGACCACAGAAAATTAGCGCACCCACATATCCTTTTGCAAGAAAGAGTTACTGGATGGAGTCCCAGGGTCCACCGGTTGCTGAGAGCTCGAAGTCAATTGAGATTCGGGACGGCCAGGATTTGCCTCCTGCTTCAAGAACACTATTCTTGCCTGGTAATGTTGATAAGATTGTTTCGTCAGATAATATTCCGAAGCCCTCTCAAATTTCCCTTTTAGATACAAAGGATCCTTCCTTCACCTTAAAGTCTAATGGGAAAAACCAAAATACAAAGGAAGTGACATTTGGAGTGCTTAAGAAAACGGATATATTAGAGGACCTCAAGTCAGCGACACCGGATGGTGTAAAGGGTATGGTTCCCACATTAAATAGAACAGGTGTTATGCTAGAGAAACTTACTCCTTGTTCGGAATCTTTTGCCGAATATGCAGGTCAATGTGAAGGGGAGGTCTTAGATATTGGTTGTGCCTATGGCGTTGCTACAATTGCTGCCCTGGAGCGAGGCGCTAGAGTATTGGCTACAGATATGGAGCAGCAACATCTCGATATCCTCAAGGATCGTATTAGCGATGAAGCAAGGCAACACCTGAGTACCCAACAGGGATTAATACAGGATATTGATTTTGAAGATGGCCGTTTTGCTGCCATACATGCCAGCCGGGTGATTCACTTTCTAAAGCCTGAAGATGTTCAAAATGCAATTCAAAAAATGCACAGGTGGCTACAGCCTGGAGGCAAGTTGTTTCTAGTCACGGATACACCTTATGTTGGTTATTGGAAATCAAAGGCCCTGGAATATAAAACTCGTAAGGCAGCCGGTGATTTATGGCCGGGTTACATAGAAGACGTTCGTAAAATTTTTAGCGCTCAGGAGACTGATGGCGCTCCTCCTTTGATCAATCCTCTGGATCCGGATATTCTTAGTCGCGAGTGTAGAGACGCCGGGTTTGACGTCGAAAAGGTCGGATTTGAGGGGATAGGTGTTGATATGGGAATCAAAGATCCGGATCTGGCAGGGATGGAGCATGTTGGAGTGATAGCGCGAAAACCTATTGACCGGATACTCTCGACTGAGGAGAGTACTTTTGTAAGAGATAAAGATGTTATTCAAAAGGATCCGGAGACTACAGATGCACGTTCTCAAGTTTCCTCTGTGCTTGAAGATCAAGGTGCGCTGATGGATGAAACTGTCGAAAGTATTCAAAGTCGTATTAGGAGTAGTTTAGGTGACGAGTTGCATATGAAGGCGGAAGAAATTGATGATGAGACTACTTTTATAGACCTGGGAGTAGATTCAATTGTTGGGGTGACATGGATCAGAAAAATTAATACACAATATGGATTATCGATTGCGGCAACCAGAATCTATGACTATCCTACCATTCACGAACTTGCTGTTTTTTTGAAAAAAGAATTAAAGAAACGTGGAGGAGAACTGATTCAGCGACCATCACAACAAGCAGTCTCTCGTTCCTCCAACGAACAGCGGTCCGCAGCGCCGCATTCAGTAAAAATAGCCAAAAGTTGTCGGCCACCAATAATTCGAGACAGTGGTATCAAACAATCATTTGAGGATCTTTCAAAGTTGGGTGATCATTATGGTCTTGTACTTTCAAAGGTCCATGTTTTTGAAGAACTTCATTTAAGTCAATGGGTGGTCTCTGAGCCAAAGGCTAATGAAGTGACGATCCGGGTAAAAGCATCTGCGATCAATTTTGGGGACGTCCTGTGTGTTAAAGGACTTTATCCCAATATACCTGATTATCCTTTTGTTCCCGGAGGAGAAGTTTCGGGCATTGTTTCCAAAGTAGGTGATCAGGTTTCCGGAGTATCTATTGGGGATGAGGTTATTGCACTTACAGAGTTAGGAGGACATGCCAGTTATGTAAATGTTCCGGAAACCAATGTGGTTAACAAACCGGAGAATATCTCTTTTGAAGATGCTTGTAGTCTACCGATTGTATTTTGGACGGTGAATCATGCTTTCGAATTAGGAAAATTAGCACATAAAGAACACGTATTAATTCAAACGGCATCAGGAGGATGTGGACTTATTGCAATTCAATTAGCCCGTTTAAAAGATTGTATCTGTTATGGAACCTCAAGTCGTTCCGAAAAGATAGAGTATCTAAAAAAATTAGAAATTCCTTATGCGATAAATTATAAAACATCTGAATTTGATCAGGAAATCAAAAGAATAACCAATAATCATGGAGTTGATGTTGTCTTAAATACGCTATCAGGCGATAACATCCAAAAGGGATTAAACTGCCTAGGACGTTCAGGTCGTTATTTAGAGATTGCCACGCACGCGTTAAAAACAAGTCCGAAATTGGATTTGTCTAAATTACTACAAAACCAATCTATTTATAGTATTAATCTGGGTTTAAATTGGTACGAACCCGATCCATTAGATACTTCACAAAATATTTTTCTTGGGGAAAAATCGCTTCGTTTAATGGTCTCCTTACTTGAATCAGACAAAATTGTCCCGATTACCTCTCGAATATACCCGATTCACCAAATAGTAGATGCACTTGAATATGTGTCTCAGGGGCAGCACATCGGCAAAGTGATTCTCAGTCATACACATCAAGACATGATTGATTTTACGGATAATTGTATAGAACGTATGTTAGAGCAGAAAAGAAAAGCCGAAAAGCTAGCTCCTTCCATCAAAATAAGATCGTCTATTGGAACGGAAAAAAGAGTGGAAGATGTTACCGAAGGAGTGGCTATCATTGGAATGTCCGGACAATTTCCTCAAGCGAAGACTCTGGACCTGTTTTGGAAAAATATTTCACAAGGTAAAGATTGTGTTTCGGAGGTCCCTGCCACACGTTGGTCGAATGAAAAATATTATGATGCGGATAATGACGCACCCGGAAAGACTTCATGCAAATGGATGGGTGCTTTAGAGGATGTGGACCAATTTGATCCCCTGTTTTTCAATATTTCTCCTGCAGAAGCTCATTGGATGGATCCTCAGCAGCGTCTGTTTTTGGAGAGTGCCTGGCATTGTATCGAAGATGCAGGGATAAATCCTGTCTCTTTGTCTGGAAGTTCTTGTGGCGTTTTTGTGGGTTGTGGAAATGTTAACTATGGGCAATCCATGGGTGAGCAAGGTTTGAACGCTCAGGGTTTGCTGGGGGGAAGTTCTTCCATTTTGTCAGCCAGAATTTCTTATTTCCTGAATTTAAAAGGTCCGTGTTTAGCGATTGATACTGCTTGCTCTTCATCTCTGGTAGCTATCGCGGAGGCTTGTAACAGTTTAATGCTTAAAACGAGTGATCTAACCCTGGCGGGTGGAGTATGTGCATTTCCGGGGCCATCGCTGCACATTCTGGGTACTAAAGCAGGTATGTATTCGAAAGAGGGACGTTGTTTTACTTTTGATCAAAGAGCCAATGGCTTTGTACCGGGAGAAGGAGTTGGTGTTATTTTATTAAAACGACTTTCGGATGCTGTCCGCGATGGAGATCAAATTCATGGGGTTATTAAGGGCTGGGGAGTAAATCAAGATGGTAAGACGAATGGAATAACTGCGCCTAGTGTAAATTCTCAGATTTCACTGGAAAAAGAGTTGTATGAACGTTTTCATATTAACCCGGAAACCATTTCACTGGTTGAAGCTCACGGAACAGGTACAACGCTCGGAGACCCGATAGAAGTGGAAGCGCTAACGGAATCTTTTAAGGCCTATACGGACAAGAAAAAATATTGTGCTTTAGGGTCGGTGAAAAGCAATATTGGACATCTTTTGACAGCCGCGGGAATCGCCGGAGTGATCAAAGTGCTGCTTGCGTTACGGCAAAAAATGTTGCCACCTACCATTCACTTTGAGAAACTTAATCAGCATATTTCTCTAGAGGAGAGTCCTTTTTATGTCAATACAGAGTTGCAGCCATGGGAAGCATCTCCTGATATTCCGAGGCGAGCCAGTGTGAGTTCGTTTGGATTTAGTGGGACCAATGCTCACATGGTGATTGAAGAATACAACAATCAATCACCAATAAAGAGTGATCAATTACCAGTGAAAAAAGGACCGGCATTGATCGTTCTGTCAGCGCAGAACGGAGAGCGATTGAAGGAGATGGTAAAAAACCTGCATGCTTATCTAACGGTGAATTGTGGATCCGAGCAGTCAATGACCAATAGTCAAATGTCAATCCGTCTTGAGGACCTTGCTTACACGCTCCAGGTAGGCAGGGAAGCGATGAAAGAGCGTTTGGGATTGATTGTTCATTCAATGAGAGAACTTGAAGAAAAACTGCAAGGCTTTATTGATGGCAGAGAGAATGTGGAAGATCTTTATCTTGGACAAGTGGAACGAAATAAGGATGCGTTGGCTGTATTCACTGATGATGATGATCTTCAAAAAACCATTGAAGCCTGGGTTAGTAAAAAACATTATAGTAAGTTGCTAGGCCTATGGGTGAAGGGATTAGCCTTTGATTGGAAAAAACTATATGGTGATACTGTACCAAAAAGAGTGAGTCTTCCAACCTATCCGTTTGCCAGAGATCGTTATTGGGTGGAGGAAGAATGCCCGGATAAAGTTGTGGATAGCACCCACGAGGCAATCGGTACGTTGGTGTTCAAACCTGTTTGGAAGGAGAAAGCCGTAGACCCGGAACAAAAGATTTCGGAATATACCGATCACCTGGTCTTCCTGTGCGGTCTGAATCAAAAAAGGCAACTATTGCAGGATAAACTTCCTCACCTATCGTTGGTTGATCTTGAATCCAATCATAAAACTTTGGAAAAACGTTTTGAAGAGTATTCTTTAGGGTTGTTCACTACTATTCAAAAAATTCTTCAAGGAAAGCCTAAAGGGAATGTTTTACTGCAAGTCCTTGTTCCAGCCCAGGGAATTCAACAAACCTTTTCCGCTCTATCCGGGATTTTGAAAACAGCGCGTTTAGAGAATCCCAGGATTCTGGGGCAAGTGATAGCTGTGCGGAAAGAAGATTCCATTGAAAATATGGTTACCAAGGTGCAAGCGAATAGCCGATGCCCGGAGGATCAACAGATTCGATACGAAGGAGATCAACGGCTGGTTGCCTCCTTTGAAGAGATTATTAAGGTGGAAAAAGACCAAACAATTCCTTGGAAAAATGGTGGAGTCTATTTGATCACCGGTGGGGCTGGAGGATTGGGTCTGATTTTTGCCAAAGAGATCGTGGAAAAGGAGAAAGACGTAACCTTGATTTTGACGGGGCGTTCGGATTTGAGCAAAGAGAAAAAAGCAAGGCTTGATGAACTTGAGAGATTGGGCGCGAAGATCGAATACAAATCCGTGGATGTTTCCGACAAAAAAGCCGTTAATGCACTAGTTCTGGAAATTCAAAATAATTCCGGTGGCCTCAATGGAATTATCCATAGCGCGGGAGTGATTCGAGATAATTTTATATTGAAAAAGACCAAAGCAGAATTTGAACAAGTGCTTGCTCCAAAGGTTGAAGGCGTCATGAACCTGGACCATGCTGCAAAAGAACTAGATTTAGACTTTTTTGTTCTATTTTCATCTGGTGCCGGAGTGACAGGAAGCATCGGTCAAGCCGACTATTCCACCGCCAACGCATTTATGGATGCTTTTTCCAAATATCGAAATTCTCTGCTTGATTCCAGGCAGCGTCGTGGCCAGACCCTTTCTATCAACTGGCCGTTATGGAGAGACGGAGGCATGGGGATTGATGAAACGGCAGAGGAAATGATGAAAGAGAGTATGGGCATGGTTGCTATGGAAACTTCTTCGGGCATTGAGGCTTTTTATCAAGCCCTGGTTTCCAGGGAATCTCAAGTCGTGGTGATGAAAGGCTTATTAGAGAAGATGAAATCGCTTTTGCTTTCAGATAAATTTGACATAAAGCCGGATTCAAACAAAACCTCGATTTCTAAGGCGGAAGACGGATTGCCTGATCAGGCGTCTAGTCCACTATGCCCCATAGACCCAAAAATGCTTAAAGAAAGGACCTTACACCAGCTTAAGGGTCTTTTTGGCGAAATGATCAAGCTTTCTGCTTCCAAAATCGATCCGGAGGAGCCTTTTGAAAGTTATGGGATTGATTCATTTATGATTACTCAGATGAATCAAAGATTGGAAAGCGTTTTCGGAGAAATTTCGAAAACGCTATTTTATGAATATCAGACATTAGTTGAGTTGACAGACTATTTGATCGCAAATTATTCTCAAGTGTGTACGCAATGGGCGGGTATTCAAGAGCAGACGAAGTTGGGGCAACCTTCCTCTATTTTGGAAAAATCTCTCTCCAGACAGCCTTTTGAGGGAGAAAATCCAACACGTCATTCCACGGAAGTAAAAACAGGTCAATCTCGCGGTTTTACAGGAGCAATGGGCAGAAACAGGGCCCAGGAGCCGATTGCCGTAATAGGGATGAGTGGCCGTTATCCCCAGGCAAAAAATCTGGAAGAATATTGGGAAAACTTAAAATCAGGCAAGAACTGCATTGTTGAGGTCCCCGGGGAACGTTGGGATTGGAAAAAATATTATCAGGAAGATCCAAATAAAGCGAGTGTGCTTAGAAAAAGCTATAGCAAGTGGGGTGGTTTTTTAGAAAGATGTTACGAATTTGATCCCCTGTTTTTTAATATCACGCCAAGAGATGCAGGAAATATTGATCCTCAAGAGCGCCTGTTTTTAGAGGAAGCATGGAAAGCGTTAGAAGATGCGGGATATGCTCCATCCCGTTTGTCCCCTCATCTTCGCCAGAGAACAGGTGTATTTGCCGGCATTACAAAACAGGGATTTAATTTATATACTCTGGAGAAAGAAGGAATATTGCCGACCACTTCATTCTCATCATTGGTTAATCGAGTTTCCTATTGTATGAATCTTCAAGGACCTAGTATCCCAATTGACACAATGTGCTCTTCCGCGTTAGTCGCAATTCATGAAGCGTGTGAATATCTTCGACATGGGAATGGTATGTTGGCTATTGTCGGAGCAGTGAATTTATATTTGCATCCGTTGAGTTATGTTGGACTTTCCATGGCTCAAATCATTTCTCAAACAAGAGACAGTGCTGCTTTTGAAAAAGGAGGAAGCGGATTTGTTCCCGGGGAAGGGGTAGGTGCTGTAATCCTTAAACCGTATTCTCTTGCCGTACAAGATCAAGATAGCATCTATGCACTGATTCAAGGGACTGCGGTTAACCATGGTGGTAAAACAAATGCCTATACGGTGCCCAATCCTAATCAGCAAGTATCCGTTATTCAACAGGCGTTGGAACAAAACAATCTGGACCCCCGAAGCATTAGTTATATCGAATCATCAGCAAATGGGTCTGAAATGGGAGATGCAATTGAGATGACTGCATTGACCAAAGTCTTTGCTAAGCGCGAAGGGACAAAAGGAAGCTATCGCATTGGCTCTGTTAAGCCAAATATCGGGCATAGCGAATCCGCATCCGGAATGTCGCAATTAAGTAAAATCATTTTCTCTTTAAAACATAAAACTTTGGTGCCGACATTGATTAAAGGAGAATTAAATCCAAATATTCGATTTGATCAATTGCCTTTCCAGTTACAACAAGAAGTCTCTGAGTGGACTCCTGTCACGATAGATGGGGTGGAAATGCCCAGAAGAGCAGGAATCACCAGTATTGGTGCCGGTGGAGTCAATGCTCATATTATTGTAGAAGAATACATTCCTGGACCCAAAAGATCAGTTCTTCCAAGGGGTGAAACAGTGCCTACCCTGTTTATCCTTTCTGCAAAAAATCAAGATCGATTAGAAGAGTATGTAAAGGAATGGATACGCTATCTGGAAATGGACCCAAAAGCTGATTTAGAACGAATTACGTATACGCTTCAAGTAGGGAGAGAAGAGATGCCTTCCCGGCTTGCTGTTGTGAGTCTTAGTCAAAATGAATTATTGGTCCAATTAAAAGAATGGATGGTTTGCCGGGAAAATAGCGAGACGTGTTATTCCGGTAATGTTGAAACGGTGAAGGTTAAAACCCATGAGGAAGTTGATCTTGCAATAGAAACTAAAAGCCTTCGAGAAATAGCAAGATTGTGGATTCTTGGAAATGGAATTTTGTGGAAAAATTTATACGCGGAAAAGAAATTGTCCCGGGTAACAGGACTCCCCACTTATCCTTTTATGAGAAAGCAATGCCGAATTCATGCTCTTCCAGGTGATCATCAAATAGTAAGTGAAAATCAAGTTGATAGGATTTCTCAAAGTGATGACAATAAAGCGGTAGAATTTTACAGTTTATGGGCAAAAGAGAGTATTGGCGAATTTCAGGAGGAGTATTTAACCTTCTGTCCGTTTCCTGAAAAAATTCCTGGATTTTCTATGACGAGGATGATTTTAACTCCTGATGAATATCCTGATGAGGTGAAGAGCTTTGTACGTGCCAGGCAAATTGAGATGCGCCAAGTTCTCTTTTGTAAGGAAGATTTTAATCGGATTCAAACTTTTTTTGATTTTGGTTGTGGCCATGGGACGGATGTCATTCAAGTCGCAAAGTTATATCCTCACATTCAAACCCATGGGTTTACGATTACACAGGATCAGGCAGATCTTGGGAACAGACGGATAGCGAGATGCAATCTTGGCTCCCGAGCAAAGGTTTTCCATAAGGATAGCTCAAAGGATGAGTTTCCCGGTCGTTATGATCTTATAATAGGTATCGAGGTGAGCTTTCATATTCGCGACAAAGATGGCTTATTTCAAAATATCGTCTCTTCGCTCAGAGAAGATGGAAAAGTTCTTTTGATGGACCAGATAGCAAATTTACGAGGTGCTATTGTCGACCCTAATGTAGAGATCAGTATTCCAACTCAAAAAGATTGGGTTGATCTACTATCAAAACACCATCTGGTTATTGATGAAATTATTGATGTCTCTCCACAAATTGCAAACTTTCTCTTTGATCCTGAGTTAGAACAAAACATTAAAGGGGGTTCAAAGGTAGTACAGGATACGCTTCGGAATTATGCTCATCAATCGATGGCTCTTGAAAAGGGATGGATTAGTTATTGTTTGTTCAAACTGAGAAAAGATGAGTGTCTCAGTGATCAAGAACGATGGGATTATAACATGGGTAAACTATTGAATCCAACGCCTTACCCGGAAGCGTTAGAGGAAATGTTGGATAGAGGAGAGATTCCCTATCCTAAACCAGAAGAAAATCAGAAGAAGCAGTTTTTGAGTCAATTCGGGACTAAGGATAAAATCGGTCAAAAATCCATTGTTGAAAGCCATATGCAGCTCCTTCCTGAGGAAATAATAAAAATAAAAGCAAGTTTACTAAGAATATTTATCGAGGCTCTAGGTTTACAAAGAGAGGAAATCGAAGCCATTAAAACTTTTCAGGAATTAGGAATTACTTCCATTAACGCGGTTGAGTTGCTGGAAAGAGTTAATATTTACTTCAATCTGAACTTACCTACCAGCGTCGTGTTTGAAGCCAATACGTTAGATTCCTTAGCAAGATACATTCAAAAATCTTTACTGGAAACATTTTCCGGGCCAAAATCACACAATGATGATGTAAGTGTGTCTCTTGTGGATACTCAAACCGTGGTGAAACCTCAAGGGGCTAACCATGCAAATTCTGTAATTGTTCAAAAGTTTGAAAAAAAGGAAGACATTGCGATTATCGGCCTCTCTTGTCGATGTGCCGGAGCCAATGACCAGGATAAGTTTTGGGAGCTGGTGAGCCAGGGAAAAGACTGTATTGGTAAAATTACAAATACAAGCTGGCTTGATTTTTTCAGTCAGCACTCTTCCGGACCTATTCCCGGTCGCTATGGACAAATGGCCGGTATTGAATATTTTGATCCTATGTTTTTTAATATTTCTCCGAAAGAAGCAGAGTCAATGGATGTTACCCAGCGTATTGTTTTAGAAGAGAGCTATAGGGCCCTGGAAGATGCCGGCTATGCTCCTTCTTCCTTAAGGGAACAACCGGTTGGTACCTTCCTTGGCGCAATGGGGAATGCTCCTATGGCCCAGGATTTTTCACACTTTTCAATGTTAGGTTCTGAAACGAGTATCCTGTCATCCCGACTCGCATATTTTTTAGATTTAAAGGGTCCTGCATTAGCGATCAACACCGCTTGTTCGTCATCATTAGTCGCTATTGATCTTGCTTGTCAACAGTTGAAGAGTCATGAAATCAATCTTGCAATTGCGGGTGGAATCACGATTTACACTCATCCGGGGGCGTTCATTACGATGAACAACGCAGGTATGCTTTCTCTTACGGGAGAATGTCGTCCCTTTGATAACATGGCCAATGGTATCGTGGTCGGTGATGGTGTTGGGATTGTAATCCTAAAACGTTTGAAGGACGCGGAGAGGGACCGGGACCGCATTTATGGTATTATACGCGGAAGTGGTACCAATCAGGATGGACAGACATCAGGAATTACAGTGCCAAGCTTTATGTCTCAAAGTCAATTGGAAGAATCGATCTATAGAAAAAACAAGATCAATGTTGAAGATATCCAATATATAGAGGCCCATGGCACAGCAACAAAACTAGGAGATCCCGTAGAAATTCATGCACTCAATCATAGTTTTCAGAAGTTCACAGAAAAAAGAGGCTTTTGTGCAATTGGTTCTTTGAAAGGAAATATAGGGCATACTACGGCGGCAGCAGGGGTTTTGGGTGTAATCAAAGTGTTATTAAGCTTGAAATACCATAAGTTACCACCGTCCATTCATTTTTCTAAGGGGAATGAGCATATTGATTTTGAAAGAAGTCCTCTTTATGTTAATACTAAGTTGCAAGAATGGCAGGCTGGTCCTAAAGGGTCTCGTTTAGCCGCGGTGAGTTCCTTTGGATTTAGTGGTACCAATGCTCATATGGTAATTGGAGAATACAATAATCACTTATCAATGAAGAATGATCAATTATCAATGAAAACGGGTCCTGCATTGATCGTTCTGTCGGCAAAGAACGAAGATCGATTGAAGGAGATGGTAAAAAACCTGCATAGTTACCTAACCGTGCATTGTGAACCTGATCTGTCAAAGGTCAATGGCAAATCTTCAATCAGTCTTGCAGATCTCGCTTATACCCTCCAGGTCGGACGCGAAGCCATGGAAGAACGTTTGGGTTTCCTGGTTGAATCACTCCAGGAACTTGATACAAAGCTTCAACGTTTTATTGAAGGGCAGGGCTACGAGGAGGATTTGTATCGGGGGCAGGCCAAACCAAACACTGAAACTTTAGCTGTTTTGACCGTTGATGAAGATATTGCAAAGGCCATTGATTCCTGGATTGACAAACGAAAATTCTCTAAACTTTTGGCCCTATGGACAAAAGGATTGAACTTTGACTGGAACAAACTGTATCGGGATGCGAAACCTTCCCGTATTAGTTTACCTACCTATCCTTTTGCTAAAGAACATTATCGAAGTAATACCTTCGCCAGTCAGGATCAGATCGAAACTAATGATAATTGTCGGATAAAGCGGGTTGATGCAAATTCTGATCAAGTGTCTGCTCCAGAAGTGCAAGAGCCTCTTGACACGATGTGTTTTGAAGAAGTGTGGCAAGAAACCGCATTGCCTGAAATTATTTCAAAAGCGTCTTTATCCCCCAATGGGAGGAGGCCAAAATGAAAAACATTATTTGTTTTCTATCAAATCCGAAAAACCAACAGGAATTTATTGATTCTTTGAAGGCCTTCAGTCCGGATACCAAGGTCGCTTTTATTGCTCAAACTGATGATCGGGGTACGGCAGACGCTTTACAAAATATTCAAGACTCGATTGGTCAGGTGGATGCGATGCTCTATCTATGGGCGCTTGAAGACCACAACTGTATCCAGGACGTTTCTGCACTTGTTTCCATCTTTCAAACGATCGCAAGAATAAAATCAAAACCCGGAAAATTTATGTTAGCAGGTCAATTTGACAACAGCCTGGATCGTTGTTACCTGGAATCCTGGATGGGCTTTGAACGATCTCTGGGAATGACTCTTCCTCATACATCTGTGGCCGTTGTCTATCGGGAATCAGGCGGGGAGGAAAAGTTAATTCAAGATTGGATGCCGATACTTTGGGCGGAACTGCATATGCCCCAGCCTCAGACTGTCTTATACCAGAAGGGTAAACGCTTTGTGCACAAGATCAAACCGATCAAATTTCAGACTTCTTCCATAGCATCGCTGAGGTCGGGTGGTACTTACCTGATTACCGGAGGTTGTGGTGGGCTTGGTCTCTTATTTGCGAAATATTTTGCCAAAACCCGATCCGTAAATTTGATTTTAACGGGTCGTTCTGCTCCAGATCCTGAGAAACGAAAGTCCATTCAAGCTCTGGAAAAGTCAGGAAGCTCCGTCTTCTATTTACAAGCAGATGTTTGTGATGTAAAGGGAATGAAAGAGGGCCTGCATGCTGCAATAAAACGTTTTGGCCCGGTCCATGGCGTCATTCATGCGGCAGGCATTCAGGGAAGTCAGAATCTGTTTGAGAAAAAATTTCAGGATTTTCAAAAAGTCTTGGACCCTAAGATAAAAGGTACACTTGTGTTGGATGAAGTCCTGGCGGAAGAACCTTTAGATTTTATCGTCTACTTTTCCTCCAGTTCCGCGATATTGGGTGATTTCGGGTCCTGTGATTATTCTATGGCTAATCGATTTCTCATGGCTTACACGAATTATCGAAATGAGTTGCGAAGCCAGGGAAAAGGATCAGGCAAGGCGATTGTGATTAACTGGCCTTTGTGGAAAGACGGTGGTATGGGTAGTCAGGAGGAAGAAAAGACTGATTTTTATCTTAAGTCCAGCGGGCAGGGTATTCTGGAAACAGAAGAAGGTCTTGCTTTGTTTGAACAAATCCTCTCCCAGGATAAGACCCAACATTTGGTGGTGAAAGGACAACCGGATCGAGTTCGTCGTTTCCTGGGGCTGGATACCAAGTTTCCTCCTTCCCTGTCTGTGGATTCTCCTGTTTTGAGACAAAGGAAACGTCCTGAAATGCGCGGATTGGACTTGGAACAATGTGTCATCTGGGATTTGAAGGAATTGATCAACTCTCTGCTCAAAATTCCCCGAGATAAATTAGATGGTGAGAGTAATTTAGCAGATCTTGGATTCGATTCAATCAGTTTAACGGAGTTTGCCCATCTGCTTACCCAACATTTTAGCATAGAGGTCACAGCAGATCTTTTTTTTGGTCATCCCACCTTGAATAAACTGGTTCGCTATTTTATTTCTGAACATAAGGAAACCATGCAAGGGTTTTATCAAGATGATGTCGTCGGCCAGGTGTCCAAAGATTGTGATGGTCTTGAAGAGGTTTCACTTGATGGTATCCCAACCGTGAGTATACCACAAGAGTTTTCCCCTTCAAAATCTGATGACCAGGATATTGCCATCATCGGGATGAGCGGTCGTTTTCCCAACGCTCGAAACATTGAAGAAATGTGGAAAATATTAGCGGAAGGAGCATGTGTGGTTGAAGAAATTCCTGCCGACCGTTTTGACTGGCGCGAGTATTATGGTGATCCGGGCCAGGATATCAATAAAACAAATTGCAAATGGAGCGGTACTCTTCCCGGAGCTGCTGAATTTGATCCCCTGTTTTTTGAGATATCTCCGCGAGAAGCGGAAGGTATCGACCCGCGCCAACGGTTACTACTCCAGGAGTCCTGGAACGCCCTGGAAGATGCTGGATATGGACCTAAGCAGGTCAAAAATCATCAGATCGGAATGTATGTAGGTGTGGAGGAGGGTGACTATCAGCGGTTAGTAAAAACAGCCCGCATTACCTCGAACCATGAGGCGATTCTCGCATCTCGACTGGCTTACTTCTTAAATTTAAGTGGTCCGACTATGGCGATTAACACCGCCTGTTCGTCTTCTCTTGTTGCGGCGCATCAGGCTTGTTTGAGTTTGCGAAGCCATGAATGTGATACTGCAATTGTTGCCGGTGTTCAATTAATGTTTACTCCAGATGGTTATATAGGCATGTCTCAAGCGGGAATGTCGTCTGCAAATGGTAAGTGTTTCGCGTTTGATAAACGAGCTAATGGGATTGTTCCGGGTGAAGCGGTGGCGGTGGTTGTGATCAAACGCCTTTCTGAAGCGATTGCGGAGGGAGATCCCATCCATGCGATCATCCGGGGTAGTGGAATCAATTATGATGGAAAAACCAATGGCATAACCGCACCCAGCGGAGTCTCGCAAACACGTCTTCTGAAGAACGTTTATCAAAAAACGAAAATTAATCCCACGGACATTGAATATATTGTTGCCCATGGAACGGGTACTTCATTAGGTGATCCTATAGAGATTAACGCCCTCATTAATGCCTTTAATGAATCGGTCACATCTATTGAAAAAAAACCCGATGTACATTCAAAACAAGGCTATTGTGCGTTGACGTCGAATAAGACTAATTTCGGCCATACCGCCGCGGCATCAGGATTAGTCAGTGTAATCAATCTCGTGCAAGCCTTTCGTCATAAAATGATTCCCGCCAGTTTGCACTGTGAACAGCAAAGTGAGAGCATCCACTGGAAGGAAAGCCCTTTTTATGTAAATAAGACCAGCCGTTCCTGGCCCCAACGACCGGGTAAGGAACGCTTGGGTGCCGTCAGTTCTTTTGGAATGAGTGGGACAAACGCTCATATGGTTTTGCAAGAGTTTTCGATGAAGAAAAGGGATATTTCGGAGACAGCGCCCTACTATCTCCTCGCTCTTTCTGCGAAGACGGAGAAAGCCTTGTCGGAAAAAATCAAGATCATGATCAGCACTTTGCAGCAACAGGAAATAACAGAACAGGGTATCCTTCCGATTAGCTACACCTTACTTGAAGGTCGCCATCATTTTCAAAATCGTTGCGCGATTGTAGTCCAGGATTTGGAAGACGCTGTTTATGTCTGGAAGCAGGTGGGTGAGGAAAAACGTCCCAACCTTTTCCAGGGAGAAGTACCCCGTGAGTTTACGGGACAAAAGGCCATGAGGCAAATGGTGGATAGTCTGCTGGAGCAGAGTCGGTTTTTGCGCGGTAATCCGGAAAAGTACCAGGAAACTCTCTATGCCCTGGCAGATTTTTATTGCCAGGGTTATGAAATTCCTTGGCAAAACTTATTCGATAATCCTCTTCCTCATCGTATCCATCTGCCAACTTATCCTTTTGACCGTGAACGATATTGGGTATCTGAGACAGATAGTCCGACAAGTAGTGTTACTGCAACTGTTCCTACCAATCTGGTTGAAACAGAAACCCATATGGCAAATATCTCCGGTAACCGGGAATCCTTTGAGAAGATGTGCTTCGAAGAAGTTTGTCAAGAGCAAACCTTTCTGGAATTTTCCCGGAAAGAGGAGAGTACTGACCAAATAAACACTCTGGTCTGTTTACTGTCTGACCCGAAAAATCAGGATGTATTTCTGGCTGAGATGAAAATACAAAGTCCTCAGACTAAAGTAATTTTTATGTCTCAAATGGAGGGGGAAGGCAGAGATTCTGAGACTTATGAGGAAGTCTTGCAAAACATACAAGAAGAGGAGAGTCGGGTCGATGCGGTACTTTATCTATGGCCTCTGGAAGATCCTGCTTGCATTCAGGATGTATCGCCTATTGTTACTCTCCTCCAGGCCATGGCAGCCACAAAATTTCATCCTGGGAGAATTTTATTTGCAGGTCAGTTTGAGAATTCTCTGGATCAATGTTACCTGGAATCGTGGATAGGCTTTGAACGTTCCTTGAAACTAGTTCTTCCGAATACCTCTGTAGCCGCGATATATCAGGAAGCGGGAAACCGGAAAAACATGATAAAAGAGTGGGTGTCCATACTTTTGTCTGAACTCAGGGTTTCCAAAATACAGAGTGTCTTGTATCAAGAGGGAAAGCGACATATTTATCAGATCCGTCCAACAAGCCTTCAGAGCACCTCTACTTCTCCTATTAAACAGGGAGGCACTTACCTTATTACCGGTGGCTGTGGTGGACTCGGATTTCTTTTTGCAGAATACTTGGCAAGAACCTATTCGGTAAATTTGATTTTAACCGGTCGTTCCACCCTCACTGAGGAAAAACAGACTACGATTCAAAGATTAGAACAATTAGGCAGTTCTGTCTTTTATCTGCAAGCAGATGTTTGTGACTTAAGCGCAATGGAAAATGGCTTGAAAGCAGCAAAAGAAATTTTTGGCGAAGTCCATGGAGTCCTTCATGCAGCAGGGATTTCAGGGAGCCAAAGTATCTTTGAGAAAGAGCTACAGGACTTTCAAAAGGTGCTGGATCCTAAGATAAAAGGGACTCTTGTTCTTGATGAAATTCTGAGGGAAGAACCCTTGGATTTTATCTGCTATTTTTCATCCAGTTCTGCCATTTTAGGTGATTTCGGGTCCTGTGACTACGCAATCGGTAACCGCTTTCTCATGGCTTACGCGACTCATCGGAATGGGTTGTATAAGCAGGAAAAATGTTCCGGTAAGGCAATTGTAATTAACTGGCCCCTCTGGAAGGATGGAGGAATGGGCAGCAATGAAGAAGAGCAGATCCAATTCTATCTCAAATCCAGTGGCCAACGATTTCTAGAAACTCATGAAGGACTTGTTCTCTTTGAACAGATTCTATCCCAGAGCAAGGTCCAAGGTGCCTGCCATCAGTATTTAGTACTGATGGGAGTAAAAAGTCGAGTTCATCAGTTTTTAGGTTTAACTCAAGATGCTGTAACATCTGACTCTTTTGAGCTTGCTCCTGTGTTGAAATCAGCTAAGCCATCTAATTCGAGTGAAGGGAACATTGAGCAATCAGTTTATAGGGATTTAAAGAAATTGATGAGTCATCTTCTCAAAGTTCCTCAGGTGCAGTTTGATGGAGAAAGCAATTTAGCTGATTTTGGATTTGATTCGATTAGTTTGTCTGAGTTTGCACGGTTGCTCTCAGAGCATTATGGCCTTGATATTACTCCTTCTCTGTTTTTCGGCCATTCCACATTGAAAAAACTGACTTACTATTTCGTAAAAGAACATGCACAAAAGATTCGGAGGTTTTACCGGGAAGAAGGGGGAAGCGAAACTATTGTAGAGCCGGGTCGAGATGCGGAGCAACGGGTGCATGTTGTCCCGGAAGCCGAGCCGTCCTTCGTCAATCCAATCTTGAGTGAAACATCAGACCAGGCTATTGCCATTATTGGAATGAGTGGTCGCTTTCCTAAAGCGAATACGGTAGAAGAATTATGGGACAATATAAAAAATGGTCGCAATTGTATCACGGAAATTTCGGAAGATCGGCAGGATTGTTTTAAGTATTTTGCGGATTCAACGAGGAGTGCAGAGAAAAGTGGCACCACGTGGGGCGGTTTTATACAGGGTATTGACCAATTTGATCCGATATTTTTTGCCATTCCGCCTGGCGAGGCTAACAGTATGGATCCACGTCAACGATTATTCCTGGAGGAAGCATGGCATACTTTTGAGGATGCCGGATATATGGGTGAACGAATCAGGGGAATGTCATGCGGCGTGTATGTAGGTGTTGAGGAGGGGGACTATGGAGTTGGGTCAGGGCAAGGGTCTATCAATAGCAATCAAAATGCAACATTAGCGGCCCGTATTGCCTATGCCCTGGATTTGAAAGGTCCCAATTTAGCGTTAACAGCATCATGTTCTTCAGGTTTGGTGGCCCTCCATCAAGCATGTCTGGCTCTTCGTCAGGGTGATTGTGAGATGGCTTTAGCGGCTGGAGTAAATCTTTTAATTTCACCGATGGGTTATGTAGGATTGAATCAGTATGGCATGCTTTCCCCTAATGGGAAATGTCGTGTATTTGATCAAAGGGCAAATGGTTTAGTTCCTGGTGAAGCCGTGGCAGTAGTTTTGTTGAAGCCCTTGTCTCAGGCAATCTCGGATGGAGATCGTATTTATGGTTCTATTAAAGCGAGCGGGGTCAATTACGACGGAAAAACCAATGGTATCACTGCTCCCAATCCGGTAAGCCAGGCGGAATTGATCAAGGGTATCTATGATAAGTATCAGATTGATCCTGCCCGGATTCAATACGTTCTATCGCACAGCGTCGGCTCAAAACTGGGCGATCCTATTGAATTCGAGGCGTTGAACGACTCCTTTCAACATTATACCGGTAAAAAACAGTATTGTTATCTTGGTTCCATAAAGCCTCTTATCGGACATACCTTTGCTGCTTCGGGTATAGTGAGTTTAATTACCTTATTAATGGCCATGAGAGATCGGACTATTCCCGCATTGTACCACTATGAAAACCCGAATGAATATATCAACTTTAGTGCATCTCCATTCTTGTTAAATCGTGAAAATCAACCTTGGAATCTAATCGAGAATCAACCGAGGCTTGGCGCTATTGGTTCCACGGGAATAAGCGGGACAAATGCTCATGTAGTGATTGAAGACTATGTTGCTGACTTGCCGGACTGTTCGCAACTAAAAAAGATACCTCATCTGGTGGTTTTTTCTGCCAAGACCCCAGATTGTTTAACAAGCATCGTTCAGAATATAATCGAATTTCTTCAAAAGAGGCTAAAAGAACGGACGAAGATTTCCTTATCTAATCTTAGCTACACGCTACAAGTTGGGCGGGAAGCAATGAAAGAGCGTTTGGCCATAATTGTTGGATCTCCGGAAGAATTGCTTACTCAGCTAAAAGAGTTCTTGTCATGCTCTGGCGAATCTAACGGAAATAATCTGTTTATTGGGAGGTGTTCCGGGGTCGACGATGTTTGTGACACAAGTAAGGATACAGCTTTGGTCCAGACAGCTTGTGAGGAGAGAAACCTGGAGCAACTTGCAACGCTTTGGGTTAAAGGTTTTTTAATACCTTGGGATAATATACAGGAAAATAGGGCTGCCAGAATAATAGGGTTACCCACATACCCCTTTACAAAGAGACATTGCTGGCTTGATGAGCTTCCGGATAAGGTTTACGAGGGCAAAAACAGGAAAAATATCAATCAGACCGATGGCAATAAAGTTGCGGAGCTTTATAGCTTTTTGGCTAAAGGCAGTTCAACGGAATTCCGGGAAGAGTACATCACTTTCTTTCCTTTTTCCGAAAAAATTCCTGGGTTTTCCATGACACGAATTGCATTAAATCCGGAGCAATATCCTGATGAAATAGCTTTGATAAAAAACAAACAACGGGAATTGCGGCAAGTCCTGTTTTGCAAGGAAGATTTTAATAGGGCTCGCTGCTTTCTTGATTTTGGTTGCGGTTATGGGACCGATGTGATTCAAATTGCAGCGCTCTATTCCCATATCGAAACCCATGGGTTCACCATTACCCCGGCCCAGGCCGAGTTGGGAAAGAAGCGAATTGCCCATATGAACTTAAGTCACCAGGCGAAAATCTTTAATAAAGATAGTTCCAAAGACAAGTTTCCAGGCGAGTACGATCTTGTGCTGGGCGTTGAAGTTAGTTGCCATATCCCTGACAAGGATGGATTATTTAAAAACATTATCTCTTCTTTAAAAGATGGTGGTAGGGTTCTTCTCATGGATTTTATTGCGAATTTGCGGGGAGCCATTAACGATCCGAATGTCTCGGTTTATATTCCAACCCGGGAGGGCTGGGCTGATCTTCTCACCAGGTATCATTTGCTCATTGATGAAATTATTGATGTTTCCCCTGAGATTGCAAATTCCCTACACGATCCGGATTACAAGATTAATACCAGCGATCTTCCACAGGTCGTTCGGGATTCATGGCAAAATTGGGCAAATAACGCGGTTGCAATGGAGAAAGTATGGGTGAGTTATTCTCTGTTTAAACTGGAAATAGATCAACGGCTTAGTCAGCAGGAACTTTGGGACCATAATGCAAAAAAACTATCAAAACAAACCCCCTATTCTGAAGCAATAGAGAGCATGTTGAATCAGGGAAATATTCCCTATCCCAAACCTGTGGGGGATGAACAAGAAAATTCTCTCTGTTCCAATTTGAATTCTGATAAGAATAGGAGGGGAAAGTCGGAAGAGGTAAATATTAAAACAAAACTGGCACTTATCTTTGCCCAGGTTTTAGGATTCCAACAAGAAGAACTGGAGTCACTGGACACACTCCAGGAACTGGGGATCAGTTCTCTTAATGCCGTGGAAATACTGGAATCAATTAACACCCAATTTAATCTCAATTTACCGACCAGCCTATTGTTTGAGTGCAATACATTGGATGCCCTGGCCAAATATCTGGTCCCGTTTCTGCAAGATGGCCTCTCCAAAAAGCCAGGCATACAAAAGGACAAAATCGTTAAAGTTGCACCGGAATATTCGGGGAAAAAACCGAGTGCTCCTCAACGAGAAAAAGAAAACAGTGACGTTGCAATCATTGGCATCTCTTGTCGATGCTCCGGTGCCAATGGGAAAGAGGAACTGTGGAATCTGGTGAGCCAGGGAAAAGAATGCATCCAACAAGTTTCCGACTCAAGCTGGCTTGAATTTTTCAGACAAAATGGCTGGGATTCAACTCCTCCTCACTATGGTGCCATGTCAGGGCTTGACAAATTTGATCCTCTGTTTTTCCGTATTTCTCCTAAAGAGGCACAATCCATGGATGCCTCCCAGCGAATACTACTGGAAGAATGTTATAAAGCATTGGAAGATGCCGGGTACGATCCTTCCTCGTTACGAGAACAACAAGTGGGGACCTACATTGGGGCCTCCGGCGGATACCCATCAGGAACAAAAGAATTCTCTCATTTATCTATGTTAGGTGCAGACACTAGTATTCTGGCTTCTCGACTTGCCTATTTTCTTGACTTAAAAGGACCCGCGTTAGCCATTAATACTGCATGCTCCTCTTCACTGGTTGCCATAGATCTTGCTTGTAACGCCTTAAAGAACGGGGAAATCGACTTGGCGATTGCCGGGGGTATAACGGTCTGGGAACATCCGGCGGCTTTTATTTCCATGAACAACGCAGGAATGCTCTCTTCTACCGGTCAATGTCGGCCATTTGACAGCAAGGCCGATGGGATTGTTGTCGGTGACGGAGTGGGGATTGTTATTGTAAAGCGACTACATGAGGCACAAAGGGACCGGGATTCCATTTATGGTATCATACGGGGTAGCGGTACGAATCAAGATGGGCAAACATCGGGAATTACCGTGCCTAGCTTTCTACGGCAAAGCCAACTGCAAACTGCGATTTACCGGAAAACACACATTCCAGTTGAGGATATTCAATATATTGAGACCCATGGAACTGCAACGAAACTGGGAGATCCGATAGAGATTCATGCCCTGACTAACAGTTTTCAGCAATTTACCTCGAAAAAAACATTTTGTGCCATTGGTTCTCTGAAAGCCAATATTGGACATACCGCCGCTGCGGCTGGCGTATTAAGTCTCATCAAAGTATTATTAAGTTTAAAGTACAGACAGATTCCTCCATCTATAAATTATAACCGGCAAAACGAGCATATAGATTTCGCTAATAGTCCGGTTTACGTCAATACCGAACTGAAAGAATGGCAGACAAACGCGAAGGGGTCTCGTTTGGCGGCAATCAGCTCTTTTGGATATAGCGGTACCAATGCCCATATGATCATAGAGGAATACAATAATCAATCACCAATGAAGAATGATCAATTACCAATGAAAAAAGAACCGGTATTGATTGTGCTGTCGGCAAGGAACGAAGTGCGTTTGAAGGAGATGGTAAATAACCTGCATACTTATCTATCTGTTAATGGTAAATTCGAGCACTCAATGATCAATGGTCAATTTTCAATCCGGCTTGAGGATCTCGCTTATACTCTTCAGGTTGGACGAGAAGCTATGGAAGAACGCCTGGCAATGGTTGTAGAATCGACTCGGGAGTTGCAGGAAAAACTGCAAAATTTTATTACGCTTAAACATACAGGAGAAGACTTTTATCGGGGGCAGACTAAAGAGAATAAAAAAATTCTGGATGTTATTAATACCGATGAATTAGAACAAGTGGCGGAAAAGTGGATACAATCTAAGAACTTTTCTCCACTGTTAGACCTCTGGGTTAAAGGACTCGATTTTGATTGGAACAGACTTTATAGCGGGTTACAGACTATTGGAAACGGTCCTGTTATCCTTCCACATCGTATTAACTTGCCGGCTTACCCTTTCGCCAGGGAAAGTTTTGGTCTACCTGAAATAACGGATGATTTCCGGAATGTTAATGGTGCTGTTATCAAACAGGTCCATCCCCTGTTGCATGAAAATACTTCTGACCTGTTAGAACAGCGCTACAGTTCAGTCTTTACCGGACAGGAGTTTTTCCTGGCCGATCATGTGGTGAAAGGTCAAAAGATATTGCCGGGCGTTGCCTGTCTTGAAATGGCGCGAGCGGCTGTCGAACAGTCTGTTGCTTCCTTTTCGGAAGGTGGCCAGTCTGTGTATCGACTCAAAAACGTCGTCTGGACCCGCCCCATAGTGATCGAAACAGAAGGTCGGCAAGCGAGTGGTGTTCCCGTCCATATTAGACTTTTTATGGAAGAGAACCAACAGATCGATACAGAGGTTGATGGAAGCCAGCAGATTCATTATGAGATCTACTTCAATTCAGACCCTGTTGAACAAGAATCATCCATATGTAGCCAGGGAGTTGCTGTTGTCAATGGAGGTATCAGTTGCTCCGATCAACCGGATTATTTGGACCTTACTGAATTGCAGACCAGATTGACCAATGGACGCCCCGGGCAAAATAGCCTCAACCCGGACCAATGTTATTCCAGTTTTAAGGCAATGGGGATTGATTATGGCGAGGGATATCGATGCATCCAACAACTCTTTGTTGGCAGCCAACAGGTATTGGCAAAACTGTCCCTACCATCTTCCCTTTTGAAAACTCAATCCGGTAATGGTGTGCCATACTCGGGTCTGGCTCCCTATACCCTGCACCCCAGTATAATGGATTCCGCGCTCCAGGCTGCTATTGGTTTGGCCATAGGGTCGGGGACTACCCTTCCATCTAAACCGGCCATCCCCTTTGCACTGGAAGCGCTTGAAATCATTGGACCTTGTACAGCAAATATGTGGGCCTGGGTGCGTAAGGAAAGCAACTCCAGCCATAACAAAGAGAACTCGGTAGAAAAACTGGATGTTGATCTTTGCGATGATTCCGGGAAAATTTGCGTAAAAATGAGGGGTTATTGCTCACGTATTTTAGAAACTGATCCTATCCAGTTGCGAGGTGATTCTACCCACTCAAGTAAAGACAAGGAAAGTGTCCTGGCAGATTCTTTGCCGGATAGTAACACATCTCAATCAGAAGCGACTCAACATTTTACAACCTTTACCGGTAAAGAGTTTTTTTTGAGAGATCACGAACAAATGGTCCCCGGGGTGGTTTATCTGGAAATGGCACGAGCAGCAGCAGCGACTGCCAGTGCCAGTGAAATAGTAGGCTTAAGGAATGTGGTTTGGAACCAACCCCTGGTCGTTTCAGAAAACAGACAGGAAGTGTGTACAACACTGATTGGGGACAGAGATCATTATGCCTATAAAATTACTACAGGAGGCAACAGGATCAATCAGGGTCAAGCTATCACTCATTCTCAGGGTAAGATCATGTTCGGGCAGACGCAACAGCAAGCCCCGCCTGCTAACATTAATATTCAGGCAATTCAATCTCGTTGTACTTCCACCAAGGGAAGGGAAGAGTGTGATCAACTCCTTAAGTCTTCTCACGGAGCAAGCCTGATGAGTATAGAGTATTTGCAATATAATTGCCGGGAGGCTCTGGCAAATCTACAACTACCGTCATTGCATAACGGAGCAAGCCAGAATTATATTCTTCATCCAAGTATTCTCAACGGCGCTGTTTTATCCAGTGTCATTTTGTCTCTGCTTCAGGATGAAGGTAATGGACTGTCGATGCCCTTTGCCCTGGAGGAATTGCGCATTTATGGGGAACTTCCTGAGCAGGTATATGCCTATGTAAAAGATAGTGATGAAGGAAAGGAATCTCGAACAAAGGGAACAAAGCACGATATTTACCTTTGTAATACCAAGGGTGAAATTGTTATATCTTTAAAGGGATTTACCACGATTCCTTTAGGGCTTCAGTCGGCGACGGATACGAAGAAAAGAGGGGTACTTTATGCAACCCCCCAATGGGTACATGAAGATTTGAGTGAAGAGCAGGATGACGGAGAGAGGAAGACCTCGCCTATCTTCATTTTGGCTGACGCCAATCCCTTGCTGCAAAAAGCTTTAAGCCGGCAATGGCCCGGCGCCAGAATTGAAATATTATCGGTTATAGGCAATGATTTGTCCAAATCAATCTTAACACATTTTCTAAACGTTTTCAGGTTGGTACGGACTTGCCTGGAAAAACAGCCTGAGGCCATTCCCCCACTGGTTATACTGATTCCGGAACAGCAGGAAGATTATCTATATGCTGCTTTAAGCGGTTTATTGAAAACAGTGAGATTAGAAAATGCTAAAATTGTGGGAAAAGTGATTGGCTATAATACAGATCAACCCGATTGGCTCGATGCACTGCCCGAGATGATACAGGCTGAACTGTGCTCTACGGATGATTCGGTTGATATCCGTTATACAGAGACAGGCATCAGGGAAGTAAAGCGTATGAAAGAGATAGAAGGTGAGTATCAGGAAGAGGTTTCCTTGCCCGTGGCCCGGGAAGGAGATGTGATTTGGATTACTGGCGGCCTGGGGGGTCTGGGGCTGATATTTGTCCGAAGCCTGGGATGCGTAAAAGGGGTGAAGCTGGTCTTGAGCGGGCGTTCCCCCCTGGATGATACGAACAGGGCCGTCCTGGAGGAGTTGCAAAAAGAGGGAATTGAGCCGCTTTATCTGCGCTGTGATGTCAGTCAAAAACAACAAGTCGAAATCCTGGTACGGACCATTCTGGAAAAATATGGAAAAATAAACGGGATTCTTCATGCTGCAGGTGTGATCCGGGATGCTTATCTGCTCAAAAAAACGGAAAAAGAAATCAAACGGGTTTTTCGTCCAAAGGTGACAGGACTCCTGGCGATAGAAGAAGCCACTTGTGGCCTCAAACTGAATTTTATGCTGTTATTTTCTTCCCTGGCAGGCACGCACGGCAATCCGGGCCAGTTGGACTATGCAGGCGCTAATGCGTTTTTGGATGCGTTTGCTTCCTATCGAAACCAACGGGTTAAGCAGGGAGAATGCTTTGGAAAGACGCTTTCTATGAACTGGCCTTTATGGAAAGAGGGAGGAATGAGCGTGGACCAACAGTTTGAAGTCCTGATGGAACGCGGTTCCGGCATGGCGGCAATGGATACTCTAACCGGTATCAATGCCTTAAATTGGGCTTTTCATAGCCCTTATGAGCAAGTTTTAGTTGCTTATGGAGATCCTGTTAAAATTCGTTCCAGCCTGTTAAACATTGCGAACGTACACACTGAAGAGGGGGGCACTCCGTCCATGGAAAGTTCACAAGAGAAGAAGAAAGCAGGCTTTGCCCATGACAATCAGCAGCAAGTTTTGTCAGAAGCAGTCTGTCAGGAACTGGTTAAGTTGGTTTCCGAAATCCAGAAGATCGAGATCGAAAAGATCGATTTGGAAACAGAGTTGTCCCAATATGGTTTTGACTCCATTGGCTTTACAGAGTTTACTAATTCCCTGAATCAGTTATATCGATTAGAACTGATGCCCACGGTGTTTTTTGAGTATTCGAACTTGTTGTCTCTTGGGAACCATCTCATAACAAACTATTCCCAATCCTTATTGGAAAAACACAATCCTGCTCTTCAGCCTTCCGTGAAGGCAAAAAATTCTGCCAGGGAGACCAGTCATCAGCGCTTTGTGAGAATACAAAAAAAACCTGCTTGTATGCCAAAGAGCATGCAGGAACCCATTGCCGTGATTGGGATGAGTGGTAGGTTTCCCGGCTCTAAAGATTTGGAGACTTTCTGGAATAATTTAGAGGCTAACCGGGACCTCATCACTGAAGTACCAAAAGATCGTTGGGATTGGCGTGACTATTATGGAGAACCTCAGCCGGGAAATAGGAAAACTAAGATTAAGTGGGGAGGTTTCATTGCCGATATCGATTGTTTTGATCCGTTTTTTTTTGGGATTACTCCTTTGGAAGCGGAATCGATGGACCCTCAGTTTCGGCTTCTGACGGAAACCATTTGGGCGACTATTGAAGACGCAGGTTATCCGGCGAGTGCTTTATCAGGAAGTAAGACGGGAGTGTTCGTCGGGGTGTCAACAATGGACTATCGGGACTTATGGCAACAGGAAAAGGCGGAGGTTTGCATCCCGGATTCAACCGGTCCCTATTCATTCATCATCGCCAACCGTACTTCCTATATATTTAACCTTCATGGCCCCAGCGAGGTCATAGACACGGCTTGTTCAAGCTCGTTAGTCGCCATACATCGTGCCATAGAGAGTATGCGCCAGGGAAGCTGTGAGTTGGCCCTGGTTGGGGGCGTCAATGTAATAGCAAACCCGGATCTGACCATTAGTTTCAGTCAAACAGGTATTTTAAGTGAAGAGGGCCGTTGTAAGACCTTTGATGAGCAAGCTAACGGTTATGTAAGAGGAGAAGGCGTTGCTGCTGTCTTGTTAAAGCCGCTGGGTAAAGCGATTGAAGATAGAGATCGTATCTATGGACTCCTCCGGGGCAGTGCCGAGAACCATGGCGGTAAAGCGACTTCTCCCACTGCACCAAACCCTGTAGCACAACAGAAGTTACTCGTTGAAGCTTACCAGAGAGCCGGTGTTGACCCTCGAACAGTCAGCTATATTGAAGCCCATGGCACCGGCACGAAATTGGGTGATCCCGTTGAAATAGAGGGTCTGAAGGGAGGTTTTGCAACACTTTATAAAACAAAAGGGGTGCCGGTCGCAGAGAAACCTTATTGTGCTCTAGGTTCCGTGAAAACCAATATTGGACATTTGGAGGCTGCGGCAGGGATCTCCGGGTTAATCAAGACTTTATTGATGCTTGGTCACCGAAAAATTCCTGGAAATCCTCATTTAACAGAGCCAAATCCTTATCTGCAATTGGAAGGCAGCCCATTTTATCTGGTTAAAGAGACTAAAAACTGGGAAGCACTGCTGGATGAAAATCAACTTCCTGTGCCAAGAATAGCCGGTGTGAGTAGCTTTGGCGTCGGGGGAGCCAACGCCCATGTTATTGTAGAAGAATATAGAGCGGGACAAACTGACAACGATTTGGTGTCTCCATCAAAAGGGAATGGCTTGACACAGGAAGGGCCTTACTTGATTGTCCTCTCGGCGAAGAATGAACAGCGACTGAAGGAAATAGTCAAAAACCTGCATCAGTTCCTGTTGCAATATACCTCCATCAACCTTGCCAATATTGCCTACACACTTCAGGTTGGCCGTGAAGCCATGGAACAACGTTTAGGAATATTGGTAGACACGAGGAATGAGTTAATAGAAAAGTTGCAGGATTTTCTGGCGCTTCGGGGTCCCGTTGGGCAAAACGGGATCAAAGGTTTGTATAGGGGACAGGTCAAAACCGATAAAGGGAAATTAGCCGACTTCTCTGTGGATAAAGAGAGGACAATAACTATTGATACCTGGATCAAAAAAAGAAAGCTTTCTAAACTACTGGACGTTTGGGTTAAGGGGCTTAATGTTGAATGGAACAAACTGTATGAGTCATCGGAATTGACAACGGATGCTCCAATTCGAGTGTCCCGCATCAGTCTTCCCACGTACCCTTTTGCTAGAGAACGCTATTGGGCGTTCAGCATACCCAAACTGGAAAGTAATAGCAACGTCACTGTCGGTATGCTTCATCCTCTCTTGCATCAAAATACGTCCGATTTTTCGGAACAACGATTTAGTTCTACATTCACTGGAGAAGAGTTTTTCTTAGCGGACCATGTGGTGCAGGGACAAAAGATATTACCGGGAGTTGCGTATCTGGAGATGGCCAGAGCTGCCGTAGCGCAAGTGATGGGATCTTTGAGCAAAGATAATTGCGGAGTTATTCAGTTCAAGGACATTGTCTGGGCACAGCCTTTTGCGGTTGAGATTCGTAAAGAGGATTGTATTCCTGTTCATATCCGGCTTGTTGCGGAGAAAAATAATCAGATTTTTTATGAAATATATAGTAAGTCTGAAAACTCGGAACAGGAGATAATTCATAGTCAGGGTTTTGTTCTTTTCAACGGCGAGGTCTCGGACCAACCACGGTATGTTGATCTCAAAGAGTTGCAATCACAAATCAACCAGGGCTTTGTTAGTGCTGAACAGTGCTATGAAGCATTCAGGACGGTGGGGGTTGAACACGGTCCCGGACACCAAGGGCTTGAACGCGTTTATTATGGATGTCCAAGGAATTCCAGTAATGAGAGTGTACAACCACAGACGTTGGCAAAATTAACCTTACCTGTTTCTGTTTCTGATACACAATCTACCCGGAACGGGGGGTCTAATCAATTTGTTCTGCATCCCAGTCTCATGGATGCAGCTTTACAGGCATCTATTGGAATAGCATTAGCATCCGGAGATTCTTTAGTATTGAGTAGCGAGGACAACGGTCCAGAAATCAAATCAACACTGAAGCCCTCTCTCCCTTTTGCGCTAGAATCGCTTGAAATATTTGCTCCTTGCACAGCTTCCATGTGGGCCTGGATTCGGCTGGCTGATGATAGTCAATTGAAGAGTGAGAGTGGCGGATTCTCTATTCAAAAACTTGATATTGATTTGTGTGATGTTCAGGGCAAAGTTTGTGTACGAATGAGAGGTTTCTCATCCAGGGTACTTGAAAAAAAGATTAGAAAGCCAATAGTGTCTTCTGCTTTCGTTGAGTCAGATTCTCGGCGTGATGTATTGACTCTCATGGGTCCTGTTTGGAATGTTATTTCTCTTCCAAAAACGATATCTCTTGTACCAGATGCAAACGTACAGGTTGTAATTATAGGAGGAACTCAGGAACAAAGAGATTCTATTCAAAAAGTCTATCCTAATGGGGAGATTTTGGAAATCTCCCACAAGGATAGTATTGAGGTGTTGACACAGAAGTTGAAAAAGTTGTGTTTGATAGATCATTTAATCTGGATTGCACCGGGCTGCCCTTTGCAATCTTTGCGTGAAGAGGGGCTTGTTCAACAGCAAAGCCAGGGCGTTCTTCAACTCTTTCGGATGATTAAAACCCTTCTTTGTTTAGACTATGGATTCAAGGATTTTTCTTGGACCGTGATCACTATACAAACACAAGCAGTTCGAAAGAAAGAGCAAGTGAATCCCACTCATGCCAGTGTTCACGGATTGGTTGGATCCATGGCGAAAGAGTATCCGAATTGGAAAATCCGACTGCTCGATATGCACGCTAAAAATGATTGGCCAATTCAGGAAATGTTTTCCTTGCCGTTCGATGCCCAGGGTGATGCATTGGTTTATAGAGGAAAAGAGTGGTTCAAACAATCATTGATACCCGTCAGGGAACTGGTGGGAGACCGGTCTCTTTATCGCAAACAGGGTGTCTATATAGTAATCGGAGGAGCAGGAGGTATCGGAGAAGCCTGGAGCAAATACATGATTAAGAAGTATCAGGCACAGATCATCTGGATTGGCAGGAGGCCGATGGATGCTTCGATTCAGGCAAAACTGGATTTGTTGTCCCAATCAGGACCGGTGCCCGGTTATATCCAGGCAGATGCTGGCAATCAAAGGTCCTTACAGAAAGCCTATGAAGAAATAAAGCGGCAATATCCTCAGATTCATGGTGTGGTCCATTCAGCAATCGTTTTATTAGATCAAAGTCTCAATAAAATGGATGAGAAGACGTTCCGAGCAGGTCTTGCTGCCAAAGTGGATGTTAGTGTGCGTTTGGCCCAGGTGTTTCATCAAGAGCCTTTGGATTTTGTCTTGTTCTTCTCCTCTCTGCAATCTTTTGGGAAAGCGGCGGGACAAAGTAACTATGCTGCCGGCTGCGTCTTTAAGGATGCCTTTGCACTCCAACTTGCTAAGGAGTGGGCCGATAAGGCTGGCCATCCTGCGGTTAAAGTCATGAATTGGGGATATTGGGGAAGTGTTGGAGTTGTGACGGACCCTTCTTACCGGGATCGAATGGAACAAGCCGGTGCGGGATCTATAGAGCCTGAAGAAGGGATGAACGCTTTAAATAGTCTGCTTCAAGGTCCTATGGATCAGGTGGGATTGGTTAAGACGATAGAATCCAGCCAGGTTTAGAAATCATTTAAAAGATGAAATGGCCAAAGGAAAAAAGATAAGTTTTGTATCTTCAAGCGGATATCGGATTAAAATTTAAATATAATTATGAGTAATAATACCTCTGCGCATAAGATAATAAAATTAAGGATTATTAAAGCAGAAAAAATACTTCAAGTATAGTGCATCGGTTGGAATAGGATATTTTTCTTTTAAAATAAGCCATAATTGAAGAACTATTTTTTGAGATGGTTCCTATGGAAAAGAAGCATTGTAGGGGTTTTTGTAGGATGCTACAATAATAAACGACTTCATAGCGCAAGGTTACAATGTGTTATAGAACAAAAAGGAAGGATGGGAATAGACATTCTTACTGAGCGTGATCGTAAGTTGGATCAATTTAGAGAAAGGTACAAATTAAATTTTTAATTTTGAGGTAACCAATTTATGAAGACAAAACGATATTTAGCAGTGATCTTCCTTACAATTTCTCTGTTTCTTTGTGTGGGATGTCAATATGATAAAGTTGGTGCACTGAATCAGGTGGCAGCCCCGGATAATACATTTATCAGCCAGGAATTTACACTGCCTGTAACCCTTGCACCTGGTGAAACCGTTCAGTACGAGATAGTAGGTTCACTGTGTACAGAAGGCTCTTTTGAAAATAAAGCCATTCAACTCCTTCTGTCTGGTTCAACCTACGGAAGTGTATACTGGGACTTTCCTTATCAATCTCCACATTACTCATATGTAAGAGCTGCCTGCAAGGCCGGTTACGTGACGATTAATATTGATCGAATAGGTATTGGTAAAAGTAGTCACCCGCCGGGGGATGACGTTACCATTTATTCTAATGCTTATGTCGTTGACCAAATTATTAAAGCGCTACGTTCGGGTCAGATCGGAGATGTGTCTTTTGATCATGTTATACTCGTGGGCCATTCATTGGGGTCTACTATTTCACTTATTATTGCGGAACAATATCCGGACGATATCGATGGTGTTATCCTGGAGGGATTTTTACATAAAGGTGTTACTCCACGTGGCCTTTCGACTGAATTTTATCCGGCAAACCAGGACCCTCGTTTCAGTCATCTGAATTTGGACGTGAATTACAATACTACGGAGCCAGGCAAACGGACCATTTTTTACCACCTTCCTAATGCGGACCAGGCGGTTATTGAAATGGATGAAGAAACTAAGGAAACATTGACCAATGGAGAGATAAAATCTTCCCTGGGGACTATTGGTTCAAAAAAGTCCAAACTTTTAATGGTACCAACACTGATTATCATTGGCCAGTTTGACGCCTTTTTCTGTGTTGGTGATCAGGGTTGTGTTGACACTGCTGAAATTGTTAAGAGTGAACAACCATTTTTCTCACCAGAAACCTGTCTCGAAGTTTTTATTGTGCCTGATTCAGGTCATGATATTAATTTGCACCGAAATGCCCAGGCGACCTTTACGAGTATGCTAAATTGGGCAGATCAACACGTAGGTGCCAATGATGCAAAGGATGGTGTATGTAATCATTAATATTAATCGACAATAAAAATCAACAAATTTCTTTAATTATGCAGTGCAGAAATTTCTTCAATCTGTTGATTATTAATTTGAAACATAGTGTTTTAAGCTTGGATGACGACTTGGAACTGGGGCTTTTGAAATGAAGCAGAACACAAGGAGATAAAAGTAATGATACCTGTTGGAATTGAAGCGATGAACGCTTTTGCGGGCAGCGTTTACCTGGATGTGAAGAAACTTGCCGAACACCGTGGATTGGATACCACCAGATTTGAAAATCTGCTGATGAAAGAGAAGACCGTAGCACTGCCTTACGAAGATCCGGTTACTTTTGGAGTGAATGCGGCGAAGCCGATTGTTGATGCGCTGGGCCAGGAGGAGAAAGACCGCATAGAGATAATCATCACTTCTACAGAATCGGCTTTTGATTTTGGAAAATCGATGAGCACGTATTTCCATCATCATTTAGGCTTAAATCGCAATTGCCGTTTGTTTGAGTTGAAAAGCGCCTGCTATTCCAGTGTGGCAGGGTTTCAAATGGCAGTCAATTTTATTTTGTCTCAAACATCTCCCGGGGCTAAAGCTTTGGTGATTGCTACGGATATTTCCCGTTTTATGGTAGTGGAGGGGGGAGAAGCGCTCACGGAAGATTGGGCCTTCGCCGAACCAAGTGGAGGGGCTGGAGCAGTGGCGATGCTTGTCAGTGAAACTCCCTATATGTTTCAAGTGGATGTTGGGGCCAACGGCTATTATGGCTATGAGGTGATGGACGCCTGCCGGCCTGGTCCGGACAGCGAGGCGGGTGATGCCGATTTGTCCCTGCTTTCTTATCTGGATTGTTGTGAGAACTCTTTTTTAGAGTATCAAAAGCGCATTACGGATATCGATTACGCCAAAAGTTTTGGTTATTTAGCATTTCACACACCTTTTGGTGGTATGATCAAGGGAGCTCATCGCAAAATGATGCGCAAAATGGCCAAGGCTAAGCCGGAGGAGATTGAAGCGGATTTTGAGCGTCGTGTGACTCCCGGCCTCTCTTATTGCCAGCGTGTAGGCAATACCATGGGGGCCAGTACAATGTTTTCACTGGCCAGTACAATTGATAATGGCGATTTTGATGAGCCACAACGGATAGGCTGTTTTTCCTATGGGTCCGGTTGTTGTTCGGAGTTTTTCAGCGGAGTTGTCAGAAAAGAAGGCCAGGAGCGACTACGAGCACTCAAGATTAAAGACCAACTGGATAAAAGGCAGAAACTGTCCATGGAAGAATACGATGATCTGCTCAGCGGCAGCAATGCAGTGAAATTCGGTACACGCAACGTAACTTTGGACACTAACTTCATTCCGCATGCTAGAAGCGCGCAAGGGAAAGAGACACTATTTTTAAAAGAGATTAAAGAGTACCATAGGGAATACGAATGGATATCTTAATCAAGACTAAAAAATACGAAACGATTCAAGTCAGAATTGATGAGGAGATCTGTTATCTCCAAATCCATCGCCCGGAGGCAAACAATACAATCAATAATCGACTGATTGAAGAGTGTGGACAGGTACTTAAGGTATGCGAAGAGTCTGCAAAAATTGTGGTGCTGGAAGGATTACCTGAAGTGTTTTGCTTTGGGGCGGACTTCCAAATGATTCAAAAAGGCTTTGAAAACGAGTACGAACAGGAACTAAATCCGGGATCTTTGTATGATTTGTGGCTGCAATTGGCTTCCGGTTCCTACATTACGATTGCTCACGTTCGAGGAAAGGCCAATGCCGGAGGGATTGGTTTTGTCGCGGCCTGTGACGTGGTGCTTTGTGAGGAGAAAACGAAGTTCAGCTTATCTGAACTTCTCTTTGGCCTGATGCCGGCCTGTGTTTTACCTTTTTTGATTCGTAAAATGGGTTTTTCCAGGGCACACTATATGACCCTGATGACACAACCTGTTTCAGCAAAACAGGCCCATATGTGGGGATTGGTAGATGCTTTTGAAGAAAACAGTGAAAATCTGCTGAGAAAACACTTATTGCGCCTGAGACGACTTTCCAAGACGGGGATTACGCGTTACAAACGTTATATGAACGATTTGAATGACATTCTAATTGCATCTAAACCGAAAGCGCTGGAAGCCAACAAAGAGGTGTTTTCCGACCCTGATAATCTGGAAAAGATTGCGCGTTTTGTAAAAACCGGAAAATTTCCCTGGGAAGAAGAGGATCACTTATAACGTTTGTTGTGAGTGTTGAGGGGTTCTTCTTCCGAATGGAACAAGTTGGTGAGGATTCCATAAAGTCCGAAGAAGTGATAAAGTTTTAAATAGCCTGCTTCAAGGTACTATGAGCAGGTGGGTTTGATTAAAATGATAGATTCCAGAGTATAATTACTAAAGGAAAAAGGATGAGTTTAATAACATCAAGCGAATATCTGTCTACCTATCCGGAAACGATTCCCAGTTGTATTTGTTCGCTCGAAAAGCATTTCCCGGAGCTGGAATCTCAAGTGGAAACTATTAAATCAGCGATGGACCTCCAAAGCAGAGATATGGACGAAATTCTCCTTAAGTTGCTTTGGGGTAGCTTGTGTTCACTGGAACTGTTTAAGGAAAAGGAACGGAGACCAATTTCGGAAGTCTACCCTTCAGTACTACTTGACCGTTACGAGGGATGGTTGCAGGAAAGTGTCCGTATTTTAAAGGAAAAAGGATATTTTTCTGATACAGCAACCGTTTCTTCCGATAACCTTGATGACCTATGGGATGAATGGGACCAGGCAAAGATCAATTGGATACGAGATCCTGAAAAAAAAGCTCAGGTAATTCTGGTGGAGTCATGTTTGCGGGCCTTACCGGAAATATTAGTAGGGAAGCAACAGGCTACGGAAATTCTGTTTCCTGATTCTTCCATGGAATTGCTGGAAGGCGTTTATAAAGGGAATGGATTTGCTGACCTGTTTAATGAAATACTGGGCAAAACCATCGTTAACTATCTCCAACAACGAATCTCTCAGCAACCTTCCTGCTCAATTCGGATTCTTGAAGTTGGGGCTGGTACTGGTGGAACAACGGCAGGGCTTTTGGAGAAACTGGGACCCTTTCGTGAACATATCTCAGAATATTGCTATACGGACCTTTCCAAAGCTTTTTTATTGTACGCAGAGGAGCATTACGCTCCGGGGAATTCTTATCTCGTCACGCAGATTTTTGATGTGGAAAAAGCAATCAGCGTCCAGAATATCAGGGCAGATCAATATGACCTGGTGATTGCGACCAATGTGCTGCATGCGACTAAAAATATTAGAGAGACCTTGCGTAATGTCAAAGCAACTTTGAGGAATAATGGTGTGATTCTGTTGAATGAGATGAGTGCCAATTCTCTATATGCCCATCTGACCTTTGGTCTGCTGGAAGGTTGGTGGCGCTATGAGGATACCGCGATACGTATTCCAGGTTGTCCAGGGTTATTCCCTGAAACCTGGGCAGATGTTCTGGGAGAAGAGGGGTTCGACTCGGTTTTTTTTCCTGGTGAAATTGCACAAAAATTAGGTTTACAAATTATCGTAGCCGAAAGCGATGGAGTGGTCCGGTTAAAACAAGAGAATGAAACTGAAATTCATGAAGGAAGCCAGCATGGACAGAGCAGCAAACAAACACTTTTAAAGGATAAAACTACTCCGGAAACAACCTCTGAATTACTACGAGAAAAAAGTACCATCTTTCTAAAAAATTTGATTGCGTCGACCCTTAAGATGCCGAGCCATCAAATTGATTCTTCCGGGGCCTTCAAAGATTATGGAGTAGATTCTATTTTAGTGGTCCACCTCACTAATGCTCTACGCAAGCATTTTGATAATATCAGTAGTACCTTGTTTTTTGAGGTACAAACGATTGACGCATTGGTTGAGCACTTGATGAAAACACAAAAGGAGACACTTCTTCAGCAGGCAGGATTGACCTCTTCCGGACTTAGTGAGATATCATCCACCCTGCCTGAATTGGAATTGAAAAGATCTCAGCCATTTGCAGCGACTCATCAACAGGGATTTATGTCTCGATCAGAGTCGAAAAATATACAGGTAAAATTGCCGGATTTTCAAGCTCATGACGTAGCAATTATTGGGTTAAGCGGCCGCTATCCACAGGCAATGGATGTAGATGAGTTCTGGAATAATTTGAAAGCAGGAAAAAATTGTATCATCGAAGTTCCTCAAGATCGTTGGAATTGGCGGGACCATTTTGATGATAAAAAAGGCACACCGGGCAAGCATGATACAAAATGGGGGGGATTTCTCGACGACGTCGACAAATTTGATCCTCTATTTTTCCAAATAGCTCCAAGTATGGCTGTGCGAATGGATCCCCAGGAACGACTGTTTATTGAGATCGCCTACACATGTATTGAGGACGCGGGATACACCCCCGGAACACTTGGAGGGCAGGGAGCAAAGTCTAACAATGGGCAATCTGATAATAAGATTGGCATATTTGTCGGTGTAATGAATAATCCATATTCCGCCCAAGCCAGCTATTCGTCTATTGCTAACAGGGTTTCCTATTTATTGGATTTCCAGGGTCCCAGCTTAGCGGTAGATACCGCTTGCTCGTCATCACTAACGGCTATCCATTTAGCCTTGGAAAGTATATACAGTGGAACAAGTGACTGTGCTATTGCCGGGGGGGTAAATTTAAACCTCAATCCACAACATTATTTAGACTTGAGCGCAGCAACCATGCTTTCTTCCACAAACCAATGCAAGTCTTTTGGGGACTGCGGTGATGGTTTTGTTCCTGGAGAAGGGGTAGGTGCAGTTCTGTTAAAACCTTTGGCCAAAGCAGTTAAAGACCAAGATCATATCTATGGCATTATTAAGGGTAGTATGCTGAACTCCGGGGGGAGAACAATCGGTTATACGGTCCCTAATCCGAATGCCCAATTTCGACTGATTGCCCAGGCCCTTGACAGGGCTGGCGTTGATGCCAGAACGGTGAGCTATCTGGAGGCACAGGGAATCGGGACTGTCCTGGGAGATCCCATTGAGATATCCGGATTAACCCGTGCCTTTGAACAGAGTTCCATGGATAAACAGTTTTGTGCGATCGGCTCTGTTAAGTCAAACATTGGCCATTGTGAGAGTGCTGCAGGTATTGCAGGGTTGACAAAAGTATTGCTTCAAATGAAAAATGCCCAACTGGTGCCTTCTCTGCATTCACAACAACTAAACCATAACATTGATTTTGCAAACACGCCTTTTATTGTGCAACAACAACTGGAAGAATGGAAGAGACCAGCTGTTTCTCTCAAGAAGGATGACTCCTCAAAGATAACAAAAGAATATCCCAGGATTGCCGGCATCTCTTCCTTTGGCGCCGGAGGAGCCAATGCTCATCTGGTGGTTGAAGAATACGTAAAGCAATTACTAATTAACAATGAACAATTAGCAATTAAGGATCAACCCCATCTTATTGTCTTGTCTGCTAAGAATAGAGAACGGTTAAAGGATATGGCCAGTAATCTGTATGACTATCTAATCGTAAATTGTAAATCTGAATTCGTAAATCTACATGACCTTGCTTACACTCTCCAGGTTGGTCGTGAAGCTATGGAAGAACGTCTGGGTTTGATTGTCCATTCTATGAAGGAACTTGAGCAAACGCTGAAAGGTTTTATAGAGGACAATACGGAAGGCTATTCTGATGAGAGAGAAGATCTTTTTCTTGGACAAGTCAAAGTCCATAAGGACACTTTGGCCGTTTTTGCGGCGGATGAGGATATGGCCAAAACCATTGAGGCTTGGATCATTAAAAAGAAATATAGCAAACTTCTGGATCTCTGGGTCAAAGGTTTAATCTTTGATTGGAATAAACTTTATGGAAACAAGAAGCCGCGGCGGATTAGCGCTCCCACATATCCTTTCGCGCGAGAGCGTTACTGGATGGAAATTCGGGGTGCGACCACCCTCGATTCTCAGATAACTGGTATGTCGAAGTCCGATAGTGTACTTGAAGGTGATCTTGATACGGAACAAGGAACAACGTCGGTCCCAATATCAGTAAATATTAGGACCACACAAACTCCTTTAGTTAAAGAGAAGATGCCTGATGGACAAAAAACAATTCAAAGAAACATTGATGTTACTGATCAGATGGTTAAAGATTATGTGAAAGAAGGCATCATAGAAAAACTTTCAGAATCTTTGCAAGTAGACATTAATCAAATTGATGTGGAAGAATCCTTTCACGATTATGGATTGGATTCTATTACAGGAGTTAATTTAGTTACTATCATTAATTGTTTATTAAAGATTGAATTAAAAACTACAGACCTGTTTGATTATAGTTCCGTGAAACAACTGACAAACTATATTATATCAAATTACAAGGACCAGCTTATTACCGATATAGGACAGGACCAGGGGCAAAGTGAAAGCAGGCAAGTTTTCACCGAAAGTGAAGAAAATAAAGTATTTTCCTCTTCTATGCCTTTGTTGAATAAGGAAACCTTGACTGATATTGATCAAATTGAAGAGAAAATAAGTATCAGTGAACAAGACTCTATTGCCGTTATTGGAATGAGCGGACGATTTGCTCAATCAGAAACCTTAAAGGATTTTTGGGAGCATTTATCCAAAGGGACCGATTTGGTTAAAGAGGTTTCCAGATGGGACCTTTCCGGACATTATCCGGATACAGATGTAAATAAGGGCCAATACTGTAATCATGGAGGTTTTTTAGAACATATTGATCAGTTTGATCCCCTGTTTTTTAAGATTTCTCCTTTGGAAGCCACTTACATGGACCCTCAGCAACGGCTTTTTCTGGAAGAATCCTGGAAAGCCCTGGAAGACGCGGGATATGGTGGAGAAAGTATCAAGGGGAAACAGTGTGGGATATACGTGGGATGTGGAGGTACAGATTATCCAAAGCTGTTTTCCCAGAAACCGCCTCCACAATCTTTTTGGGGGAACGCAAGTGCCATCATTCCTGCACGAATTGCTTATTATCTGGATCTTCAAGGGCCTGCTGTCGCTATTGATACCGCGTGCTCCAGCTCTTTAGTTGCCATTCATATGGCTTGTCAAAGTTTGTGGTGCAAAGAGACAGAGATGGCTTTGGCGGGAGGAGTGTCACTCCAATCCACTCCCGGATTTTACTTAGTGGCCAACGAAGGTGGGATGCTTTCTCCAACCGGTAGATGTCATACTTTTGACGAGAGGGCTGATGGCTTTGTTCCGGGAGAAGGGGCCGGGGTTGTCGTTCTGAAACGACTGGAGGACGCCCTTTCCGACGGCGACCATATTTATGGAGTGATTAAAGGAAGTGGAATCAATCAGGATGGAACAACGAATGGAATTACTGCACCGAGCGCTAAGTCGCAGGAGCGTTTAGAAAAAGAAGTCTATAATCGTTTTCGGATTGATCCTGAAAATATTCAAATGGTTGAGGCGCATGGAACGGGAACAAAGTTAGGAGACCCAATTGAGTATGAGGCTTTGAGTCGGGCATTTCGTAGCTATACGGATAAAGAAACCTATTGCGCAATTGGGTCCGTCAAAACAAATATCGGACATTTGACAACGGCTGCAGGCGTTGCCGGAATAATTAAGATTTTACTATCATTAAAGCATAAAAAGATTCCAGCCTCTCTCCATTACCAATCTGGCAATTCGAAAATCCAGTTTCAAAAAAGTCCATTTTATGTAAATACCACACTTCAAGATTGGGAAGTGGAGGACGGTTGTTCCAAAGAAAACGCTAAGCGTCAGGCTGCAATTAGCTCTTTTGGGTTTAGTGGTACCAATGCTCATATGGTAATTGAGGAGGCTCCTCAAACAAAGTACAGTTATCCGGAACAACCAGACTATTTGATTGTCCTTTCAGCTCGAACGTCAGAGCAACTACGTGAACAAGTCAAAAATATTACAAAATTTTGTCAGGAAGAAGAGGTTGATCTTGGAAACATGAGTTACACCCTCTTACTGGGAAGAAAACATTGGAATCATCGCCTGGCTTGTGTGGTTGGTAGCCGAAAGGATTTGATAGGGTCATTAGAAAAATGGCTTGAAAAAGGACGTACTCTAAAAGTGTATGTATCATCGCTTGGTGAAGGAGAAGTGCGAGAGCAAGCCTCATTGAAGCGTTATGGAAATGAATGCATAGAGCGTTGCCGAAAGTCAGAAGACTCCATTCGTTATTTAGAAGATTTATCGACAATAGCGGATTTGTATGTACAAGGGTACGGTTTGGCATTTGAACAGTTGTTTGTCCATGGTTATTCAAGAATTTCTCTGCCGACATATCCTTTTGCGAAAGAAAGATACTGGGTGGAGGAAGAAAATGAAGAATATAGAATGAAAAATGTGGATGGAGCGAGACTACTCCATCCATTGTTACATCAAAACACCTCAGACCTCACTGAACAGCGTTTTAGCTCTACTTTTACGGGAGATGAATTCTTTATGAAAGACCACCAGGTGAAAGGTGAAAAGGTTTTACCTGGTGTGGCCTATCTGGAAATGGCCCGAGAGGCTGTTAAGCGTGCTTCAGGATCGTTTTCCGACAGCAATCAAAGAATTCAGCTCAATAACGTTGTGTGGATCAGGCCAATCACTGTGAGTGATAAACCTATTGAGGTACATATAAGGCTTTTCCCTGAAGAGAACGGAACCATTTTTTATGAAGTCTTTACCGACAACCCAAATCAGGAAGAAGGGCCTCTTGTGCACAGCCAAGGAATAGCGACACTTGTTTCTTCCGAAAAGATATCACCTCTAAATCTAGGTGATTTGCGGGTAAAACTTAAACAGAAATGTCTCACTCCACAAGAGTGTTATCAGGCTTTTAAAACTATGGGCATCAATTATGGTCCCGCTCTACAAGGACTTGAAAAGGTTTACGTCGGGAATAATGGGGATGGCTGCCCCGAAGTTTTGGCCAGTCTGAAAATGCCATCCTTAGTCTCAAAGACAAAAGACCAGTTCACCCTTCATCCGAGCCTATTGGATTCCGCTGGTCAGGCATCAATCGGACTTGGCATAGGCGGTGCGGCAGCAGATGATGAGGATACACTGGATCATGAGTCCGGTGGTGTGCTCTCGCGGCTATCAATGCCCTTCGCTTTGCATAGTATTGAAATAATTGATAGTTGCAGCGAATCAATGTGGGCGTGGATACGCAGCTCTGACGGCGGAGCGGTCTCTAATGTTCAGAAGTTGGATATTGATCTTTGTGATGACGCAGGGAACGTATGTGTCAAAATGCGAGGGTTTTCCTCCAGAGTGCTTGAAGGAGATCTTGAGACAGGAAAAGCGGCAACAAAATTCACTGAGCAATCCATGGAAGCTCCCGTGGGCCTGATTACGATGAGTCCGGTATGGAACGCTGTCCCTATCGAAAAAGGGAAAATTTCTCCTGATGAAAACACTAAAATAATCTTGATTGGAGGGACCCGTAAACAAAAAGGGGCCATTAAGAAACTTTATCCTCAAACTGAGACGTTGGAAATTGTGTCCAACACGAATGTCGATGCCATTAGCAGGCAATTTGAAGGACGAAATACCATAGACCATATCATCTGGATTGCGTCGGAAAGTTCTGTAGAATCGTTAGAAGAGAAGCAAAATATAATTCAAGATCAAACTCAGGGAGTGTTACAGGTTTTTCAAATCATCAAGGCCTTGCTTTCTTTAGGTTACGGAACAAAGGACCTGGCCTGGACGGTGATTACCACACAAACTCAAGCTGTCCGTAGCTCTGATCTGATCTACCCCACTCATGCAGGCGTTCACGGTTTGATCGGCTCTATGGCCAAAGAATATCCCCATTGGAGGGTCCGTTTGCTCGACGTGGAGGCAGGTGGTGATTGGCCTATTCAAGAAATGTTCAGATTGCACTATAATGCTCAAGGTAATGCTTTGGCTTATCGGGACCAGGAGTGGTTTTCCCAGAAATTGCTCCATGTCCGTGAGCTTCCGGCACAACCGACACGGTATAAAACAGGTGGCGTTTATGTGGTGATCGGGGGAGCTGGTGGGATCGGAGCAGTCTGGAGCCAATGGGTGATGGAAAAGTACCAGGCTAAAGTCATCTGGATTGGTAGGAGAGAGAAGGATTCCGTGATTCAGGAAAAGCTGGACGCTATATCAAAAGCAGGCCATACTCCTATCTACATCCGTGCCGATGCTACCAATAAAAAATCTCTGGAGAAAGCGTATCAACAAATCAAACAAACTTATTCTCACATCAACGGTGTGATTCATTCGGCCATCGTTTTGTTGGATTCAAGTCTGGCCAGAATGGATGAGGAAAGATTCAAGGACGGATTACAGGCAAAAGTGGATGTAAGTGTACGAATGGCCGAAGTGTTTGAAAAAGAATCTTTGGATTTCGTTTTATTTTTCTCTTCCATGATGGCCTTTGGCAAAGCTGCGGGGCAGAGCAACTATGCTGCTGGCTGCGTTTTTAAGGACGCTTTTGCCCGCAAGTTTTCTCATGATTGGTCTTGTCCTGTAAAAGTAATGAATTGGGGGTATTGGAGCAGTGTAGGGATTGTGAGTGATCAATCTTATAAGGACCGTATGGAAAAAGCGGGTATTGGATCGATTGATCCGGAAGAAGGTATGGAGGCCCTGGAGAAACTGCTCAATGGTCCTCTTGATCAGGTCGCATTGATCAAGAATTTAAAAACAGATGCTATGATGAATATGGGTGAAATAGTCCTTAATGAATGGATGAGTTGCTATCCTCAAGCACTTTCCACAGAAACCATGGACCGCCTTGAAAACCGTCTTCCCGAACAGGGTGAAAAGTGGAAGAAAATAACATCTGATAAAAAATTGCAAAATCCTGAGATGGAAACGCTATTTTATCAATTGCTTCTGGCGAATGTACAGCCATTTTTTAAATCCAAAAAAGGCTTACTTGACCGTTATGATTGCTGGCTTGAGGAAAGCTTTTCTGTTTTGCTTGCTAAAAACTATTTGAAACAACGAGATGACAAGGGCTATGACTTTGTGGATGGAAAACGTGTTGATCTTGAAGATTTATGGAGGCAATGGGACCAACAAAAGGTTGAATGGATTCAAGACGCTAAGAAAAAAGCCGTGGTGGTCTTGGCGGAAACTTGTCTGCACGCTTTGTCGGAAATCCTGACAGGCAAAACACAAGCCACGGATGTGATGTTTCCCAACTCCTCCATGGTGCTTGTAGAAGGCATTTACAAGGGTAACCTTGAGCCCGACTTGTTTAATGATACCCTGAACGAAATTTTGGTTTCTTATATTCAAGGGCGTTTGGATCATGACAAGCTCTCACAATTCCGTATTCTGGAAATCGGCGCTGGCACAGGAGGGACTACTGCCTGGCTTTTGCCGAAACTTCATCCTTTCCGGGACAACATTCAGGAATACTGTTATACCGATCTTTCCAAAGCGTTTTTATTGCACGCCCGGGAACATTACGTTTCTCAGGCGCCATACTTGAGAACACAGATTTTTGATGTTGAAAGGCCGATATCCGGACAGGATATCCGGGGGGATAGTTATGATGTTGTGATAGCTGCAAATGTTCTTCACGCCACCAGAAACATTCGCCAAACTCTGCGCAATGCCAAGGCGACCATGCGTAAAGGCGGTATTCTTCTTTTAAATGAACTAAGTGATAAATCGCTGTTTGCTCATCTGACCTTTGGTTTACTCGAAGGCTGGTGGCTGTATGAGGACACAGGTCTACGTATTCCGGGAAGTCCCGGTTTATATCCTGAAACCTGGAGAAGGGTTTTGTCGGAAGAAGGTTTTGAGTCCGTCTTTTTCCCCGCAAAAAAAGGCCATCAGTTGGGTCAGCAGATTATTGTCGCCCAAAGTAATGGGATTGTGAGGCAAAAACAGCTTCCTGTTGAATCAGGAGCAAAAAGATCTAAAGCAAAGGCGATTCCATTGACAGTAAGAGACAAAACCTCACAAGTTCCTATAGTTCGAAAAAAACCTTTGATGCCTATCTCTATTGAAGGACAAAAAACGATTCTAACGAACATTGATGTAACGGACCAGATGATTGAAAATCATGTCAGAGCAATTCTAAGGGAGAATATCTCGGACGTTTTAAAGATGGATGAAAGGGATATTCAAGATCGCGAAAGTTTTTCTGAATATGGTGTTGATTCTCTCATCGCGGTCCAACTGGTGAATCAGATAAATAAACAATGCAGAATTTTACTCCAGACAACTGTGTTGTTTGATTACAACAGTGTGGATCAGTTATCCAGGCATATTATTGAAGAATACAAATCCGATTTGATTTATTCTTTACAGGAAAATGTGCCTTCCCATGTGGAGAAGAGCGTTGAGGAAGTTCAAAGTGAAACAGACCCTATGCCTTTGGAGATACCGAAAGAGAGAGTTAATCGTAGGATGAGGAGACCACTGAGAAATCGGTTTTCTCAACAAGAGACGGAAGGTAGTCCTATAGAGTCTCATCAAGAGCCATTTATAGCCAGAAATCAACCTACTTATTATAAACTATTTATCGAAGGTCCGGGAGACATTGAAGATCTTAAAATAATGGAAGCTTTAGTTCCGGAGCTGAAAGAAAACGAAGTACGGGTTTCCATGCGCTCATTTTCTCTGAATTTCGGGGATTTGCTTTGTGTTAAAGGATTATATCCGACTATGCCGCCTTATCCTTTTACACCGGGATTTGAGGCTGCCGGTATTGTTGATGCTGTCGGTGGTGCAGTAACATTAGTTCGTCCCGGAGATTCGGTCATTGTGGGCATGGGTAAATACATGGGAGGACATGCCACTATGGCCACCTGTTTGGAAGAGCACGTTCTTCTAAAACCCTCATCCCTCTCTTTTGAGGAAGCCTGTGCTTTGCCTGTTGTAGCTCTCACCATGATTGATGCTTTTCATAAAGCGGATTTGCAATCGGGAGAGAAAATTCTAATCCAGACTGCGGCAGGAGGGACAGGGCTTATTGCGGTCCAACTGGCACAACATTATGGGGCGGAAATTTATGCGACTGCTGGCTCGCAACAGAAACTGGATTATCTGGAAAAATTAGGAGTCCCCTACCGGATCAATTACCAGCAAATGGACTTTGAACAGGAGATCAAAAGCCTCACCGAAGGGAGAGGAGTGGATGTGGTGATCAATACCTTGTCCGGGGAGGCCATTCAGAAGGGGATGAATTGCCTGGCTCCGGGAGGGCGGTATATTGAAATAGCGATGACGGCATTAAAATCAGCGAAAACGATTGATTTATCTGTTCTCAGTAACAATCAAAGTTTTTATAGTGTTGATTTGGGTAGATTGGGGTTTGAACATCCGGAAAAAATAAAAAAGTATCGAAATGAAATGATTCGTCTGGTTGAGAAAGGGACCATTCATCCGACCGTTTGCAAAGTATTTCCTTTTCATCAGATTAAAGAAGCATACCGATTCATGGAAAATCGACACAATATTGGAAAAATAGTTGTAAGTGTTCCTGAAGAGTCCCAGTTTAGGGAAACCACTGCAATTGTGACTTCATCCGCTTCTCATGGGATTTTACAGACAAGACCTTCACTTGTGCAGGACTCCATTGCCGTTATAGGAATGAGTGGGCGGTTTGCTCAATCCGAAACACTAAACGATTTCTGGGAGCATTTATCCAAAGGAACTGATCTGGTGCAAGAGGTTTCCAGATGGGACCTTTCCCGGTATTATCCAAATACCGATGAAAATAAGGACCAATACTGCAAACATGGAAGCTTTTTAGAAAATATTGATCAGTTTGATCCCCATTTTTTTAAGATTTCTCCTTCGGAAGCCATTTACATGGACCCCCAGCAACGACTTTTTCTGGAAGAAAGCTGGAAAGCCCTGGAAGATGCGGGATATGTAGGAGAAAGTGTAGAGGGGAAACGTTGTGGGGTATACGTGGGATGTGGAGGAGCAGATTATCCAAAATTGTTTTCCCGGAAACCGCCTGCCCAATCTTTTTGGGGAAATGCCAGTTCTATTATTCCCGCACGAATTGCTTATTATCTGGACCTTCAAGGGCCTGCCGTTTCGATTGATACCGCATGCTCCAGCTCTTTAGTTGCCATTCATCTGGCTTGCCAGAGTTTGTGGTCCCAGGAAACAGAGATGGCTTTGGCCGGGGGTGTATTTCTCCAATCCACTCCCGGATTTTACTTAATGGCCGGCAAAGGTGGGATGCTTTCTCCAACAGGCCGATGTCATACCTTTGACGAGAGGGCAGATGGCTTTGTTCCGGGAGAAGGAGTTGGGGTTGTCGTTCTGAAACGACTTAAAGATGCCCTTTCCGACGGAGATCATATTTATGGAGTAATTCAAGGAAGCGGAATCAATCAGGATGGAACAACGAACGGAATTACTGCGCCCAGTGCTAAATCGCAGGGACGTTTAGAGAAAGAAGTCTATGACCGATTTCGGATTGATCCTGAAAATATTCAAATGGTTGAGGCCCATGGGACGGGAACAAAGTTAGGGGATACGATTGAGTATGGAGCTTTGAGTCGGACATTTCACAGCTATACGGAGAAAGAAGCTTTTTGTGCAATTGGATCAGTCAAAACAAATATCGGACATTTGACAACGGCTGCAGGCGTTGCCGGAGTGATTAAAATCTTGTTATCATTAAAGCACAAAAAGATACCACCCTCTCTTCATTACCAAACCGGCAATTCGAATATCCAGTTTCAAAAGAGTCCTTTTTATGTAAATATCACACTTCAAGATTGGGAAGTAAAAGAGAACGCTAAGCGCCAGGCGGCAATTAGTTCTTTTGGATTTAGCGGGACCAATGCTCATATGGTGATTGAGGAGGCCCCTCAATCAGAGCGCAGTCATCCGGAACTACCGGGCTATTTGATTGTCCTTTCAGCTCGAACTTCTGAACAGTTGCGTGACCAGGTCGAAAACATTTTAAAATTTTGCAAGCAAGAAAAGCCGATTGATCTAGGAAACATAAGCTATACCCTTTTACTGGGAAGAAAACATTGTAATCATCGTCTGGCTTGTGTGGTCCGCAGCAGAAAGGAATTGATAGGATTTTTAGAAAAATGGTTTGAAAAGGGACATACACTGCAAGTGTCTGTTTCATCGTTTAGGGAAGGAGAAGTGCGAGGACAAGTCTCATTGAAGCGTTATGGAAATGAATGCATTGAGAATTGCCGAAAGATGGAAGATTCGGTCCGATATTTAGAGGATTTATCGACAATTGCGGATTTGTATATTCAAGGATATAGTTTGGCATTTGAGAACTTGTTTGTCCAGGGTTATTCAAGGATTTCCCTGCCCACATATCCTTTTGCCAAAGAAAGTTATTGGGTGGAAACTCAGGGGGCAGAGGGGATACCATCCGACATCAGAGATTCACAGGTGGTTGTCAGCGCAAAGCCAGGAATTAGGAGCAACTTGCATCTTGGGCTTCAGGAAAACAGATCAGAACTTTCGAAGCAGGATTTGGAAACTGAAACTTACTACGGATGGCAGTTTTCTTTAGCTGGTAATAGTCAAGAATTGGATCGTCAGTATTCCAATTTCAGCGTAGAGGAAAAGGCAAAATTGTTTGTACAGCAATTGATTGCAGATCAATTACAAAAGCCTGTAAATCAGGTTGAAACAGAGCTGACTTTTTTTGACATGGGGTTGACGTCTCTTGGAATAGTTAAAGTTAGCCAGGAAATTAAATATATTATCGATATGGAATTTCAGCCAACTGACCTTTTTGAATATACAACTGTTTCAGACTTATCTTCTTATATTGGTGAACGTTATGCGGATATTATTAAACAATTAATTGTGACAAAAAAAGAGTTCAAAAGAGATGTTTTTCAAACGGAGTCAATAACACCTCAAACATCCCCGGTTTCACACGAAATGAAAAATAGGGGGAAGGGGCCCTCAGGGAATGGATCAGGAGTAGGGCCTCAAAAGAGTGTCGAAGACCAGAATGCCAATGTTTTAGAGATTCTTGAAAAATTAGAAAAAGGTACTTTAAGTTTAGATGAAGTAATAACTTTGCTTGATGTATAGGAATTGTAAAGTTAAGATTCTTCGGTTGATCATCTCACGCCAAAGGTAGATCTGACTTAGGCACGACCTCAGAATAACATGCAAGGGTGTCATTCTGAATGCAGCGAAACGAGATGAAGAATCTAACTTGATTATATAAGGACTTTTATTTTAAGTCTTTTTGTTGAAAAAAGTTGTAGCAAAAATGTTTAATGTTTTTGTTGTACAGGATGTAGTTTAATGAAGTATAGGTCCTGGAGGGACCTGATCTTAAAGCCTGGGGTTTTAACCCCAGGCTTTAAAGGACTGAATATTGCACCCTGAAGGGGTGAGAGGAGTGAAACAAAGTAATGGCAAGCACACTCACAAATCTGTTATATCACATTGTATTTACTACCAGGAAGAAACAGGATTTTATAATACCAGAGCTTTCTATGGAGCTCTATCCCTATATTGGTGGGATCATTCGAGAAGAGAAAGGGAAATTGCTCAAGATAGGGGGTACATTAAATCATGTTCACATTCTTGCCAAATTTCCAGCCTCCGTTTCGGTATCTGAAATGATGCGGTGTATTAAGGGTTCTTCATCAAAGTGGACAAATGAAAACTCAAAGAGTACTCAACACTTCTTATGGCAGCGTGGATATGGAGCTTTTTCTGTTAGTGAATCTGCTGTTGAAAATGTGATAAGTTATATAGGGAATCAGGAGGAACATCATAAAAAGGTTACTTTTGAAGATGAATTCTTGCTATTGCTTCAAAAGCACAAGATTTCCTATAATGAAAAAAATATATGGGATTGATTCTAGCGCCCCTTCAGGGCGTGTATTCATTACGTTCTATTTTCCTGGGGTTTAAACCCCAGGCTTTATCCTTTTGCCCTTTAAGGGTTTTTGTGCTGTTAAGTTTCTTCAGCCTGCCACAGACCGGCAGATAGAAATGACATGTTAGCGAGCTAGGACCACCCGTAGGGCGTTAACTTGATGAATAGAGAATTCAATGTTGATAACACTTCGACTCCGCTCAGTGTGACATTGTTCAGAACTTAGTGTGATGTCATCCTGAGGGAAGTCGAAGGAAAGTCTTTTGTCGCGATAATGACTTAACTTGATTGGGAAGAATATGAATATAAGTATTAATGAAATTATCTCTGCGTATAAAAAAGGGAAATTGACTCTTGTTGAAGTTAAAAAAAAGTTACAAGAGCTGAACGGTCCACTCCCCAAATATTCCCTTTCGGAAGGACAAAAAGGTCTCTGGGCGCTGCAAAAAACCTTTCCTGAAATGGCAGCGTATAATGTTCCTCTCTGCTTTCGTATTTTGGATTTAGACGTTGACATGTTTAAAAAAGCCAGTCAGTTTCTAATGAAGCAGCATCCGATTTTAAACTCGGTGATTAAAGAGGATAATGGGACCCCTTATCAAATCATGCAGTCTGTGCAAGATAATGTTTTTCAACACAAGGATCTTTCCGGTATTGAGTCAGATCAAATTCAGTCTTATCTGAACCAGAAAGCTAAACAACCTTTCAGACTGGAAAAAGGGCCTTTGCTTCGGGTTCATCTTTTTTCTCTATCAAACCAAGAGACGATTGTTTTGATCAATATACATCATATAATTTTTGATGGTAACTCTGCCTTGATATTGATGAAAACACTATTTGATGCTTACCATGATCTCATTGACGGAAAAGAACTGATTTTCATTTCACTGCCGGCAACTTACAATGATTTCGTCAAAGAAGAACAAAAAATGGTCAAAGGCAAAGAAGGGGAATCCCGTCTTTTGTATTGGAAGAAGCAGATGGCAGGGACATTGCCCATTTTGAGTTTGCCAACTGATCGACCTCGTTCATCTTCCCAAAATCATTTTGAAGGGAAAACCTGCTCTCATACCATCTCTTCTGAGTTAAGTGAACGAATCAAACTGTTTTCGAAAGAGCAAAAGGCCTATTTATCGACTCTCTTTATGGGTCTTTTTAAGGTCCTTTTACACAAATACACTGGCCAGAGGGATATCATTGTGGGCATGCCTGTCAATGAAAGGAATCAACAGCATTTTAATCAAATGATCGGTTTCTTGATCAACATGGTCCCTATGCGGAGCGAAATTTCAAGTAATGAATCATTGTTGGTATTTTTAAATAAACTTCAAAATACCATTTTAAGTGGAATGGCTTGTAGTTATCCATTTTCAGCATTGGTTCGAGAGCTAAATCTTTCTACTGTGACTGGAAGCGTTCCTGTATTTCAGGTGGCTTTTCTGTACCAGGATTTTCTTACAGGAATGGATAGTCGGGAGCTTCCCATCCAGATTGTTGAAGGTATTCATCAAGAAGGAGAATATGAGATTGTTCTGGAGGTGATAGAACAAAAAAAAGGCTTTCTTTTAAGTTGGAAATATAATCCTGAACTGTTTGATGAAGCAACTATTGTCCGTATGATGGACCATTATACAAAGCTTATCGATGATGTTAGCAGAGATCCAAATCTGATACCGGATGAATACTCCCTCATCTCTGATAAAGAAAAAAAGACTCTCCTTTTGGATTGGAACAATACCCGGCTGGACTATCCTAAAGAGCAATGTGTTCATGAACTCTTTGGAAATCAAGCAAAGAAGACCCCTCAAGCTATCGCGGTGGTTTATAAAGATCAATCCTTAACGTACGAAGAGCTCGATCAAAAAAGTACAGTATTAGCTAAATATCTACAAAACCAGGGGGTACACACTAACGCATTAGTTGCTATTTTTGTGGAGCGTTCATTGGATATGCTTGTCGGCCTCTTAGGCATTCTTAAAGCTGGAGGAGCTTATGTTCCTCTTGATACTGAATATCCGGAGGAACGATTAGGATATATTTTGGAAAATAGTCAAGCCAACATCATCCTCACTCAATCTCAATTAAAGGAAAAAGTTTTCACGTTGTTCAATCAAAAGGGTCATCCCGGAAGTTCGGAATCAAAAATCACTGCTATTGTTTTGGATGAACAATGGCCCGAAATTCAAGAGAATGCGGCAAAGGAGAAAAGATTACGGAAAAAGGCGTTAAGTAGCGATTTAGCCTATGTTATTTATACCTCAGGAAGCACAGGTGCTCCCAAAGGGGTGATGATTACTCATCAGGCTTTAACGAATTTCCTCATTTCTATGGCCAAACAGCCAGGTTTGCAAAGAGAGGACAAACTGCTTGCGGTTACCACCTATTGTTTTGATATTGCCGGTTTGGAGTTATATTTGCCATTAATTAAGGGGGCCCAATGCCATATCTGTGATACTAAGACAACGAAAGACGCAGAAACATTGAAAAGTCTTATTCAACAAATTAAACCAACCATCATGCAGGCAACACCATCAACCTGGACAATGCTTTTTTACACAGGCTGGCAAAATGAAGAAAACATCAAAATTCTCTGCGGAGGGGAAGCCCTTCCGGAATTATTGAAGCAGCATTTTGTCAAGACGAATAGCGATGCCTGGAATCTATTTGGTCCAACTGAGACAACGATCTGGTCTACTATTGAACATGTTAAAGAAGATAAGCCCATCACAATTGGAAAACCTATTGCCAATACCCAAATTTACATTCTGCATAACCATATGCAACTGACTCCTATCGGTATTCCCGGTGAACTTTGTATAGCGGGGGACGGATTGGCCAAAGGATATTTCAATAAACCAAACCTGACAGCAGAAAAGTTCATAGATAATCCCTTCAACCCAGGCAGTAAACTCTACCGAACAGGAGATTTAGCCCGGTGGTTACCTGACGGTACGATTGAGTATCTTGGACGTATGGATTTTCAGGTTAAAATTCGTGGATTTCGCATTGAGTTAGGTGAAATAGAAAGTCAACTCAACCGTCACTCACAAATAAAAGAGAGCGTTGTTATTGTCAAATTGGAAGAAAAATCCAAACATTTGATTGCTTATTATGTGTCTGCCCAAAAAGATGATGAAAAAGAGAAGTACCATTCAGATGAGTTAAAAGCTTATTTGAAAACAAAATTACCTGAATACATGATTCCCTCATTCTTCATCTCCTTAGATCAGGTGCCCTTGACCCCCAATGGAAAAATAGATCGAAAAGCGTTGATGAGCCGTAAAATAGTTCTTAGCAAAGATGCCCCATGTTTACTTCCTCAATCAGATATTGAAAAAAATGTCCTGGAAATATGGAGGGACGTCTTGAAGATTGAAAATATTGGTACTATGGATGGGTTTTTCGAGGTGGGGGGTGACTCAGTATCCGCTGTGATTCTTGCCGAAAGAGTCAGCAACGCTTTCCATGTCTCTTTTACGGCAGCAAATATATTCAAATATTCCAATGTCAGGCAAATAAGTCAGTTTGTGAATAAAATGAACAAGGATATTTTGCATGCTCAAACTGAAATGGATGAGTCAACAATGGATTGCGCGCGTTCTCTAGACATTTCTGATTGGAAGAATTCTAATAAATCCTACCCTGAATACTATAAAGAGAGTTTAGCGATTATTGGAATGTCGTGTCATTTCCCCGGAGCAAAAAATCATCAAGAATTTTGGTCTAATCTAAAAGAAGGTAAAGAAAGTGCTCAATTTTTCTCTAAGGAAGAGCTTCGCAAAGCCAATGTTGCTGAGGAAACGATTCAAAACCCAAATTATGTCCCGATGCAATTGTCGATAGAGGGAAAAGAGTTTTTTGATTCCGGGTTTTTTAATATTCCTCCCAACAACGCATCTTTAATGGACCCACAGTTCCGCCAGTTATTGCTTCATTCCTGGCAAGCCATAGAGGACGCTGGCTACGATTGCAAAAATATCCCCAATACTGGTGTTTTTATGTCGGTATCGAATAACTATTATCAAGCATTGCTAAAGAATTCCAATACGGTCCGGGAATCAGACGAATACGTAGCCTGGCTCTTAACTCAGGGAGGGACCATCCCCACCATGATTTCATATAAATTAGGATTAAGAGGGCCGAGTGTTTTTATCCACTCCAATTGTTCGTCTGCGCTGACCGCTTTATCTTCGGCCTACCAAAACCTGCAATTGAATGAAGCCAGATATGCGTTAGTGGGAGCTTCGACATTATTTGCTTCATCTCATATCGGTTATGTTTACCAACCCGGACTTAATTTTTCCAGTGACGGGCATTGCAAAACATTTGATGCTTCGGCAGATGGGATGGTTGGGGGGGAAGGAGTTGGTGTGATTGTGGTGAAAAAGGCTTTGGATGCTATCGAAGATGGTGATCATATCTACGCACTTTTGCGGGGAATCGCTTTGAATAATGATGGTTCGGATAAGGCCGGATTTTACGCGCCAAGCGTAAATGGTCAATCAGAGGTGATTCAAAAAGTCCTGACTTCAACAGGGGTTGATCCTGAGTCGATTAGTTATGTCGAAGCTCACGGGACCGGAACAAAGCTGGGGGACCCAATTGAGGTTTTGGCCTTGACGGATGTTTATCAGAAATACACTTCAAAAAAACAATTTTGTGCGCTTGGTTCCGTGAAGTCCAACATAGGGCATCTCGACACTGCGGCGGGTTTAGCCGGATGCATGAAAGTTGCCTTAAGTTTGAAGAACAAAGAGGTCCCTCCCTCAATCAACTACACCAGTCCAAATCCGGAGATTGATTTTGAGAATTCTCCTTTTTATGTAGTTGATCATTTAAAGAAATGGCAGAAAGAGTCGTCGCCACGCCGGGCCGCGTTGAGTTCTTTTGGCATTGGGGGAACAAATGCCCATGCTATTTTAGAAGAATACCAGGCCGTCGAAACAGCAGAATCTAAGGAGTCAAAATCAGTTCCTGATCAGGAAAACTTCCTGGTCCTCTTATCTGCTAAAAATGATGAACGGGTCCATGCTTATGCTGAAAAACTTTTAGCGTTTCTCAAAGGACCTCAAGATAGTCCGCCTGATTTAAGAGATTTATCATACACCCTTCAGGTGGGACGGAAGGCAATGCAAAGTCGAGTGATTTTTATTGTCCATAGTGTAGATGAGCTTATTAAAAAGTTGGAAGTATATACTGGTACGGCGGAAGGCCTTCGACAGGGAAAACCAGGGAATTGTTTTCAAGGAGACGTCAAAAAGAGTGCTGAGGGGATTCAATTATTTGAAGATGATGAGGACTCTCAGGAACTCATACATAAATGGATTACGAAAGGCAAATTGAAAAAAATTGCGGAATTCTGGACCAGGGGTGGGCGTGTCGATTGGAAGTCGCTTTATCAAGGGAACCAGCCTCATCGAATGAGTCTTCCCACCTACCCTTTTGCCAGTGAACGCTACTGGATTGAAGAACATATGTCAAAAATTGCAGAGCTTGAGTCAGGAGACAAGGTATCGTTACATCCCTTACTTAAGGAGAACAGGTCCGATCTTCCTGAACAGCGTTTTGAAGGAAAAATCCCAGAAAAACCCGAGAAAATTGGCACGTTGATGGTTAAACCGGTTTGGAAGGAAAAAAACGTTGCTCCTGCAGATAATACCCCTGGATATTCATCCCATCTTGTCATGTCGTATGGAGTTAAATCATTCTCTTCTATGGCGAAAGGGATTGAAGCTCAAATTGAGGGAGTCTCTTGTGTGCAATTAAAGTCTCAAGGACAGTCCATGGAAAAACGCTACCTGGACATTGCTATTCAAGTCTTTGAAACCATCAAAAGTATTCTTGAAAAAAAATATAAGGGTAGGATTCTCATTCAACTTCTCATTCCATCCCGGGATGAGGGAGAAATCTTTGCCGGACTTTCCGGCTTGTTAAAGACAGCACACCTGGAAAATTCCAAATTTTCAGGGCAACTCATTGAAGTCGGTCCACAAGAAACCGGAGAAAAGTTACCCGGGATACTTAAAGAAAATAGTCAATGTCCCGAGGACGTTAAGATTAGATACCGAATGAATCAGCGTCAGGTGGCTTCATGGGAGGAAGTGCTTCCGGGAGAAGGTAGTACCACCATTCCATGGAAAGACAATGGTATTTATCTTATCACTGGAGGTGCTGGTGGTCTGGGACTAATCTTTAGCAAAGAAATCGCGAGGACGATCAAAGACCCTGTTCTGTTCCTTACAGGGCGATCTCAATTAAGTACGGATAAACAAAATCAACTCAAGGAATTAGAGTCACTGGGAGCCAGGATAGAATATAGACAGGTAGATATGGGACGGCGCAAAGAAGTGGACGACTTGATTAAAGGCATTAAAGAAGATTTTGGGTCTCTCCGTGGTATCCTCCATAGCGCAGGTGTCATTAATGATAACTTTATCATCAAAAAAACAGCTGAAGAGTTTAAAGATGTTCTGGCCCCTAAAGTTGCGGGGACCGTAAATCTGGACCAGGCTACCCGTGACATTAATCTTGATTTCTTCGTTCTTTTTTCCTCGATCTCAGGTCCCCTGGGAAATCCGGGACAGTCAGACTATTCGGCAGCCAATGCCTTTATGGATGCTTATTCAGGATATCGTAATGATTTAGTCTCATCAAATGAACGTCAAGGTCAAACACTCTCCATCAATTGGCCCCTTTGGAAAGAGGGAGGAATGCGTGTGGATGAGGCCTTAGTAGAAATGATGAAAGAGAATGGAGGAATGGTTGCGATGGAGACCTCCAGTGGGATTCAGGCTTTGATTCATGGTTTAGCCATGGATCAGAGTCAGATAATGGTAATGGAAGGTGATCTGTCAAGGACCGGACAAGGGTTGTTAGGAAGGAAGTCGAAGGCTAAATCCTATTCCATCGAGACATCAATTCCTCAGATAGATAATAATATTCTAGAAGAAAAGACATTACTCCAACTCAAATGTCTTTTGGGAGAAGTCCTCAAACTGTCGGTGGACCGGATTGATTCCCGGGAATCTCTGGAGAGTTATGGGATTGACTCTATCATAATAACTCAGTTGAATCAGAGATTAGAAACTATCTTTGGGGAAATCACAAAAACCCTGTTTTTTGAATTCCAGACATTAAGTGCACTGGCGGACTACTTTATTGCAGAGTATCCACAAGAGTGTATCGCCTGGGCCGGAGCGGCACCATCTCTATGCTCCGAAGCACCTTCAACAAGTGTTGCTTTAAAAGATGAGACTCCAGTACTTACTTCACTAAAACCAGGTAAGATCAAGGCACATCATTTTGCCCAAACCGGATCCGGAACTCAAGTTCAGGAGCCCATTGCGATCATTGGAGTCGCGGGGCATTATCCCAAGGCTGATACAATGGAGGAATATTGGGAAAATTTGAAAACCGGTAAGAATTGTATTACCGAGATTCCTTCTCAGCGTTGGGCATTGGAGGGCTTTTATGAGGTGGATATTGAAAAGGCAGTAGATAAAGTCAAGAGTTATTCCAGGCTAGGTGGGTTTCTTGAAAATTTTTCTGGCTTTGACCCTCTATTTTTTAACATTCCTCCTGTTGCTGTGTTCAATATGGATCCACAGGAGCGTCTCATGTTGACCACCTGTTGGGAAGCCATGGAAGCAAGCGGGTATTCCATGAAGTCCCTCCAAGACAAATATCATGGGTCCGTAGGGGTGTTTATAGGGGTCACTAAATCTGGCTTCAATTTACATACCCATCTGGGACCGGACTTGGAAACATCCCGCTTGCCTTCCACTTCATTCAGCTCTATGGCGAATCGGGTCTCTTATCATTTAAACCTGACTGGCCCCAGTATGGCCATCGATACCATGTGCTCCTCTTCGATTACCGTTATCCATGAGGCCTGTGAACATATTCGTCGGGGAGATTGTCAATTAGCCCTCGCAGGAGCAGTCAACCTGTATCTCCATCCACAAACTTATATAGATCTCTGTCTGGGTAAAATGATTACCGATGAAGGAGAGATTCACTGCTTTTCAAAGACCGGAAAAGGATTTATACCTGGTGAAGGGGTGGGGACCGTATTATTGAAATCTCTGAGTCAGGCCATCGCGGATGGTGATCATATTGAGGGAATCATCCGGGGTACAAAAATTAACCATGGTGGAAAGACCAATGGTTATACCGTTCCAAATCTGGTACAGCAACGAGAATTAATACATGGCGTTTTAGAACGTGCGGGATGTGATGCCTCTGATATTGATTATATAGAATCTGCAGCCAATGGTTCGGCCATGGGTGATGCGATTGAGTTTGAGGCCCTGAGGCAGGTTTTTCAAAAATGCCCGACATCCTCATGCTGGCTGGGAACGCTTAAGCCTAATATTGGGCACTTAGAAGCAGCTTCCGGAATTTCTCAATTGACGAAGGTCCTCTGTCAAATGAAGTATCAGACACTGGCGCCAACTCTGGTCAGCTCCGATCGATTAGATGAATCACTGCACTGGGAACAGGGCCCATTCCGATTAGTGACTGGTGAACAAACCTGGTTGCCATCTGAAGATGCGCCCCATAAGGCATTAATAACTTCATTTGGGGCTGGTGGCTCCTACGCTGCCATGGTTGTTGAAGAATACATAAAACCAGTCAATGAATTAGCCATTGAAGTAAATGTTCAAGACGCGCAATTGATTATATTGTCCGCACGTACAGAAGTCCAATTGAGGCACTATGCTAAACGTTTACAAAAGTATTTGAAAAGAGTTGAGGTCTCCTTGCCTTCTATCGCTTATACATTGCAGCAGGGAAGAGATTTCATGCGTTATCGACTGGCAATCCTTGCCAAAGACCAAAAGGGGCTTTTGGTCTATTTGGAAGCTTATTTACAGAATCAATCAAGTGGTCCCGTCAAAACAGGAGATGCAAGGCAATTCAAGACCATGAGAGAGTATCTGCCTTTGCAGGAAATTGAAGATCGTGTATGCCGCGCTTTGTCAAAGCGTGATCTGGAATCCCTGGCTTACTTTTGGTTGAAGGGGTACGACGATATTGTATGGAATGATTTGTATGACGGACAGGTAACACGGTGCAACTTACCGACCTATCCTTTTGAATCTCGCTCTTTTTGGTATGAAGATCAAAAAGCAATAATTCCGGGGTCTCAGCCGGATGTTCAAAGTACTCTTCACTCTTTGGATATCAAGGAACCGGAAGAGAGTTTATGGCAGGAAAGAGACCTTCAATCTTTGGATGAAATCCAGGCAAATCTGGTAGCTGTGATTAAGGATATTTTGTTCATGCATGAAGAAGATGAATTGGATGAAGAAGCTTCATTTCTGGATATCGGATTAGATTCTATTAGTGTAGTACGTTTTATTCAAAAACTATCCCAAAAACTCAATCTGTCCCTTCGTGAGACTTTAGTTTTCGACTATCCGACGATAGGTGCCTTAGCGGAATATATCGCGCAACTGCCTTCCCAAAAGGTCCAACGGCAAGCTTGCCAGGATGCCCTTATAGAGGGGGGTCTCCTTCTATTCAAGGACCATCTGGGACGAATTATGAAAGATTATGAGGAAGTGGTCCCTTTACAAATAGAGGGTAAAGGCCCTCTTCTCTTCTGTATCCATCCCATGTCAGGGGATGTAGGTATCTATACGAAAATGGCAGAGGCAGCACAGGGTCGTTTCAGGGTGATTGGGATTAAATCCAAAGGATTTTTGACCAATAAAAGTCCTTTGGCTTCAATAGAAGCGATGGGGGAGTATAACGCGGAGATAATGATATCCATAGATCCGGAGGGTCCATATCACCTCCTTGGTGCCTCTATGGGTGGAACTGTTGCTTATGAAAGTGCCCGATGTCTCCAGTCCAAAAATAAGATTGTCAAGACCTTGTTCCTTATAGAATCTCCCCTTATTGAGAATGGTGAGGACGCGGGTTTATGGGATTCTGATGATATTCATAATTGGATTATGAACGCAAATTTTTTAATGATTACGATGCTCCATATGGATCCTGACTTTCGCCAGAGAAAAGAGGAGGGGGTAATTCAGTGGTCTAAACTGGAGATAACCTATGGCGAGGTAAAAGATGTGGCTGAAGAGAGGCTTGTGGAGAGTTTAGTGGACCTCATTGGACAACGAGGTGTCAAACAATCCAGGGACGTACTGATTCAACGTTTAGAATCCATGTCACAAATTCATTTGGCTAATTTACGTGGTTTAAGTCGTTACCGTGCCACTCACTTTCCCAGGCAGGAGGATTTAACTGCCATTTTACTGCGTACCCGAACAGCCAAAGCTGTTTCCGAAGAGGTATATAATCCTGATTATTTAATCAATGTACAACAAGCAAAAGGTTCCATGTCCTCTTTTTTTGAGTGCTGGAAAAAAGTTTTGCCTCAATTGGAGACAAAGGTAGTCGATGGTGAAAATCACTTTGATTTGCTCAATACTCAAACCACAATACAACAGATGTGTGATCTCATTGCCAGAAGCATGGACTCGTTGTTGCAACCACTACCAACCGCTCTTGTTGGAATAGAACAAAACAGGCAAATTTCTCATAGTTCCGAAATAGAAAACAAAATAGCTATTGTGGGAATGTCCGGACAATTTCCCGGTGCTAAAACGCTAGATGATTTTTGGGGATTGTTGAAAAATGGACAATCCGTCTTCACGGAGTTCCCTCAGAATCGAGACTGGGACCTGGGTAATATCTACGATAAAGATCAAAGGCCCAATAAAACATATATCCGTCATGGGGGCTTCCTGGAAGATATTGATAGATTTGATCCACTCTTTTTCCAGATTACTCCTAAAGAAGCTGAGATGATGGACCCTTCTGAGCGGTTTTTTCTTCAGGAATCCTGGAAAGCGATTGAGGATGCAGGAATTGACCCGACTAGCTTATCAGGAAAACCATGGGGTGTATTTTGTGGTGGTGGAGGGGATTATACTCTGTCGATTAAAGAAATCTCAGGTATGTCTCCTCACGTGACAGTTTCCAATATTCCGGGACGAGTCTCTTACAGCTTAAATTTAACAGGACCATGCCTATCTGTGGACGTGGGTTGTGCCTCTTCTTTGCTGGCCGTCTCTCAGGCTTGTGATCACTTAATATTGAATAAATGTAAAGTCGCTATTGCGGGAGGTGTATTGATATATTCCACGCCAAATTTGATAATTACCGGGTGTCAAACCGGTCTGTTTTCTCAGGATGGACAGAGTCGTGCCTTTAGCGCACGGGCGAATGGTATGATGCCCGGTGAAGCGGTAGGTGTATTGGTTTTAAAACCCCTGGCCAAAGCCTTGGCCGATGGAGACCGTATTCATGGCGTGATTGAAGGGTGGGGGAACAATCATAACGGCAAAACCAATGGAATGGCCGCTCCCAGCGTTATGGCTGAGGCTGCGTTGTTTTCAGACGTCTATCGTCGATTTCAAATCAATCCGGAAACGATAAGTATGGTGGAAGCCAATGCAACGGGTACTCCATTAGGAGATACTATGGAAGTTCAGGCCTTGACCGAGGCATTTCAAAAGATGACTGAAAAGCGGAATTTTTGTGCTTTGGGTAGTGTTGAAAATAATATAGGCCACTCCTTTCAAAATTCCGGTATGAACCATGTTATGAAGGTCCTTCTGGCATTGCGTCATGGTGAGATTCCCGCAACGTTAAATGTGGAAACACTAAATCCTTCCTTGGATCTGGATAATAGCCCGTTTTTTATTAACAACCATGGACTCTCCTGGAATGCCGAGACCAATCAAATCCGCAGGGCTGCCGTGAGTTCCTTTGGGGCAACCGGTACAAATGTCCATTTGGTTATAACAGAAGCTCCGGTATCTGCAACACAGTCGGCATGGCATTATTCAGAATCCGGCAGACCTGTGTTAATCGTCCTGTCAGGTAAAACAAAAACAGCGTTGAAGCAGCGGTGTATAGAACTTAAAGAATTTTTGGAAAGGCAGGATGACCAGGAATATCCAAACTTATCCCAGCTTTCCGCAAATCTCTTGTTGAGAAGAAGTCATTTCTCGGAGCGTAGCGCCCTGGTTGTTTCAAATCAAGATGAATTACATGCCCGATTATTGACACTCATTAACGAGGAGAGACCTGATGATGCCTTTACAGGAACGGCTCGGAAGGATATCGGTCCCTCACTCTACGCATTAGGACGTATGACGGCCAAAACTATTGCCAACGCGAAGAAGCCTGAGAAAGAGGACCTATTGGTAATGGCTGATCTATACGTTCAAGGGGTTCTCCTTGATCTATCTGACTGTTTTTCAGAAGCGGAAAAGTTTCCGTTGTCATTGCCTGCCTATCCTTTTGAAACAAGAAAATGTTGGATAGGTTCCCCTGATGAGGTAAGTTCATCTCATAAAGAAGAATCAAGGACATCATCCTCATTACTCGCAACTATTCAAGAACAAGTTGCGGAGATTACGAGTTATAAAATCGATGAAGTGGATGTGGATGCCAATTTTAGCCAATTAGGTTTAGATTCGCTCATGAGCATGCGATTGCTTGCCGCAGTGAACGACGAATTTTCCCTGGAAATACAATTGGTAGATCTTTTGGATCATAATACTATAAGGCGTTTGGTCGCTTTAATAGAGAAAGAAAATATTCAAAATAAGAAGGGTCCGGAAGAGGCGATAGAGACTATTTCTTCAGAAGTATTTTCCGGACAGGCGGGTTGGTCCTCTAATCGATTATCTCAATTGCCCAATGCACTGCACATCACTAGCCTGGGTGGAGAAAACATCGTGACTCGGGAAATGTCAATGGAGTCATGCAGACAAAGTTTGGTTAATCTGACTAAAAAGGGGATAGCTATTTTTCATGAAGGCGATAAATGTTACTTCTTATCCCATAGATCTATCGATATCCAGTCTGTCCTGGATTCCCTTTCCCCGGAACAGCGTCACGATCTCCTCGCTCAACTTCCTACCGGAATGTTGATTGCACCGGTTTCTCAGGAACAGGAGCGTAATCTTTATCATTCTGAAGTAACGAGACAATCGGCATGGAATATCCAACACGTCTATGAGTCTTCAATAAGTCCTTTAGATATTCCTTTATTAAACAAGGCCATGGCTCATGTCATTGAGAATCATGATTTACTGAGAACGTATTACTTATCACTAGGGACTACCTGGGCACAAATTATTGTGACGGATGCCAAACTAGAATTTCAGATTCTGGATCTGCCCGGGCTTCCTGATTTTCAAAAATTTATCGCAACCGAACGAAATCGTTTATTAAGACTCGACAATGCTCCACTTCTCCAGGCCTGGATCTGCCAGACTAATAACGCCTGTTATTTAGGGTTTGTAACACATCACAGCCTCGCTGATGCATTTACTATTACCATGCTGTTTTCAGAACTAATGAGTTACTATCAATCGTTATTAAAACAACAAAAAACTGTTTTGAAACCGGTAACTGAGCAGTATTGGCAGTATTCCCTCTGCCAATTTGATGCAGGCATATATCGAAGCAGTAAAACCATCCAATATTGGACAGACCAGCTGCACGATGGCGTATTGCCTATCCAGCTCCCTTATGCACGGGATCCACAGGAAGTTGAAGAGGGACTCTTGCACGTGGCTGATGGGAATGTAATTTCCTTGTCTACTACCCTTAGCAATGATATTAAACGCTTCAGCCAGGATCATGAAATCACCTATACTCAACTGTTTACAACGGCAGTTACTATGCTGCTGATACATGGTATGGGCAATGCCAGGGCCATCGTCCAATTTGTCAATAACCAACGGGACAGGGTATCCTTGATGAATACCCTGGGAGAGTTTACCAATATTCTTTTTATCCCATTTGATGTGGATCCCGAATCGAGCGTCATACACGTATTGCGGGAGGTCAAACAAAAAAGCCTGAATAGTTTACGCTTTGCCAAGATAGATTTTTCAGAATTATTGACCTTAACAGGCCTGGACAACTATGAGGGCTATTATCAGCAATTAGGAGATGTGATAATAGACAGCGCTGATATTGATACGGGTACCCTGGATTCTTCTAAAGGATATGGACATTCTCTCTTTGTCGATGTCCTGTCTCAGAAAAAGCAATCTCTCGTTGAAGGTAAGGCCGTTGCAACATTATTTTATCAAATTTTAAAGGTGGACCAATCCATCCACTTCATTACCACTTATCGAAAACACTTGTTTGATAAGTTAGAGATCCAACAATTGTCTACCCTGATAGTCCAGATCGTAGAGGAGATGATCCATAACCCGGAACAGAAAGTAAATGAGATTCTTTCCAGGATGCATGACAGTATTGAAAGACTGAAAAACCAGGCAAAACGGTATAAGATAAAATCTCAGATTATACATAAAAAAAGCTTATCCGAGGGGCAAAAAGGACTATGGTTATTGCAGGAACTTGAACCGAATATGAGTGCCTATAATGTTCCCATTGCCTTTAAGATTCATGATAAAATTCAGATGGAATTTCTAAAACAGGCATTCGAATTTATGCTCAAAAAGCATCCAATCCTTCAAACCGTTATTACTACAGATGGAGATGGTAGTCCCCTACAGTATATAAATAAAGAAAGAGCCCTTAGCTTTAGTCAAAAGTCCATTCACTCTCTATCTGAAGAGGAGTTGTCGGAACTACTAAAAACCACCTTTAAACAGCCTTTTAAATTAGACGGTGGTCCGCTCATGAGGGCACATCTTTTTTCGCTATCATCTGATGAACATATTTTGTTAGTTACCATTCATCACATTATCTTTGATGGGACCTCTATACTTATTTTAATCAATGATTTACTATCTGCCTATAAAACATATTCCCAAGGACAACGGCCAGTCCTGAAAACAGGGAAGACGCCATCCTATTTTGATTTTGTTGATTGGGAGCAAGAGCTCCTTGTGAGTGAAAAAGGTGAAAAACACCTGGCCTATTGGAAAGAGCAATTAGCAGGTGAATTGCCTCTTTTAGAGCTACCTATAGATAAAACAAGACCGGCCAGGCAAACCTATACCGGTGCAACCTGTTCCGTCAGGCTTTCTACCGAATTAACAGGACAACTACGCCATCTGGCCAAAGAGCAAGGAGTAAGTTTGTTTGTTTTGCTATTGGGTGTTTATAAGGCATTGCTATGCCGATATACAAATCAAGGGGACATAATTGTTGGGGTCCCAACGTTAGGGAGACCTGAAAAGCGTTTTGAATTGGTAGTCGGATATTTTATCAATATGGTTGCCATGCGTAGTACGATAAATGAGAATCACTCCTTTTCATATTATCTTGATCAGTTAAAACGGACGGTTGCCTATGGTCTGGGCCACGCGGTGTATCCTTTTCCCAAACTGGTAACGCAATTAAACTTAAAGCCTGACCCAACACATTCTCCTGTTTTTCAAACTATTTTTGTGTTACAGAACTTTTACTCAATACAGGCACAAAAAGAACTTACGGGAAAAAATCCTGGTATTTCCATTATACCGGACCTCCAACAAGAAGGTGATTTTGATCTAAGCATGGAGATGGCTGAAGGAGAACATGATTTGTCTATCCATTTATCTTATAACCTGGATCTTTTTAATGAAGAAACGATCATTCGTTTTATAGAACATTTCATTAAACTAGCACAAGAGATTGTCCAAAATCCTGATCAGGAAATAGGGCAATACGATTTATTAAGTAAAAAAGAGAGAGACAAACACCTTATAGAGTGGAACAATACAAAAGCGAATTACCCTGAAGACAAGCACATTCATCAACTCTTTGAAAATCAGGCTAGTAATACACCCGATGCTGTAGCTGTGGTATTTGAGGGCAAACAGTTAACTTATAGGGAACTCAATCAAAAAAGTACTCAATTGGCAAAATACCTGCAATCTCTGGGGGTCAAACCAGACACATTGGTTGCCATTTGCGTGGAACGGTCCTTAGAGATGATCGTGGGGATTATGGGTATCCTCAAAGCGGGTGGGGCCTTTGTGCCACTTGATCCTGACTATCCTGAAGACCGATTAAGGTATATGTTGAAAGACAGCCGGGTGAAGATACTGATAACCCGGGAAGAACTGACGGAAAAAGTCTCTGCATTCGTCTCCGGAAATAATTGCGCAGTGTGTGTAATAGACAAACAATGGGATGAAATAATGAAAATAAAGGGTAGATTAGTAAATGAAGTTCAATCCGGGAATTTGGCTTACGTTATCTACACATCCGGTTCTATAGGCAGGCCAAAGGGAGTCCTTATATCTCACGACTCTCTTGTCAATCACTGTCAGGTCACCCAGAATTATTACAACCTTACACCTGACGATCATATACTGCAGTTTGCTTCACTCAATGTTGACGCGTCATTGGAGCAGATTCTACCCGGACTTATAAAAGGAGCGACGTCGATTCTGAGAGATAAAGAGGTATGGTCTCCTGGAGAATTCCAGAAAAAAGTCAGAGACAATGAAATAACCGTTGCCGACGTTCCACCGGCTTATTTACGCGAGCTACTTCTTGATTGGTCTCATGCATCGGAATTAAACCTTCAGGAACAACTCAGATTGGTAATTGTCGGAGGAGAAGCCCTCTCACCTGAGACAGTTGATCTCTGGCGGAGCAGTCCAATGAATTCTACCCGTCTTATCAATGCTTATGGCCCTACCGAGACCACCATAACCAGTACGGTATTTGAAATAACAGCAGACACCCAGATTCCCATGCCTTCTCAAAATATTCCCATAGGCCGCCCATTGGATAATGAAAGCGTGTATATTCTGGATGGATATAGAAATCCTGTTCCTGTGGGTGTTCGCGGAGAACTTTACATAAGCGGAACAGGTGTTGCTCTCGGTTATCTAAACCGACCGGAACTCACTCGGGAGAAATTCATCGATAATCACTTTAATCCTGGTACCAGAATGTATAAAACAGGTGATCTGGCCCGTTGGTTAGCCGATGGCAATATTGAGTTTTTAGGACGTATTGACCATCAAGTCAAGGTCAGGGGATTTCGCATCGAGTGCGGAGAAATTGAATCGGTATTAAATGAACAGGAAAATATAGGAAATACCCTGGTACTTGCCAAGACCATCAATGAAAGCGTTCAATTAGTCGCCTACTTTGTTCCTGTCAATCCGGGTAGTTCTGTCGATATCGAAAAATTAAAAAATGCGCTTAAGGCAAAATTGCCCGATTATATGATTCCCTCCGCTTTTGTGTCATTAGATGAGATTCCGCTCACGCCAAATGGAAAAACAGACCGCAGAGCATTGGCACTACATGATATTGATTTGGCTGGCAGTAAAAAATATATTGCTCCGGTAACCGAGACAGAGAGGCAGTTAGCGGATATTTGGGAAGAAATACTGGGTGTTGAACAGATTGGGGTCCTGGATAACTTTTTTGATCTTGGCGGTCACTCGCTTTTATCTGTCCGTCTCATGGCAGAAATTCATAATAAATTTGGCAGAGATCTACCTATCTCCACTCTCATTCAAACCCCTACCGTTAAGGAACAGGCAAGCATGCTACAACTGCCGACAGAGAACGAACACCGGGGTCCTTTGATATCCATACAGCCGAAAGGAGATCGGACACCATTTTTCTGCGTACATCCGGTAGGAGGAAATGTGTTGTCATATATGGAATTGACTCGTCAACTTGGAAACCACCATCCCTTTTACGGCTTACAATCACCCGGACTGAATGGAGGCGTTCATCCGGAGAGTATTGAAAAGATGGCATCCCTCTACATAGAGGCTATACGGACAATTCAGCGTCAGGGGCCCTATTGCCTTGGGGGCTGGTCTATGGGAGGCATTATAGCCTACGAAATGGCACAGCAATTACAACAAACCGGAGAAGAAATTAGCTTGATTGCGCTGATAGAGAGTTATACGCCATCAGCGCTGAAATTAATTGAGGACTACTATAATAAGGAACACAATCTTGGAAAGTATGGACAGGAATACCTGATGATCAACTCCTTTGCCAGAGACCTGTTTGGCGGCATGATTCCTGAAATCCAGGCGCAGCCAAACGGACATTCAAACTATTCGGAGATCTATTTCGAAAGTATACTGGAGCATGCAAAAAAGAGTGAGGACCCGATTCTAGATCGTATGGGGACAAAACAGATACGAAAATTGTTTGGCGTATATATGGCCAATACCCATGCAATGAATAACTATAAACCAAAACCCTATAAAGGTAAGATCGTCCTTTTCAATGCTGAAGGGGACGCAGATGAAGCAGACTCTCACGATCCGACAATGGGTTGGGAAAAACTTGCTGAGGACGGACTGTTCATACGAAATATTTCTGCAAACCATTACACTATCCTCAGGGAACCTCAGGTGAAGATACTGGCAGATGGATTGCGGAAATTTCTTACATAAAGACAATTTCCTTGAATAATATTGGCATGGAAACCTGCTTTTCGAATGCTAAATGTGAAGTTGGCGACTGAGGAATTTAGATGATGCCTCTTATAGGGCAATGCCATTGAATGAGAGAGAAGGGCAAGCCGTCACACTCTTTTCTGCAGAGTGTTTAGTGTGTGGGGTTATTAACGATAGAAAGGAAAGATTTATGAAAAGAGTTTACTTTTATTTGACGTATTTTCTTAGCATTTATGCAATTGGATGCGCTTCCGTTACCAACGTAGATAAATCGTCACAATCAGTTGTCGCTCTCATCCCGATAGAGGAAATTAAAAAAAGTGCTGAAATTGAAAAGAAAGAAATGTTGGATTTTTTATCAAAGACTATCACTTATAAATCAGTGGAAGATTACGGTTATGAATTGAAACCGGCGACAAAGGATTTGATGGAGTATGTTTTTCAAACAGCGGAAAAGATGGGCTATGAAACAAAATTGGCTGCAAATGGCTTAGTAGGTGTTTTAGAGTATGGTAAAAAAGGAGGAGAGTCGGTTGGTGTTTTGATTCATCTGGACGTGGTCCCTGCTGATTCTAAAGAGTGGGATAATCCTCCTTTTTCAGGAGAAGAGATTGATGGGAATATATGGGGACGCGGCTCCCAGGATAATAAAGGGCCGCTTGCCTTAACTTTATGGGCGGGGAAAATCTTAATTGATCGTAAATTTCCCTTTCAACGTCAACTCAGAATCATTCTGGGGACCAAAGAAGAGAAAAGTTTTGAAAGCTTAACAGAATACTTTAGGACCACACCTCAACCAACTTTTGGATTAGTGCCGGATGGGGTTTATCTCATTCATGGAGAAAAAGGTATTGCGGATATAGATTATACATTTGAAGGGTTGACTCCTGAAGCTTCAAAGCGGGATAAGATTGTTTATTGGAAAGGTGGTTTAGTCGTTAACTCTGTACCTGATTTATCGTATGTGGTAGTCAAAAGTAATAATGTGGAAGCCACCTGTAAAGAGCTTGAATCGTTGATAAAAGAGGTCACAGAAGAGTTGGCAAAAGGGTCTTCAAGAACTATCTATGGCCTTGCCGGTGGTGTCAATATTTGCTATAAACCGGATATTCATGTTACCGATTATAAATCATTCGTTCGTGAATATCCGGATGAAGAAATTCCGGAGCAGGGGGACCTGGTTTTTTATTCCAAAGGTGTAGCGGCCCATAGCAGTGTTCCATGGTTCGGTAGAAATGCCATTGTGGAGGTCGCTTTTGTTGGAAACAGAATGACGGAAATTTCTAACAATGCCTATAAACGGGCCTTTGATTTTACTACATCTAAAATTGGACTTAACGACTATGGGAATGGATTAGGAATTCGTTATAGAGATGAGAATCTGCCGGATATTCAATTCATCAAAGATCCGCCGATTGATATATATGTGCAATATTATGGAACCTCAATGAATCTGGGTCTGGTAAAAGTTGATTCGGAAAAAAATAGATTAGTGTTATCAGCTGATTTTCGTACGGGATTTAAAAACACCAACCTGGAAATCCTTGAAAAATCCAAGGAAACGGTGGCACAATTTCAAGGTCAGGCCAATTACCAGGAGGGAATAGGATCACACTATGAGTCATTTGTCCATGATTTGGATTCGCCTTTAATACAATTAGTAGGAAGTTCTTACAAAGAAGTTACTGGCGATAGTCCCAAATATTTAGTAATAGGATCGAGTAGTTACTTGAAGCTTGTTAAAAATTTTACTAATTTTGGTCCTGTGGATATTTTTGCCGGTGAAAAAGACTTTGTTCATAAGAAAAACGAGAGGATTGAGATTGAGAGGATGAAAGATGATTTGGTCCTCTTTACCCATACCTTACAAAAAATGATTCAAATTGATGTTGCGCCAATTCAGGGCGAGTAACTCGTCTGTAGGCGACTCTGGTAAAAACGATAGGGAGCTTTTTCAGTGGTAACTCAGGGAGACACTCGTACGTATTTAGAGGAGATATTTTTGATTAACGTTGGAATTGAAGCAATCAATATTTATGGAGGTAACAAACATGTGTACCGATTTTATTTTGCCATCTGATAAGGACAATCAAACTATTATTTCCGGAAGGACAATGGACTTCTCAGAATCACCTGAAAGTCCCTATATTACCGATCTGGTAAAGGTACCCGCAGGTATAACCTTTACCGGTGGTGCACCTGGTGGTAAGGGAGGAATTGAAATAGGAAAAGGGCATCGTTGGGAGAATCAATATGGGTTTATAGGTGTCTGGATGCGACCCGGTACTATGGCAGAAGACACTGGTCCAACGAAGATGATCTTCAGCGATGGCTTGAATACGGAAGGGCTCTCTGCCGCCGCTCTCTGGCTGTCATATTCTGACTATGAACAGCCTGGTAGTCCTTCTCAATGTTTGAGTATTGAATTTATCGTGAGTTATGTTTTGGGTACATGCGCAACTATTGATGACGTTCAGGAGAAGCTGGATAAGCTAACGGTCTGGTTTCCGGGAAAATTGGAATACCTCCTGCCAAGTCATCTTTCTGTCCATGATAGCAGTGGCAAGAGCCTGGTATTGGAGTTTGTTAAGGGACATAAGGTGTACTATAACAATACTATTGGGGCATTAGCTAATGGACCAACTTTTGATGTACATGCGACAAACTTTTACTATTCTTATAATTCCCTGACACGCGCAGATAATAACAGCGACAAATATATTCAGCTGACCGAAGATAAAGGCAGATACAATATTACTACACCCGGAAATAATGGGTATCAATTTGAGGTATTATCATCCGGTATGTCCGGATTGCCCGGAGACAGTTCTTCACCATCACGATTCACCCGTACGGCTAAATTGAGACAGTGTGTACCAACAACATATGACAATCAAAATGGGGTGCAATACGCACTACAGGTATTAGGGAGAGTGGCAGTCTGCGAACAGGAGGTTTTAACGTATTACGGCCCAAATGGGAAGCCTGCAGATCCTAGAAACACATATAACCCGACTCTATGGATGGTTGTTCGAAGTCACCGTGACAAAATATTATATTACTGCACCCACTTGAACCACAATCTCCATGCCATTCAATTGTATGCGTTAGACTTCTCCAGGGGAACTTCCGTCTGTCAGATCCCCATGGCCAGCAATCAGTGGTTTATTGATAGTACATCAGGCCTTCAATGATTAGCTATTGGTACCTATTCAGCGTGCTTTATGTAACCCCTTCAGGGTATTACAACTGTTAGAGTCAGTACCCGGGGTAACTCTGCAACCCCGGGCTGGCATGTTTAACCCTTCAGTGCAGGAAATTTTTACCCCAACGGGGTTATATACCCTAGCCCAGGGTAAGCGTAGTGCAACCCTGGGTTGCTGGATAAAATATCAATTTTACCCTGAAGGGGTTACATAAATCCTTGTACCACATTAATGTAAAAATTGATTTTCACGGACCCTTATGCATGAAAAGACCTTTCATCAATCGGAAATTAAAGATAGAATGATGGAATTGTCTAACAAGTAATAAGGGAATAATAAACGGAGAAAAAACAGATGACTTTAGAAGAGGTATTCCAGGTTGTTAAAAAGAACATTTATGATATTTTACCTTTTTTAGCTGGGAAAGAGATTGTAATTGAAAGCAGTCTAAAGGATTTAGGCGCCAATTCCATCGATCGAATGGAAATTGTGACCCTGTCTATGGAGAGTTTGAATGTTAAAATTCCACCCAACGAATTTGCGGATGTTAATGATATTAAAGGGTTAGTCAACCTGCTGCAGGAAAAAGTAAACGGCTGATAGAGAGGGAACATGGAAAAACCGGTTGTGATTACCGGAATGGGTCTGGTGGGCCCAATCGGGCAAAACATTAATGAATTTACATCCGCCTTAAAAAATGGGGAAAGTGGTATCGGTTGGTTGGAAAAATCATCCGCTTCGTCCATAACGGTAAAAATCGGGGCGGAGATCCGAGATTTTTCCTTTAAATCGGGGCTTTTGCAGTATTCACCATGGGATTCTCAATATGGTGAAGGTATACTACAAAGAGCAGAACAGTGTGCCCACCGGTCACCGCTTACCGTGCAGACCTCTGTCTTGTCAGCTTTAGAAGCGTGGCAGGGAGCACGACTGCACCAGGGAAATATTTCCCCTTATCGTTTTGGCCTTGTTATTGCGGGTAATAACCTCAACCAGCAGTATCCCTTTGACTTCTATCAAAAAATAAATCAATCCCCGGAATATCTGAATCCAAGATATGCCCTTCATTATATGGATACCGATCATCTGGGGACATTGAGTGAAATTTTCGAGATTCGTGGAGAGGGATTTACCCTGGGAGGCGCCTCTGCCAGTGGTAATGCGGGTATTTACAAGGCTTATCAACTCATTCAATGGGGTGTAGTTGATGCCTGTATGGTGGTGGGTGGATTAACCGATTTGTCCCCCCTGGAGTTACAGGCATTTTACAATCTGGGTGCAATGGGAGGAAAACATTTTTGTAATGAACCGGGGAAGGCTTGCCGTCCCTTTGATAAGAGGCATGAAGGATTTATCTATGGGCAGGCCGGTGGGTGTCTTATCCTGGAATCATTAGAATCTTCAAAAAAACGAGGTGTCAGTAGTCTGGCTGAGATTTTAGGAGGCTCATTGGTCCTTGATGGAAATCGATTGCCGGATCCCAGTGAGGATGGAGAAGTGAGGGCAATGGAATCAGCCTTAAGTATGTCTAAAGTCAGTGCGGACCAAGTGGATTATTTGAATACCCATGGGACATCTTCACCATTAGGGGATGAAACAGAGATGCGGGCAGTCCGACGTGTCTTTAAAGACATACTGCCGCACGTATGGATAAACGCAACCAAAGGTCTGACCGGCCACTGCTTGTGTTCTGCGGGAGTGGTGGAATGTATTGCCACTATTATTCAGATGAAGGAAGGGTTTGTGCATCCCAATGTCAATCTGGAAAATCCCATTGATAGTCAATGCCGGTGGGTTGGCCCAGCTTCTGTCCAGGCGGATATTCAAATAGCCATGAGTAATTCATTTGGCTTTGGAGGAATTAATTCCACTATTATTTTAAAAAAAGGAACTGAGTACCGTTAAGGTCTCAGGTGATTTCATTGTAAAAACATTAACATTTATAACTGTTAAATCTATTATTTAGCAGCTTAGCTGCCTCTTTCATCAACTTTTCCGCAATTTCATCAACATGCCGATTCTTCCAACTCTCCAGGTGTGTTCCTTTTACCCATTGATTAAAAGCGCCCAACGCGGGCCCACATTGTATCTGGTAATCTACCTTTTGCTCTTCACTTCCTCTTAAGGCCAAGCGCGTTGAATGCCCAAAATACCACTTAAAAATCAATGCCATCATATTCTTCGGATTACTATCTGCCCTCTCAATTTCACCTGGTGTGTAAAATCTTCTGCAATCATCATACACCTCTTTAAAACTACGCTTAAAATATTTTTCCTGAATTTGCTTTTTTGTCTTCTCATCAATTTCGTCCAATGAATTATATTGTTGATATAGGGTATAAAGCTTATTTGCTCTTACGTGAAAAAATAATCCCTTCCTGGCAACCTGTACCTTTGCTCCCATTTCAAACATATCGCCTGCGGGTGCGTATGCGGTGTCCTGTACATTAATTTGTTCCAATAAATCTTTTACTGCGTCACTGGTGCTTGCTTCAACGGAACATTGATTAATAGAACCGGTTAAAATAAAATCCGCCCCCAGAATGAATGCTGCCGCTGCCGCTTCCGGTGTTCCGATGCCTCCTGCGGCACCTAACATAATATTCCTCGCATATCCATATTTTTTTACCATCTCATTGCGCAACTGTAACATTGCGGGCATCAAGACGTAAGCGACACCCTGGTCGGTATGTCCACCGGAATCAGCCTCTACGCATAAATAATCAGCCGTTGGTACTTCTTTTGACAGGTCTGCTTCTTCCTTTGTAATTTTATTATCTTCCAACAAATAATTCACTATCCGTTCAGGGACCGGACTTAAAAACGCTTCAGCCACTTCCGGTCTTGATACCTTTGCCATCACCTTGTTTTTAATAGAGATGGTACCATTAGCTTGGCGACTTAAGCCTTTCAGCCTATATCGTGCAACAGGAGACGTTACCTGTAAATATGCCGCAGCCTCAATATTTCTCACACGATGGTTTAAATATAAATCAACAGTATCATCTTCTAAGGGACTGTGTAACAAATTCATGCCATAAGCTTGTCCGTTATTAAGCTCTTTTTGAATATATTGGATATCCTCTTCAATCTTCTCCAGGTCCATACCACCTGTTCCCAGGTAGCCAATCATGCCTGCCTTACCCATTCTTGTTACCATTTCTCTTGAAGATATACCCATATACATTCCGCCTGTCGCATACGCATACTTCAGATTAAGTTCCTTCTTATACTCTCCATTCCCAAGCGATTCTGCAGTAATACCAACGGCTTCTTCTACAACAGTCTTCTGTCCATTCTCATTGCCGTTCTCCACTTCAGTGCCAACTAAAGGGACCGTTTTCTCACCAGTAGTTTCTTTTCTGGTATTGGTATCCTCCTGTTCAATTAAATCTCCTATTACTTCTTCTTCGTCCTGAACAACGAGTGGTTGCGCCTCTTTCTGTATGTTACGGATTAAACCTTTTAAAACGTTTCCCGGGCCGATCTCTTCAAATTTCATTTGCCCTTTTCCCATTAAATATCTAATACTTTCACTCCATCTTACCGAATGGGTGATCTGCTCTCTTAAATTCTCCTTTACTTCAGACTGCTTATAGGGTCTTGCATGTACATTTGAGATTACGGGTATGTCTAAATCGATAAATTCGAAACCTTCCAGAAAGGTAGAAAACTCCTTCTGTGCTTCACTCATATATGGAGAGTGAAAGGCGGCACTTACCTTTAAGGGAATAAACATTCTTGCGTTGGAAGCTTCAAAAATGGGCGTAGATCTGCTGATTTCCTCTTTTGGTCCGGAAATTACTATTTGAGACGGCGTGTTGAAATTTGCTATAACAATACCGTTTAAATCATTCTTCTCAAGAATTTCAACAATCTCTTCCTCGCTCAAACCGATCACTGCAGCCATTCCTCCACCGGTTGCCCGGCTCATCAACTCACCCCTTTTTTTTACCAGTCTTAAACCCGTTTCGAAATCAAATGCACCTGCTGCAAATAACGCATTATATTCGCCTAAACTATGCCCAGCTACAAAATCCAGCTTCTGTTTTGTTTCATTCAATTTCTTTAAATAGGTAAACGCACTGACCACATATAATGCCGGCTGTGTATATTGAGTCAGTCCTAATTGTGAATTAGGATCATCCAGACATAATTCCTTGATGGAATAACCCAGAATTTCATCAGCCCTGTCTGTTTGTGATTTGAATTCGTCAAAAAGAGTGCCACCCATCCCTTTTTTTTGTGATCCCTGACCCGGAAAAACATATGCAATCATCTTCTCCTCCTCACTTGTTCTATTAGATAAATTCTTACCTTTAAAAAATGATTCGATTTTTTCTAAATTCCTTAAATCCTGTCCAAAGGGGTTCAGGACTGAAAAACTTTCAGATCCGGAATCATTGAATAAAATATATTTTACAAAAGTGTCAAGTGTGCCTGATGGCCCTAGATCTAGATAAATATATTCCTGTTCTTTCTCTAATGCCAGGATTGCTTTTTGAAATTCTATAGGCTTTCTCAAAACCTCCCAAAAATAATCATAACCCGGCTCTGCAAGAATACCGGCTCGTGAACAGGAAATGAATGGGACGCGAGGGGGGGAGAATCGCCATTGCTTTAGAAACGGTAAACATGTTGATTTACATGGGTCAATTAATGACGAATGGAATGCAAACGATACCGGCAATAATAGATAACTGATACTTCTTTTATCTAAATAATCTTGAATCAGTTTCAGGTTTTCGTTTTTACCTGAAACTACAAAATGAGAATGAAAATTAATTGCAACCAATTCACTATTGTTGCATATGGCAGGAATGTTCTCGTAAAGTTCCGCGTTATGCAAAATAGCCAGCATTCCACCTTTCTGGCAAGTCTCCTCAAAGATCTCCGCTTGCTTAATAAGTACCTCTAAGGCTTCCTCATATTTCAGAATACCGGCAATAGCTCCTGAAGCATACTCACCGAGGCTGGCACCTAATACATAGTCCGGCTTAATACCTTTTTCCTGTAAAACTTGTGCTAGTGAAAATTCTACCATGAAAATTGCCGGATTGCTATACAGCAAACGGTCAAATTGCTCCTGTTTATTTTTACTTTCATCATACACATATTCGATTACGGAATTGCCCAAAATCTTATTTGCAATACCATCCAATCTCAGCATCCATCTTTTGAAAGCAGGGCAATTATCGAACAGGTTCTTCCCCATCTGATAATACTGGGAACCCTGTCCTGAAAACATAAAAACAATAGGCCTGGACATATTATTACCCATGTGATGTTAACATTATAAAATAAATCTCTATAGAGCTGGAGTTTTTTTTTAAAAACTCCCGTATTCGAAGGAAAAATAATGGTAATAAAAAATCATATGCCTATGCCAAACTGGTCAAGAGTAATGTTCATAATCTGCCATACCTAATCCTATGTCTTCTTGAAAAGATTGCTCGAAAGGTCAGCGCAAATACACATACATAAATCATTTCATCAAGTGTCATCTTGGATGGAACATTGCTTTGGAAAGCTTGGTCCACTCATTGATGGGTAAGCCACTGGTTTTACCTTCAAGTATTTAGTAGTAAAATATTCTTCCAACTGGTTTGACAATTAGAACAAACCAGAGAGGAGAAATAAATGCAACGTGTAATAGTCTATCACATTCGAAGTATGATTGTATATACCATGTAGCGTATGCACCTAGTTTTAAAAGAGTATGAGGATGGTAAATTTTAATTAGGTTTTATTGGCGGTCTTTAAGACAATCCACAACCGTCAAGCCACCATTTTTTGAGGTGCATTATGAATATTATACCTTAATTGCAGGAGATGGAAAAAATTCAAAATAAGGGATATTACAATAAATCAGTTGTTACAGATAAGGATAATAGCTGGAACGCATCTGATGAAGATGTTTATGACAAACAGGGTGATATAATGGTCCTTATCTCTAAAACATAAATATATTCTCGGTGTATTGTAATGTATTTACACGTACATTATGTGTAAAAAAAGAAAATAATTTTCATTGAAAAGAAATTTGTAATTAATACAAATTATTTTGAAGTTTTTATTGTACATCAGAAGGGTGGTATAGGCTTAATAAAGCTTTTTGATTGTCACTGTAAGGAAAGCATTTCAAGTTACTGAAGTCAATACGCAGTCACCGTAACAGTAATTGGCGGTAAACCACGTTACTCCACAGGAATTAGGATTTTTTGGTAACTACGTGTAACACAAGGTGATAGCGCCATAACAGGTATCAAATAAAGTACTTATGGGAAATATAAAAATAGCCATTATTTTGAATGGCATTCTGAAAATAGTAATTTTAATAATTCCCGTAATTGCCTGATAATGCTTCTGATATGACACTATCACTTTATTTTCAATAAGTTTCAACTTTCCATTTAATTCTGGTGATTCCTGTGATTTTCTGCCTATTGCAGCTGGCTTTACAACAGTATTTTTCGTTATTTTCCTATTGATTTTTGATTGGGAATCAAAGAGGCTTTTTTTTTTGAATATAAAACACGCATTATTTCAAAAAATCAATCATTCGTATACCAAGCATGATCAGGTGAATATGTGATTCAGACCTCTATTCTACCATCATATTTCATCTTGATTGAGTAGGCACTACTACAGACCTACCTTGCCATGCCTTGATAAAGCTTGATTTTGGCAGCTAATTAAGTAGTATGTATGTTACATGCTTTTTTTGTAAGAACGTAAACTTGCTAATCTATTTTGTTAATAAGCATAAACAATAAAGATGTTAATTATATCTAAGTAAAGCTATGCAACATTTCTCAAAGTATTTTCTTGTGGTAGTCGCTGTCATAGTGATCAGTATACTGCCGGTCGCGTGTACACAACGCTCTTTAGCTCCGTTGCAGAGTCATTCTGTAAACGGTTTGACTTCCCAGAATATCACGGATTCTGAACATCACTATTTCCATAAAACGGAAAAGCCACATAAGGCAGAATGGGGTTATGAAGGTGATACCGGGCCGAAACATTGGGGAGATCTGAGCCCTGACTACATTCTGGCAAAACAGGGAAAACTGCAGTCACCAATTGATATAAGCAAGTCCATTGAGAAAGAGCTGCCAGATATTGTGTTTAACTATCGGCCTGTAAAGATCAACCTTGTTTATAACGGACATACAATTGAAGAAGAGGAGGGGGGTAGTCATGTTCTTGTCAATGAAGACCTTTTTGAACTCAAGCAATTCCACTTTCATGCTCCCAGTGAGCATACAATCAATGGTAAGCATGCTGATATGGAAATGCACCTCGTACACAAGGCTAAAGATGGAACCGTCGCCGTTGTTGCCGTTATGATCGAGCAGGGGGCCGAAAACAGGAGCTTCACATCAATATGGGAAAACCTGCCCACACCCGTGAAAAGAGAGGTACAGGTTGCCCGTACCGTAGATGCTACAGATCTGCTTCCCCGTAACCATACCTACTATCGCTATCGAGGGTCCTTCACAACGCCACCATGTACCGAAGGAGTAACCTGGTTCGTATTGACTGTACCGATCGAACTCTCCCCTGGACAGATCAACAAGTTTAAGTCAATTATCAACAACAATAACCGGCCGACTCAGCATCTAAATGAACGTAAGATTTATTTAAGTGAGTAATGCCAGACGAGTTGGCATACTTGATTTCCATGATAAGTAAATATACACTGATCAAAACAATATTCATGGATTAAATAATGAGAAACAAGCATTCTCTACTTTTGATACCCTCTCTTCAAATACCTATATAAATCTTACATATCAAATGTAATCAGGTAGTGGATTAGAGACGTCACACTGCTTTTTTATCTTGATTTTGGTAACATTATATGTGCCATAAACATTGTCGTTGGAGTATTCTATTAGATTTTATACAACTCAGACATACATCAAACAAGATGATGGATAAGCTTTCATATAGATTAGTTTGCTTTTCATAATGTTTTCAAGGATGTTACAACGAGGTTTTCTGTCAAATCATTTGTCGTTGTGATCGCTTTCCTTTTTATTGTATCAGCACGCTAGTTAAAACTATGCACTTTCAGTGCAAGGCTTTAGCTGTTATGTACTTTTAGAATTAGTGTATAATTGCCTCATGAGAAACAGACACGGAAACCATACAGTTACTCGACTTACAGTACATTTAGTATGGATTACAAAATATAGGTATCATGTGCTTAAAGGTGAAATCCAGAAGAGATGTAGGGAGTTGCTGATTCAAGTATGTGACAGTGAAGATGTGAGAATTCACAAAGGAGTTGTAAGCAAAGATCATGTACATATGCATATTGAATATCCACCATCAAAATCAATTAGTGATCTTGTAAAAGGCTTAAAAGGTAGGTCATCACGGTTACTTCAAAAAGAGTTTTCTGAGTTGGGTAAAAGATATTGGGGAAAGCATATGTGGGGAATTGGTTATGGGGCTTGGAGTGCAGGAAATATAACAGACGATTTGATACAGGAGTATTTGGAGCATCATAGGGAACGTCCTAATGAAGATGCAGAGAGCTTTATGTTGGAATAACGGACTTTCAGTCCGTGTGTTATTAACCTCTGGACTTTCAGTCCAGAGTGGTTAAGTTTTATAGGGTACCCGTTACATCAGATTGTACAAGGCGGCGAATCAAACAAACATGTTTGTGCTGCATGCGAGTGTAAGGCATGTGGAAATGGGCTGGCCGGTGGAAAAGTGTGGTGTGACTCTTGCTCTGTCGGTTTCTTGAAGAGTAAAAAGGTCGACGGTAAAGAATGTTGCCACAAAGGAGAGGTTTACGAAAAATGTAAGAAGTCATAAGTCGCAGGCTGATTTTTAACCTTAACAAAGAGGGTTAGCTCAGTTGGGAGAGCGCTTGAATGGCATTCAAGCAAAAGTGTGTTATTATTATTTTGTCCTGTTTTGCTAAGACTTTGTCATACACGTAGTTTACTCGATTTAAAGATCATTACGGAGAGTCTTCCCGACTCTCTGTTTCGATCTATTTCACATTTACTTCGTACCCACACCATCCTACCAAAGTAGATCAATTCAGGGCAGAGTTTGCAGGCATAGCTTTTTTCTTGACTTTAACAATATATAAGCTTATATTCAAAGGGACTACCATATTAATTTTAAATAGGAAATATTACAAATGATTAAGTGGGACGATAAATACAGTGTGAATGTGTCAATGATTGATGAGGGGCATAAAAAATTCATTGACCTTATCAATAAAGCTGCTCGTGTACAGAAAGATAATAATAAAAGAGCAAGTGCGATATCAGAGATATTAATTGAAATAACTACGTTTTCAAAAAAGCATTTTAGAACTGAAGAGACTTGCATGGTAGATTGTAAATATCATGATTATAAATCACACAAAGATGAACATAATCGTTTTTCTGAAATAATCCCTGACTACTGGGAAGAATTAGCGGACAACGAATTAAAAGTTATAGATGCGATACTTGAACACCTGAAGTGGTGGCTAACTAATCACATTCAAGGCACTGATAGAAAGTATGTAGACTGTTTCAATAAAAATGGTCTTAAATAAATTTAATAAAACAAAATTTATATCAACTCCATCCCAAAACTTCTTACCAGTAATATCCCTGTGTATCCAGATGTTTAAATTTTTATGAGTAATATGCCCCACCATTTCACAAAAATTATCTATAGCAAATTCAAGAAATGTATGATCAATATCTCATCGATTGTAGAGCACGTTACTTGGAATCCCATCCAGGCATTTTCCGCAACCCGTTAGGATCAGCATAATACGTTATGTTTCAACGGTTTATAACTGCATTTGAATTGTCTCTATTTGCACGAGTCATGGTCGCAATATTGTTGTATCAACTTTCATCTTGAGTTACCTACATTTATGGAGAATCTAGATTTTGCTAAAACATTTCCTCATTCCGTATAGAATTTAGCACTTGATTTTATGTTATTTTAGGCGTATTTTGACTGATTATCGTATATATAACATTAATCTACAACAGGATAAATCAATGTTATCACAAAATCCTACTGTACTCATTCATACTTACTTACTCTCTGAGCAGCATCTCTCTGTTTATATATTATTAAAATAATCAACTCAAACGAAATCGTATCGTGTGGAGTTTGAATGAAAGATGTTTAATTGCGACCACTTCTGGAGAAGGACAAATCCGAATACGCGGATCTGCTCCTCTTCTGCCTTTACTTTAAGTCCAATAAGTATAGCATTAAAGACGTACGGAGAACTCAAGCATAACCAATCTTTGTGTGCTTGGTGTCTTTGTCATGCTTAGCAGGGTTTTGTGTATGAATTAATTAAAGAATATTATGTGCGACGAAAATACCGCCAAAGGCAATCTTTATGATGCCATCAGTGAACTTACCGTTCATGATCATATATGTATAGTCTACGAGACAAAAGAAGAGCAGCTCAATGCTGTTGTGCCTTTCATCAAACTTGGTTTAGATCGTGGGGAGAAATGTATATATGTTGTAGATGATAATACTTCAAAAGTGGTTATTGAGGCAATGCAGAAAGATGGTATAGAGACCGATTCTGTAATCAAATCTGGTGCTTTAAATATTCTTACCAAACAGGAAGCATACCTCCAACAAGGCCATTTTGATCCTGATTGGATGATACAATTCTTGAAGGAAGCTACTGATTTGGCAAAGTCAGATGGTTTTAATGCGTTAAGAGTAACAGGTGAAATGACATGGTATTTGGGCGGCGACATTCGATTAGAAAATCTAATAGAATATGAAGCTAAACTTAATTATTTTTTTCAAGAGAACGATGCTCTTGCAATTTGCCAATACAACAGTAACCGTTTTTCCTCTGAAATTTTATTGAATATTATTGAGACTCATCCAATTGTTATATACGGTGATTTAGTTTGCAAAAATACATATTATATTCCACCTGATGAATTTCTAAAACCAGATCAAAGCGATTTAAAAGTGAAACGTATGCTTGGAAATCTCATCGAATACAAACAGGTTGAGTTAAAACATAAAGAAAGCGAAGAGCGTAACCGCCTATTGGTGAGAAGTGTAAGCGATTACGCAATATTTATGATTACTCCTGAAGGAATTGTAAGTAGTTGGAATGAAGGTGTTCAAAGAATAAAAGGATATAGCTCTGACGAAATTATTGGCAAACATATTTCTATTTTCTATCCTGAGAAAGATCTAAAAAAAGGAAAAGTAGAATATGAGCTGAAAAAAGCAAGAGAGGATGGGAAATGCGAGGATGAAGGATGGCGTATAAAAAAAGATGGATCACGTTTTATGGCAAAAGTTATTATTACTGCATTATATGATGATAATAGGAAATTATATGGTTATGCAAAAGTTACGAGTGATATCACCGAGCGCAAAAAGGCCGAGGATGTGTTGCGGCAAAAAGTCCAGGAATTAACCTCGCTCAACAGATTAAGCCAGAAAGTTAGTTCCAGTCTCTCACTTGATCAGGTAGTGAATGCAGCACTTGAAGAGGTTACTGCTGCTGTTACCCCTGATTTGGTACTGTTCTTCCTGAGGGATGGTGATAATTTGAATCTACAGGGTATGGTTCCTGCAAACTCCAAATACTGTCACGAGGAGACTCCGGTGCATCGAGTAGGGGAGTGTCTTTGTGGACTGGCTGTCCGTGAGGAGGCTCCAATGTATTCCAGTGATATTCTTAATGATTCGCGTTGCACATGGGAGGAGTGCAAGATGGCGGGTTTGCGCTCTTTTGCCGCACTCCCCCTGTTTGGTAAAAATGGAATTATTGGAGTACTGGGGCTGGCATCCGGGACTCAGCGTGATTTTCAGAAACAAAGTATATTTCTTCAGACTCTTTCTAACGATATTTCAATTGGCCTGCAGAATTCCATACTTCATATGCAGGTGAAGAAACATGCCGATGAACTGGAAACCAGGGTAGCAGAACGGACTGATGAATTAGCCCGGGCCAACATTCGCCTTAAAGAGCTTGATCATCTAAAGAGTATGTTTATCGCAAGCATGAGTCACGAACTAAGGACACCGCTTAATTCCATAATGGGCTTCACAGGAATAATTCTACAGGGGATAGTTGGTAAGATCTCGGATGAGCAGAGGAAGCAGCTCTCTATGGTAAAGAAAAGTGCTTCCCACCTCTTATCACTGATAAATGATATAATCGATATAAGCAAGATAGAAGCAGGTAAGGTGGAGATTTATGTCCATAAATTCGAGCTACTGTCAGTTGTCAAAGAGGTAATAAATTCATTTACCGTCCTTGCGAAAGAAAAGAATCTTAAAATGGACTTGAAAATGTCAAAAAAGATTATGGTAGAAAGTGATGAGCGAAGGATAAAACAGATCATCACAAATTTTGTGAGCAATGCAATTAAGTTCACAGAAAAAGGCAGTGTGAACGTATGCGTACTCCAGAACTCTGGTTCTGCTATAGAGATCAGTGTTGCTGATACGGGTATCGGAATAAGAAAAAAGGATATGAATAAACTTTTTAAGGCCTTCAGCCGAATTTATATAGATGGAGTTATAAAGGAAGGTACCGGTCTGGGTCTTTATCTTTCCAGAAAGATATCTGATCTTCTTGGCTGTGAAATAAAGGCTGAGAGCGAGTTTGGAAAAGGAAGTGTTTTTACGTTAACGTTACCATCGAGGTGCACATAAAATCTGTGTAAGTCCCCGTGCATCAGTGTGTGTTATTTAACCAGCGTCTTTCCGTGTATATAAGGAGGAAAAGCTTGAAGCGTATTCTAATAGTTGAGGATAACGAACACAACATGTACCTTATCAACTTTATTTTGGAGAAAAATGGCTATGAAACAATAAAGGCCTTAAACGGTGAAGAGGGAATAGTACTCGCGATGAAAGAGAAGCCTGACCTTATTATCATGGATATCCAGCTCCCTGATATTAATGGCCTGGAAGTGACAAGGAGGATAAGGAAATCTAAGGCGGATGGCACTATTCCCATTATCGCTATAACATCGTATGCGATGTCCGGTGACAGGGATAAGGCGCTGGAAGCGGGATGTACAGGTTATATTGAAAAACCGATCAATCCGGATACCATTATGGCAGAAATTGAAGAATATTTGGTGTAATTCATTAAGGAGATCAAAATGGAACCTAAAACCAAAAAGATTCTCATAGTAGATGATACTAAAGAAGACCTCTACCTGTTAGAGACTGTGTTAGAAAAGAGTGGATATGATGTTGTATCGTCCAGAAATGGAGTTGAGGCCATTGAGATGCTGAAAGATAACACCGTGGATATGATTGTTTCCGATATTTTAATGCCAGGGATGGACGGTTTTCAATTCTGCAGAGAGTGTAAAAATGACGATAGCTTAAAGAAAATACCATTTGTCTTTTATACCGCTACCTATACCGATAAAAAGGATGAGGAGTTTGCCCTGGGCCTGGGCGCAGAAAGATTTATCACCAAGCCGTGTGAGATAAATGAGTTATTAAAGGTACTGGAAGTCGTTATTGAAGGCCATAAAACCGCTGCACCCGTTGCTATTAATGGAGAGAAAATCTATCTTGTAAAGTATAACAAACGTCTGATTGGAAAACTTGAGAGTAAGTTATTGGAGCTGGAGAAAGAGATAGATAAGCGCAAGCAGGCCGAGAAGAAACTGGAGGAGCAAAAAAAGGCTTTAGAGCAAAAAAATATAGCACTTAATGAAATTCTCGGACAAATCGAGATTGAAAGAAAACAGATAAATGACAAGGTAATAGCCAATGCAGAAAACTTGCTATTACCTATTATACAAAAACTCAGGCTAACAGGGGAATCACGTAAGTATGTACAATTACTACGAGAAAACATACAAGAGTTGACGTCTTCATTTGGAACAAAGCTAACCGAAAAAGAGGCTAAATTAACTTCCAGAGAAATGGAAATTTGCAATATGATAAAAAATGGGCTTTCAAGCAAAGAAATAGCCAGCCTTTCTAACATTTCCCGTACGACCATAGAAAGGCATCGCGCAAATATAAGGAAGAAATTTGGTATCATTAACAAGGATGTCAACCTATCATCATTTCTGAAAACACTTTAACACACTATGCCTCCATCACAGCCACTGTGTATTATTCATACATACAACGTGTATGGTAAAGCCATATTGACTTCTCAACAACACAAGATAATCTATATATCATAGAATTCAGGAGTTAATACAAAGGCATTAAGAGACTAACCATCATTTTTTTCCTCACTTAATAACCATCATATTTAAGCACTTACTGTTTTCGTACCCAAAAGGCATTAAGACAAAACATATTTGAAAAATTATAAATAACACCATATGAATTATGAAAAGATGACAAAAGTGGAGTTAATAAGCAGGATCAAGTCACTTGAATCAGGTATAGAAATTTCGAGGTGCAGGGAAGCAGAATCCACACTTAGAGAATCAGAAAAAAAATACCAAGCCTTGATTGAAAGCACTCCACATATGTTTATTTCAGTTGACGCGAAGACCTCATTAATAGCAACGTGTAATCAACCGCTTGTAACGGAACTGGGCTATAGCAGGGAAGATATCATTGGCCAGCACATTTCCTTTGTCTATCATCCGGACTGTGAAGAGGCCAGGCAAAAAGTCTATTATGAGGCATTTGTCAATACAGGCAAAGTTCATAATGCTGAATTGCAACTAAAACAAAAAAATGGACGTAAAATTGATGTCATTTTGTATCTATCTTTTATACGAGATGACCAGGACAATGCATTTGACTGCATGCCAGGATGGTTATACATCACTGAGCAAAAGAAGGCAGAGGAGAAAATAAAGGGGCTTGCAAAATTTCCAAGTGAAAATCCAAATCCCGTAATAAGAGTATTTAATGATGGCCGCATACTCTATTACAACAAGGCAAGTACATTCTTATTAGATTTCTGGAATTGCCAGACAACAAGAATATTGTCTGATAATTATAAAAAAATAGTTTCTGATGTTCTTCATACCGGTGTAAGTAGCGTTGTCGAAACTGAGTGCTGTAGAGACCGCATAATTTCCTTAACATTTGCACCGGTAACTGAAGAGGGTTACGTCAATATTTATGGAATGGATATCACCGAGCGTAAGAAGGCAGAGGAAAAGCTTAATACGACTAACGAATCTCTTGAGAAACTTGTGTTTGTGCGTACTGCAAAATTAAAAGAATATAATACGAAACTATTACGTGAAATCACCAGACACGAGTTGACAAAAGAACGGAGCGAAACTATTCTCCGTACGGCTCTTGATTGTTTTTGGCTTGTAGATATTCAAGGCAGGCTTCTGGAGGTAAATGACGCTTACTGTAGTTTAACAGGTTATAGCCGTGAAGAATTGCTCAAGATGTGTATATCTGACGTTGAAGCTCTTGAAGCTCCTGAAGAGACAAAGAAACACATACAACAGATAATTAAAACCGGAAGCGACAGGTTTGAAAGCAAACACAGATGCAAAGACGGCAGGATTATTTGTGTTGAAGTAAGCACCAATTTTTTGGGTATGGAAGGCGGACGCTTTTTTGCCTTTATACGCGACATCACCGAGCGCAAGAGGAGCGAAGAGGCATTGGCGCAGAGTGAACAACGTTTCCGACGGTACTTCGATCTGGGCCTAATTGGCATGGCAATAACTTCACTTGAGAAAGGTTGGGTTGAGTTTAATGATACACTTTTCAAAATGTTCGGCTATTCGCGAGAAAGTTTTGCAAAACTGACATGGACAGAGTTGACCTATCCTGAAGATCTTGAATCTGATCTGGCACAGTTCAGTCGAGTGCTTGCCGGAAAGATAGATGGCTATTCCATGGAGAAGCGTTTTATTCACAAGGATGGTAACATTTTTCATGCTGTAATTTCGGCTAATGCTATACGCAGAGATGACGGTTCAGTGGATTACTTTGTTGCACTGGTACACGACATTTCTGAAAGCAAGTCGGTTGAGCTGAAGCTAATGGAGCAGAAGAGTGCTTTGCAGCAAAAGAATATAGCTCTTAATGAAATCCTTGGGCAGATAGAGATTGAAAAGAAACAGATAAAAGACAATGTAATTGCCAATGCAGAAAACTTGCTATTACCTGTTATACAAAAACTTAAACTAACAGTAGAATCGCGCAAGTATGTACGACTACTACAACTGAACTTACAGGAGTTGACATCCTCATTTGGCGTAAAGCTTACCGGAAAAGAATTCAAATTAACTTCCAGAGAAATTGAGATTTGCAATCTAATAAAAAATGGGCTGACAAGCAAAGAGATAACCACTATTTTAAATATTTCTCACGGGACTACAGAAAGGCATCGTGCCAACATTAGGAGAAAACTAGGTATCATTAAAAAAGATATCAACCTATCCTCTTTCTTGAAAACACTATAAGTGGATCCATCACATGCCAGATACTATGTATATATAATACATGATATATGTATGATCAAGCCATATTGACTATTGCTTATTACCTGTGATAATTAAATAACTTAATAATGTTCCAGTCGTGGTGTTAGCGAATAAGAGTGTGAGAATTAACGGAGAGAATGTCTGAATGGGCGTAAAGATGGAATACGAAAAAATGACAAAGGCAGAGCTGATCGAAATGCTCAAGTTGCATGAGGAACAGTTTAAAGACACTCTCGATCAAGTTCAGGTTGGTATCGCTTATGTTGATCTGGAAGGGCAATTTATCAAGGCAAACAGACGTTTTTGTGATATCACTGGGTATTTGGAGCAAGAAATACTTAAAAGTACATATCATGATATTACCTTTCTTGATGACCTTGACATTCAGTATCAAATTAGAAAGAAGGTTTTAGATGGTGAAAATTCCAGCTATACGATAGAAAAACGTTATATCAAGAAGGACAACTCCGTTATTTGGGTGAGCCTGACGGTGACTCTAATACGGAAGCCTGACGGTAAATTGAGTTATTTTATTTCCATTGTAAATGATATTACTCAACGTAAAAAGGCTGAAGAGAAAATGTGTAAATTGTCTCATGCTACCGAATACAGTTCTGTCACGATTGTGATTACGGATATTAAAGGTAATATAGAATATTCAAATCCAAAGTTTACTGAACTTACCGGCTACCGTCTTGAAGAAGCCATTGGCAAAAACCCGCGATTCTTACAATCAGGTAAAACATCAGTGGAAACATACAATAACTTATGGAAAACTATTACATCAGGTGGTGAATGGAAAGGCGAATTATGTAACAAAAAAAAGAATGGTGACTTGTATAGGGAACTTGTAAGCATATCTCCTGTTAAAAATGACAAAGATATTGTAACCCATTTTGTAGCAGTTAAAGAAGACATTACCGAGCTTTATAAAGCGAACAAACGTCTCAAAGCTCAAAACGTTGTCGCGCAAGTACTGGCAGAATCGAACACACTTAAGGAGGCTTCCGGCAAAATTCTTCAAGCCATATGTACGGCACTTGAATGGGACCTTGGAGAAATCTGGATATACGATCAACAAGATGGTGTTTTACGTAATACAGAAATCTGGCATTTGAGTTCTCTTAAGATCGAGGAATTCAAAGCTGCGACAAAACAAATAACTTTTCCAGCACAAGTTGGGCTTCCGGGCCGAGTATGGGAAAGCGCTAAACCATTATGGATTGAAGATGTTGTCTATGATACAACGTTTCTCAGAGCATCCATTGCAGAAAGAGAGGGGCTACATGGAGCCTTTGGTTTTCCTGTTATGAGCGGTAAAGAAGTACTTGGTGTTATCTGTTTTTTTAGCCATGAGATAAGACAGCCTGACAATGATTTGCTTAATATGATGTCAGCGATCGGCAGCCGGATTGGCCTCTTTATCAAACGCAAGCAGGCGGAGGAAGCGCTCGTACAATCAGAGAGGTTGAAATCATTAGGAACAATAACTGCCGGGGTTGCACACGATTTCAATAACATTCTTGCCGTTATCTCTGGCAAAGTACAATTAATTGAGATGGAGTACGAAAATAATAAGCAGTTGGCTAATGAGCTAAGTTCCATAATGAGAGCGATTGATGATGGTACCGAAATAGCCAGTAAGATGCTTAGATTTACCAATACCAGTCGAGGCACCACGAAATTCGTACCTTTTAATATTGGGGATCTGATAAACCAAACGATAGATTTTACAAAGCCCAGATGGAACAATATGGCTCTGACCAATGGGATACACTATCATATAGACAGAGAAGGTATGAAAGAGATTCCTGAAGTACTTTGTAACCCTGCGGAGCTGCGAGAAGTGTTTATAAATTTAATTAGCAATGCATTGAATGCTATGCCAGATGGTGGCAGCCTATCATTCTGTACATGGAGTGATGAGAATACTGTGTTTATAAGCATATCTGATACTGGTACCGGAATGACTGAAGAAGTTAAGAAGAAGGTATTTGATCCTTTTTTTACGACAAGGAGACCGGAAGGAACCGGATTGGGCATGAGCACTTCTTACTGCATAATAGAAGAACATGGTGGTAAGATAGATATTGAAAGCGAGGTGGGACAAGGCACGACATTTATCCTGAGCATTCCTAATGATAAGAAAAAAGTTCAGCAAACAGTATTACCTGAATCCTCTCAGGAGACAAAGGAGACAAAGGAGAATAAGGAGAATAAGGAGAATAAGGAGAATAAGGGGTTACGTGTTCTGGTAGTAGATGATAATGAAGGCATGCGCAGTGTACTGGATCAATCACTTTCCAGAATTGGCTGCAATGTCAAGACTGTTGAGAACGGTACCGATGCCTTAGAACTATCAAAGAGAGAAGAATTTGATATTGTGTTATGTGATCTGGTAATGCCTGATATCTGTGGATATGACGTGGTAAAAGCGTTGAATGAGTTAGAGAAAAGTCCAAAGATAGGCATAATAACCGGCTGGGCCGAGGAACTCATTCCGCTGGAAAAAGAGGTCCTGGAAATTGATTTTATTGTCAAGAAACCATTTAAATTATCAGAGTTGAGTAAACAGATAAATGATGCGTTTTAGTTTTTATCTTCTAAACCACCAAGGCGAGAATCCGGATATAGGGAGTTTGCGCACGAACACGTAAGACTGATAAATTCCATAAAGGAAGCAAAATCTAAAGGCTTCACGCTAAACGAAATATCAAAACTATGCAAACTTATGGAAGAGAAAAGTATAAGGTCCTTTGCGGCTATTGATTAAGGAATATTCAACTAAGAAAAGTATTTACGAATGTCCACCCTGCAAGTTTATTAAATCATAATTTCATGTTAAGAAAATGAATGAAAAGACAAAAGTACTCATAGTCGATGATGATGTTGCCCTTTGTGAAAGTCTGGTGGACACACTAGAATTAGAGGGCTACTTGACAGAAACAGCCTACACTGCAAAAGATGGTATTAATAAAGTTGAGCAAGACTTTTATAACATCGTATTGCAGGATCTGGAACTACCTGATTCTGATGGCATTATGGCTCTGGAGAAGACCAAGAATATTTCTCCGGATACTGAGGTAATCATCTTCACTGCCTATGCAGAAACTGACCGTGTGATAGCGGCAATGGATAAACATGCCTTCTCATTTCTTTGCAAACCATTTGAAATACAAGAGTTGAAAACGACTCTTAATAACGCCTGCGAAAAACAATCAATTCTGTATGACAACTGCAAACTATTTAAACAAGTATCAGATGATAAATATGAGTGGGAAAGCACGTTTGATTCCATCTCAGACCTGATCAGCATTCACAATATAGACGCCAAAATAATAAAATGTAACAAAGCATATGTTGCCAAGCATAAAGCTAAGTATCAAGGAATTATTTGAAGGAATTGCTGTGAGGTCTTTCACTGTCGTAATGATCCGTTGCCTGGGTGCACTATTTTAAAATGTAAGGAGACGTTACAGCCGGTAGAAGAAGCTAAATGTATGGGTGGAGTCGTCCTGATGTCATGTTTTCCTAGATTAGACACGTCAGGTGGATTCATCGGTTTTGTACAAATTGCAAAAGACATTACTAAGCATAAGCATATAGAGGAACAGAATAAAAAGTTGTCTTGTGCTATAGAACAGAGCCCGGTAACGGTTGTTATTACGGATACTGAAGCCAATATCGAATACGTTAATTCCAAATTTTATCAACTAACCGGATACACCGAACATGAAGTCATTGGCCAGAATCCCCGTATTCTGAAAACCGGAAATACTTCACCTGAAGAATATAAAGAAATGTGGAAAAATATTACTTCCGGTGGTGAATGGTCTGGCGACTTTTGTAATAAGAAAAAGAGCGGTCAAATTTACTGGGAAAATGCAAAAATATCCTCTATCAAAAACAGTAAGGGGATTATTACCAACTTTATTGCTATTAAGGAGGACATCACTGAGCGCAAGAAGGCAGAGGGGACGCTGAAGGACAGAGTGCATGATTTAGGCGAGAGATATAAGGAACTCGGGGGGCTTTATGCTCTCTCAGAGATTATTAACCAAGTCGAAGTCTCTTTGGAAGATACCCTTCAGGGAGCAGCTGTTCTAATTTCTCCTGCCTGGCAGTATCCGGATATTACCTGCGGAAGGATAGTCTTTGAAGATAAGGAATTTAAAACGGATAATTTTAAAAAAACCAAATGGATGCAGTCAGCTGATATTATAGTAGCAGGAAATAAGGCAGGTGTTGTTGAAGTTTGCTATCTGCAAGAAAAACCTGAAATTGATGAAGGTCCGTTCCTCAAAGAAGAGAGGGATTTAGTAAACGGCTTTGCTCATCAGCTTAGTTCATTTATTGAGCGTAAGCTAATAGGAGAGACGCTAAAGACCAGCGAGGAGAATTTCAGGGCTATAAGTACTGCAGCTAATGATTCCATCATTATGATAAATGATGATAATTATATTTTATTTTGTAATGTTGCTTCTGAAAGGTTATTTGGCTTCGAAAAAGAAGAATTAATCGGTAAGAAAATATACGAAACAATTATTCCTGATAACTTCCGAGCAGATCATATAAAAGGATTCAAATCATTCAAGAATACCGAGCAAGGTTCTTTTATCGGGAAAACAGTGGAATTAACTGCCATACATAAAGACGGAACAGAATTTCCTATAGAGCTTTCTCTTTCAGCCGTAAAGATTAAGAAAAAGTGGAATGCTATAGGCATTATAAGGGATATTACTGAGCGCAAGAAGATGCTGCAGAAATTAAAGAACTCTGAGAAAAGAAATCGTGTTTGGCTAGATAGTTCACCGGTTTGCACAAAAATAGTGGATCTCGATTTTAATCTGAAGTATATGAGCGCAGCGGGTATAAAAGCTCTCAAAATTGACGATGTCACACAGCTTTATGAAAAACCATATCCTTTTGATTTTTTTCCTGAGTCGTTCCGAATTAGTATGACTAAAAACCTGGAAAAAGTTAAAGAAACAGGCGAAATTATTACAGGGGAAGATCCTGTGTGTGATATAGAGGGGAACGAATTGTGGTTCCAGGCAACTCTAGTACCAGTTAATGACAGTGAAGGTCGAATTGATTACATCGTAGTTGTTTCCATCGACATTACTGAGCGTAAGAAGGCTGAAGAGAAAGAGAAGTTAGGCATTGAAAAACTAAAAAAGACCACGGACGGAGTCGTAAAGGCATTGGCATTGACTGTTGAACAGCGGGACCCTTATACTGCTGGCCATCAGCAACGAGTGAGTGAACTAGGCTGTGCAATTGCAGAAGAGATGGGGCTGTCAGAGAATCAGGTTGCCGGAATTCGTACGGCGGGAATTCTCCATGATATAGGTAAGATACATATCCCTGGAGAGATTCTGAGCAGACCTAGCAAGCTGACTAAAGATGAATTCAATATAGTAAGAACTCATGCTCAGGCCGGTTATGATATATTGGAAGGGATTGAATTCCCATGGCCTATTGCGGATATTGTGCATCAGCATCATGAACATGTTGATGGTTCAGGCTATCCTCTGGGTTTGTCAAACAATGACATTCTTATTGAAGCAAGGATTTTATGTGTGGCAGATGTTGTTGAGGCTATGTCCTCACACCGGCCTTACCGTCCTGCTCTTGGTATAGACAAGGCATTGGAGGAAGTCTGCAAGAGTAAGGGTATTTGTTATGACTCAGATGTAGTGGATGCGTGCTTGAAGGTTATTAAAGAGAAAGGTTTTGTGTTTGAGTAATTGAAATTGCTGAAGCGTCATAACGCCTTTTTGCTTTTAATTCTTTTTACTACATTCTATACATTATCCACCCAAAAACCACATCTCGCTTGCTGACTTACTGCAATAACTTTTCTATTCTGAAAGAATCTCCAAGCTACCATAATTTATTTAATACTACCGTCAAATCTAGTTAGCTCAAAATCCGGTAATTTTGAGATTATTTTATTAACGGAAAATAGGAACTAACAACAAATATTTGTCGATTATAAACTCGTGTCTTTTTGATGCTATCGCTTATTTTAGAATAAGCTACAACACTTTTTTGATTCATGTTAGGTCTTTGAAAGTTGACAAATATTAAAATAAGAGTACAATGTCACCTATTAGTTGAAAATCGGTGGAAAAATGGAAAGAATGAGACTCTACAATGCTGCGAACGAAAATGTGACTACTGTGGTCGAGGTAGTCGTGGTGGAGTCCGTCTGGAGGTTTTTCACCGGATAAAGGGTAACAGGTCAAACTTAAATATATAAACCCCTTTCGGTTAAAACCGGAAGGGGTTTTTTTTATTGGCAAAGGGAATTAGTAAAGGAGAGAGATGGATTTAATAAATTTGCATAATGTAGTTGTATTTGTAGTAGAAGGTAGTGTGTTGCTACCTCCGTAGGGGTTTGTCTGCATTAAATTGTTTATAAGCCTCTGCCAGTTGCGTTCTGGCAGGGGTTTTTTTTATTTATATTAAAGGAGTAATCATGAAATATTCAGGTGCAGAGATAACAATAAAATTATTAGAAAGAGAAGGAATAGATATTATTGCGGGTATACCGGGAGGCACAAATTTACCTCTGTATAGTGCGCTTGGCAAAAGTAAGATAAGGCATATCCTTGCAAGACATGAACAGGGAGCCGGTTTTATGTCACACGGGATGGCCAGATCAACGGGTAAGACTGCGGTTTGTTTTGCTTGCAGCGGACCTGGGGCGACTAACCTTATGACCGCCATAGCGGATGCTAAAATGGATTCGGTTCCCATAATTGCTATAACAGGACAGGTTCCTTCTTCTTTAATAGGAACGGATGCATTTCAAGAAGTTGATACTTACGGAATGACAATACCGATAACAAAACACAATTTTCTTATTCGGTCGGCGAAAGAACTATTGAGTGCAATTCCGGAAGCTTTCCGTATAGCCTCAGAAGGGCGACCTGGGCCTGTTTTGATAGATATACCTAAAGATGTTCAACTGGAAACGATCAAAATAGAGTCTTTCGACAGGTCGTTTGATGAAGATGACCTGTCTATATGTATTGATGAGGCTACGATTGAGAGAGCGGCGGAAATGATAAATAGTTCTAAAAAACCTGTTTTGTATACGGGTGGAGGAATCATTTTATCTGGAGCGGAAGATATCTTGATGGATTTTGCACATAAAAATTCTATTCCGGTTACTTCTACTTTGATGGGCCTGGGATGTTTTCCAAGTGGTGACGATATGTTTATAGGGATGCTTGGCATGCATGGGCAAAGGTATACTAACCATATCATGCACGAAACCGACCTGATACTCGCTTTTGGGGTCAGGTTTGATGACCGTGCGACAGGCAAAGTTAAAGAGTTCTGTCCAAACGCCAGGATAATACATATAGATATCGATGGTGCGGAAATAAATAAAATAAAAAAAGCGGATATTGCTATTCAGGGTGATATTAAGCAGGCAATAAAACAACTACTACCTCTGATTGAGCATAATGCTAGAAAAAAATGGACAGAAACCATAATGGATATGAGAGAAAAATATCCAATTTCTAAAATGGTGAAACAGGATGAACAATCACCAGAGGTAATGATAAAAAAGATAGGAGGCTTTGCGGGAGAGGAGACGATCATCACCACGGATGTTGGACAACACCAGATGTGGGTTGCACAGTATTATCCTTTTTCAAAACCCAGAACATTGCTGACCTCCGGAGGCTTAGGGACAATGGGTTTTGGATTTCCGGCCGCAATTGGAGCAAGTTTAGCTAATCCCGGGAAAAAAGTTATCTGTTTCAGCGGGGACGGATCGTTTTTGATGAATATTCAGGAATTGTCAACATTGTCTGAGTTGAACCTGGATATTAAGATAATAATTTTTAACAATAGACACCTTGGACTCGTTAGACAGCAACAGGTATATTTTTATGGTAAAGAGCTTATAGCTTCGCAGTTTTACTGTAAAACAGACTTTGCATAAAT
>JABHIW010000153.1 GCA_018670825.1 Candidatus Scalindua sp. | reverse complement strand
TTTGACTACCATCCTCAAGGCCTTCTCATCATTCGTACTCTGCCAATAGCGCAGTAAAAAGAGAAGGTTCTGGGGACTTGGAAATTTTGGAGCATTCCCGAAACCACCATACTGTTCACTGTATCTCCCATTGAGCTGTTCGTACGTGGTCTTTAAGGTGGATTTATCAAGTTCTGGCCCTGAAGCGTCATGAGCAATCTGGTTAAGACTGGCCGTAATCTTATCTGCGGATTTTAGAATTTCATCATGCTGTGTATCCCAGAGCTCTTTGATACGTGGCACTAAATCCATCATACCTAACCGTCCATGATGACTCTCCCGAGGAATATACGTACCGGCAAAAAAGGGTTTCTTATCAGGTGTCATGAGGATGGTTAGCGGCCACCCCCCACTACCCGTCATCATTTGACAGACACGCATATAAATATTGTCTATGTCAGGCCGCTCTTCCCTGTCAACTTTGATACAGATAAACACCTCATTCATTAACCTGGCAACCTCCGGGTCCTCGAATGACTCATGCGCCATTACGTGGCACCAATGACATGTTGAATAACCGATAGAAAGAAAAATAGGTCTGTTTTCCTTTATGGCTTTTTCAAAAGCTTCCGGTCCCCATGCATACCAATCTACAGGGTTATCGGCATGTTGAAGTAAGTAAGGGCTCTTCTCAAGTTCGAGTCTATTATGATGCTTCTTGATATCGCTGTCTGCGGATTTATGTTTCATATTTTTTACCTCAGTATCTGAAGATAAAACTCTCAGATTCCCTGTAAATAATGTTATTAAAATAATACAAAATAGTAGTGATGATAACGCTCTTTGCATTTATAGCCTTTCTATACTTAAAATATAACTAATTTCTGTTCAAATATCGAAACTGGATTATATCCAAATAAAACAACAATTCATACCGCTTATTTGCGGAGAATACTTCTGTTTCTATTGAATTATGAAATTTGAAATTAATACCCTGTAATAAAATGACAAATTAATATGGAAAGATGAATGCTGATAAAGTATGATGACGGTCTACTAGCACAATATTTTGAGATATTGGGAAACACAATAGATGAAATCGACAGCGATAAAAATGAATAATAGTAATTGTTAAATTGTTTTGAGAGGAGGAGTAATTATGAAAAAGATTGAAGCGTTTATTCGACCGGAAAAACTCAGCATGACTCAGGATTCTCTTAAAGAAGCGGGATGCGAGTGCATAACAGTATCAGAAGTAAAAGGACATGGCCATCAGAAGGGTGTAAGTGAAGTATGGAAGGGAAAGAAGTTCAATGTAGATCTACTTCCAAAAGTCAAGCTTGAAATTGTTGTTCCTGATGAAGATCTGGATACTACAGTAGAGACCATTATAGAAGTATCACAAACCGGTAGTATCGGTGATGGAAAGATATTTGTTTTTGATGTCATGAACGCATATCGAGTCCGCACAGGTGAACAGGGTGATACTGCAGTATAAGAAGATTTTGTCCGAATATCAGGAAATTCTTAAAATTTTAAACTGGTGATAAGCGATAGATTATTAATCTTTTTTTTGTGATATTTGGTCATTATATCCAGGTTAGATCAGTGATTATAGGAACAGAATTGACGGGGTTCATATTTATTGAAAAAATTATTCTATTATTTTATCAATAATCTCTGCTGCTTCTAAAGACATTGGGATTATCGTATAATCAACCCCAATCTGCTGCAATTCTCTCTTTTCACTTTCAGTCACCGCCCTGGCAATGACCATTATCTCGTGGTTATATACTTTCGCGTATCTTGTAGCGATTTTTTTTGTCTCTAAATCAGGAATAGCCATAATCAAAATCCTGGCAGTAGAAATACCTGCTTTGAGCAAAAGATGATGGTTCATTGCATCCCCGAATAAATACTTAAATCCTCTATTTTTCAGAATTTCTATCTTTTTAATATCGTGTTCTATCACAACCATTTCCTTTTTTTCCTTTAAACCATCAGCAACCCTGATCCCCGAATTTCCATAGCCACAGAGTATCACATGACCGGTTAATGATTTTTCTGCCTCTTTGCTTTCCTCCAGCCTATAGTGAGGAATGTAGCTTAACAATTTCCCCAGAGGTATGGTACTGGTTAAAAAATTATACACACTATCTGCCTGTTTGATTGCAAGCGGAGTAAGCATTATTGAAATAAGTGCAGCCGCAATTGTTGACGAAAAGATGGTAGATGAAAGGAATCCGTGTTTCTGTCCGATGGTAAGCATCACAAACGAAAATTCTCCGATCTGCATCATTCCCATACCCACCCTTACCGAAGTCTTGCCATCATATCCAAAACACCATGTAGGCAAGGCACAGAAAATAAATTTTCCGAACATTATCAGAAAGGTAAGTAAAACAACCAGCATAATGTTGTCCATCAATATCCTGGGGTTTATAAGCAATCCTACTGAAACAAAAAATATGACGATAAATATGTCTTTAAGCGGACGTATTTGAGCTGAAATTTCTGAATTGTATTCCGCCTCTGAAAGCAAAAACCCTACAATAAAAGCGCCTAGTGAAATGGAAAGACCTAACAGATGAGTGGTGACGGAAATGCCTATTGCAAATGAGAAAATGGAAAGGAGAAACATCTCTTTGTTTCCCGTTTTTACGATAAGGTACATAACCTTCGGTAAAAGCTTTCTACCTATAAATACTATTGCAATAAGGACAGATATACTGAATCCCAGTACTTTTACAAAATCAAGAATATTGCCGCTGGCGATATTCTCAAAGTTAATAATAAAACATACCATAAAGACTACTGCAAGGTCCTGAACAATAAGCAATCCGACTATTATTCTGCTATGCAACCGCTCCATCTCTCTGCGCTCAGTTAATATCTTTACGATAATCATTGTACTACTGATAGAACCTATCATCCCCAGGAGAAGTGAGTTCAGTAATGAGTAACCCATAATCCTGGAAAGGGAATACCCGGCAACGATCATACATACAATCTGAAAGATGCCTCCAAAAATAATAACCTTCCAGATATTCCCCAGCTTTGAAATTTTGAATTCAACCCCTATAACAAACATAAGCAGGGCAACACCTATTTCTGCCAGGGAATGTACCTCCCCCACTTTGTTGATCAAACCAAATCCGTATGGCCCTATCAGTATACCTACCAGTATATAAGCGAGAATAACTGATTGTTTCAACTTATACGCAAATATCCCGAATAAGAAGGAAGTCGAAATGATAATGACGATATCTACGATAAGTGTTATAGATCCAGAATCATGCATGTTAATTTATCCAAATCATATGAGGAAATTAAATGTTGACAACACTTCAACAGCGTTTACACTGAGCGTGCGAATGTGCTCAGTGTGACGTTATTCCGTGCCCGTCCGGCAAAGCGGGGGCTCTGTCATTCAGGCGGATAAATTCAAAACAACGATAATGACACTTTTGTTTATTCTCAGGTAGCGAATTGATTTATGATTATGAAAACCATGTATCAAAGCTTCTTATATTTATTTCAGCATATACACGGCATTATATACCTAAAAGTCAAAGACAACAATAGTAAGTACATAAATCCTATTGTGCTTTTCCTATTAAATCCAGGTCTTCTTGTAAACCAGTCTATAGTGACAGCAATGTTTTTTTAAGTCTTGATTTTATATTGTATTTAGGATTAAATCGAGAAATAATAAAATCTATCATTAGTACAGGTACTAATACCGGCGCAATGATGAAAAGGATGACCTTATATTTTTAAAAGGCGGTAATGATCATAGTTGCATCTATAAATTAAAACATATGAGGCTATAAAATGATTGAAATTATGCCAGAAACAGAAGGTAGTACCCTTGCCATAAAGGCAACTGATAAACTTACAACCAGAGATTATGAAGAGGTATTAATACCAAAACTTGATCAGTTGATACGGGTATTTGGAAAGATAAAAATAGTAATATATTTGGCTGACAGTTTTACTGGATGGAAAATTGGAGCTGCATGGGATGATGCAAAATTTGGACTTCAGCATAGAAATGAGTTTGAAAAGATAGCTCTTGTTGGTGGCCCAAAATGGGTAGAATGGTCCGCGAAGATTGGTTCACACTTTATTAGCGGTCAAGCCAAGACTTATGATACATCTGAAATTCAAGCAGCTATTTCATGGGTAAAAAAATAATTAGTAGATTGCTTTGAAATTTCTGCGAAGGAGTGATAATGAAAAATCCGGTAAACCTTAAATACACGAAAGAACATGAATGGATTAGGATTGACGGAGATATTGCAACTGTTGGAATCACTGACTACGCCCAAGACCAACTTACCGATGTTGTATTTGTGGAATTACCTGAAGAGGGTAAACAGATTGAGCAAAACGGCAATCTCTGTGTAGTTGAAAGTGTTAAATCCGTAAGCGATATCTTCAGCCCCATAAGCGGAGAAATAGTGGAAGTTAATAAGGCCCTTGAGAATTCACCTGAACTTGTTAATCATGAACCGCTCGAAGGTGGATGGATGGTAAAATTAAAAGCAATAAATGAGGCTGAGCTGGATCAACTCATGACTACTGAAGAATACAATAAATTTCTTACCGGTATTGAATAAATGGATTATACACCAAACACGGATAGTGATAGAGAATCCATGTTAAAAGAGATCGGTGTTCATGATATTATGGATCTGTTCAAGGATATTCCGGAAGACCTTATCCTGAAAAGTCCATTGCGGATACCTGACCAGTTATCGGAATTTGAATTGATACGTGAACTGGAAAAGATTTCAAAAAAGAACAAGAAACTATTATCCTTCCTTGGTGGCGGCAATTACAATCATCACATCCCATCCACAGTAAATGCTGTAACATCACGAGGTGAATTCAGCACTGCATATACTCCCTATCAGCCTGAAATCAGCCAGGGAACTCTTCAGGCGATTTTTGAATACCAGAGCATGATCTGCGAGCTGACAGGCATGGATGTTTCCAATGCTTCTATGTATGACGGCGCTACCAGCCTCGCGGAGTCAATGATACTTGCATCAAGGATAAAAGGGAAAAAACAGGTACTTGTATCACAGGCAGTAAACCCGTTTTATCGTGAAGTACTGAAGACCTATGCCAGGGCAAATGAAATCAGAATTGTAGAGATCGATGTCAAAGACGGTTTAACATCTGATTTCGAGACAGAGGGTTCCTCCGCAATAATTATTCAAAGCCCAAATTTTTTTGGTTTGATTGAGAATCTTGATGAAATCAGAAAAAAAACGGAAGATATATTACTCATTACTTCCACGACAGAACCATTAAGCTGGGCCATGCTGAAACCTTTCTCAGAATACGATGTTGATATCGTTACCGCGGAAGGACAATCTTTTGGAAATCCGATGAACTTTGGCGGACCGGGACTGGGCATTATTGCTACCAAGAACGCTTATGTCAGACAGATTCCAGGGAGACTTGCGGGAGAAACGGTTGACATCCATGGTAATAGAAGCTTTGCCCTTACTCTCTGCACTAGGGAACAGCATATAAGGAGAGAGAGAGCAACGAGTAATATCTGCACGAACGAAGGGCTTTGTATGCTTGCTGCGGCCGTATACCTTGTTACCTATGGAAAGAACCTGCGCAGACTGGCACAGTTGAATAATCAATTAGCCGTTTACTTTGCCGGTAAATTAAATCAAATTGAAGGTATTGATATGGTCTTTGATAAACCTTTCTTCAACGAATTTGTTGTAAGGATCCGCAAGGATATTCTATCAAAATTATCTGATATCGAAATTGGTGTCTCTTTAGAAAATTATTATCCCGATCTTAAAGACTGCTATCTAATTTGCTGTACGGAAATGACTCCGAAAGAAGACATAGACAGGGTTCTGCATGAAATTACTCAATGAAAAATCAAAAACCGGGAGTAGTTCGTTTAATGTCAGGCTATTGGACATACAAACAAATATTCCGGAAGAGTTACAGAGGGTCGATCTGGACCTGCCTGAACTCTCTGAAGTTGAAGTAGTCAGACATTACACAAATCTCTCCAAATCTAACTTTGGTGTGGACAATGGCCCCTATCCCCTTGGTAGTTGCACCATGAAGTATAATCCAAAAATTAATGAAGTAGCTGCAAAAATCCCTGAATTTAATATACACCCTTTATCACAACACAACAAAGGTGCACTGGAAATAATATACCAATTACAACAATATCTTTGTGAGATTACGGGAATACATGCCTTCTCAACACAACCTGCTGCCGGGGCACACGGAGAATTGACGGGAATAATGATTATGAAAGCCTGGTTTGAGAAGAGAGGTGAGAAGCGTACAAAAGTCATCGTTCCTGACTCCTCCCATGGAACTAATCCTGCATCTGTTTCACTATGCGGGTTTGAGCCGGTCCATGTAATAACAAGTCAGTCCGGAGGAATTGACCTTGGAGACCTGCGGCAAAAGATGAGCAAGGATGTTGTAGGTATCATGATAACAAATCCGAATACATTAGGAATATTTGATGATAATATTCTGGAAATAACAAAAACAGTTCATGACTATGGAGGACTGTGCTATCTCGATGGCGCTAATATGAATGCAATGCTGGGAGTAGTCAAGCCGGGAGATTTCGGGATCGACATTATACACCTGAACCTGCACAAAACATTTTCAACACCACATGGAGGCGGAGGTCCCGGTTCTGGTCCTCTTGGAGTCACAAAAGAGCTGGAACCGTTCCTGCCAAATCCCAGGATTATTAAAGAAAATGAGGAACTGAAATTTGAACAATCAAACGAGTCTATTGGCAAAGTACACTCTTTTTACGGAAATTTTGGTATTCTTCTCAGAGCTTATTCTTACATCAGAGCTATCGGAACATCAGGGCTAAGAAATGTTGCTGAAAATGCAGTCCTGAACGCAAATTATATGAAGGAGAAATTGAAGGGACACTATCATCTGCCTTATGATCGGATATGTCAGCATGAATTTGTAATCGATGACAGCTTGATGCCAAACGGCATAACGACAAATGACATTGCCAAGCGTCTTATGGATTTTGGTTTTCATCCACCAACAATCTATTTCCCCTTAATTGTAAAAGGTGCCATGTTAATAGAACCTACCGAAACCGAGTCAAAAGAGAATTTAGATGCATTCATAGAAGCAATGAAAGTAATCAAGGAAGAGGCAGAACACAATCCTGAGAAACTGACAAAGGCGCCACTGAATGCACCGATTGGAAGGATCGACATTGTCCATGCCGCTAGGAAACCCAAATTAAGATGGCATTCCAAATAAAACGTAGAAAGCTTCCGGATTGGCTTAAAGTGAAAATCCCTTCCGGTATTGCCTATAATCAAATAAGAGCTACCCTGAAGGAGAATAATTTAAACACCGTATGTGAAAAAGCGAAGTGTCCGAATATTGCAGAATGCTATGGAAGAGGTACCGCAACATTCCTGATAATGGGTGATGTTTGTACCAGGGAGTGCCTCTATTGTAACATCCGTACCGGAACCCCAGAAGGGCTGGATAGACTGGAACCCGAGAAGATCGCAGTTGCTGTTAACCGTCTGAGTTTGAATTATGCCGTAATAACATCAGTCACGAGAGATGACCTGCCAGACTTTGGGGCAGAACATTTTTATAATACGGTAACTGAGATCAGGAAGCACAGGCCAGAGTGCAAAGTGGAGATACTGACACCTGAATTCAAAGGAAATGTAAAACTGTTAGATCGCGTCCTCGCTTCAACACCCTACATCTTCAATCACAATATTGAGACTGTTCGAGATCTCTTTCCCTATGTAAGACCGGACGGCAATTATAATCTTTCTTTAAAAATATTAGAACATGCAGGGAATTTCCTGCCATACATTAAATCAGGCTTAATGATAGGGCTGGGGGAAGCAAAAGATCAGATACGAGAAACACTGCATGATTTAAGCAGAGCAGGAGTTGCAATCCTGACTATCGGCCAGTATCTTCAACCAGGAGCAGGTTTATCAGAAGTAAAAAAATATTACACTATCCAGGAATTCAATGATCTAAAAGAAGAGGCACTAGAGATGGGCTTTTCACACGTTTTCTCCGGACCACTGGTGAGAAGCAGTTATCATGCGGAAGACGTAGCGGCATAGCCGCAAAATAAGTTTGAAGTGCCTTAAGTGAACTAAAGTGCCTAAAGTTAAAAGAATTCCGCAACTTTAGCTCACTTCAAACTTCCTGCCCGAACTGATTGGTCAGGCGGGTAGACACTTTTAACTTTCTTTTACTAAAATGGATTTGATTGACACCGGATTTAACAATGCCTATATAAATATGGCAATAGACGAGGTACTGCTCTCATCGAGAGTACCGGTCCTGAGGGTTTACCAATGGGAACCATGCGCTGTTTCGATTGGCAAGTATCAGGACCTGGATGATATAGACCTTGGATATTGCGATGAAAGCAATATTGATATCGTCAGGAGGATTACGGGAGGAAAAGCAGTTCTTCACGAAAAGGAACTTACCTATTCCTTTATTATCGATAAGGAGATGATGCCGAGATCGATTATTGAATCATACAAGATTATTAGCAGCGCTATCATTCAGGGTTTAAGAACTTTAGGGTTAAACCTAGAGATGCACAGTTCAAATATCAAAAACAAGGATAATCCTGTCTGCTTCCAGGAACCGTCATTCAACGAACTCACAATCAATAAGAAAAAAATTATCGGCAGTGCCCAGGCAAGGATTAAAGGTAAACTACTCCAACATGGTTCTATTCTGACCGGAATCAATACGGAGAAACATTCAAGCTGTTTTAAGATAAAACCGGAAGCTGAAGATTTAAGAAAAGGGATCACCTACATTGATATCCCAGAGAGAAAGCTAAAGGACGCAATCAAACAGGGTTTTTCCTCCTATTTCAATACAAGCTTGAACGAGAGAAGTTTATGTAACAGTGAGTTATCAGAGGCAAAAAAACTAGCAAGTGTGAAATATAAATCAGAAAATTTGAGTTACGGTGTGCAGTCAAGTTTACGGACAACTTCTCTTTAGACGATTGTAGACTTAAAACAAAATCGGTATAGACATAAACGGATTGCTTTACTTCTTAAGGGTCTCTTTTATAAATACCCTGTTTTGTTTGCAATTAAACAAGTATTGTATACCCAGATTTATAGTCAGTTAACAATTTGCTTAAATGCGATAACCGGGCCTATTCCTTTCCTGATAATATTTACTTAAATCCATATTCTATTTTAACAAATTAGAAAAAAGGCTATCCCACTTCCAGGCTATATCCTTCCAATCATATTGAGGCTTGAGGGCTGTTTGGTATGCGGCAATGGACATAGCCTCCAAGTACTCCTTGTCCTGATAAAGTTTTTCCAATGCAGTGGCAATATTTTCAGGAGAAACAACATTCATTTCAAGAGGATAATTAACATAAGCCGGTTTGGCGCTGGGCCCTGTCGGTTCCACCAGTTCGGCACCCTCTTCCCATAGATCCTCACTCCCGCTATGCCTTGGGATTATTTGCGCAGCACCGGTGGCTGCATGTTCAAAACTTACCAGGCCCCATCCCTCTCCCATGGATGTATTAATGCCCACATCGCAAGCATTGTATATGATATTCATTTTTTGATCATCCACATAAGAACTCTCCTTGTTGCATGGGTTGAGTCTGAGACGGTCCATGATATTGCATTGTTTTGCCGTGTTGATTACTTTCTCTCTTTCACTGTCGCTTATAATTCCGTGATGAAGACAAAGCAATACATTCGACGGTTTATTTTGTGCAAACAATGCAAACCCTTCGATGGTCAGATCAATACGTTTTCTTTCGGTAGGACGATTTGCATTGAGAACAATAAATGAATCCGGTAAATGGTCCTCGTTGGGAAAAATAGACTGCTTTGCTTTTAGCCGTTTTTCGCCCTTGAACAGGGTGTCTACTGACGGAACCAATGGATAAAATTTTTTGGTATCAACACCATGAGGGATCACTTCTATTTCAGGAAAATCAAGATTTCCGAGTTTGTTACTAAGTCGGGTAAGAGACCTCTTTGTGGATTCTTTTGCAAACTCCTTGTAGACCACAAACCGGTCCACTACCGTGAAAGGAATCAACATTTCATCACGCTTCAAAGCACCGTCAAAAGGGGTGTAGGTGACGATGGATAAATCATCTTTAAATTCCTTCAGCATTGGCTCATAGTGTTCCATTACCCATATATCATTCAGGATAAAAACTATTTCCGGTCTATTCTGTTCAATAAACCTCTGGGCTTGATACCTTCCGAAAAGATCTCCTCCTTCTTGATTGCATGGATAGATTTTCCATCCTTTGTCAATTGGTTCACCCCTGTATCCGATACCGATGTAGTGAATACGGTAACGAGTTTTGAGGTTTTCCATGAGAGTATCAAGCACCCTGGAGAACCCGCTGCCTGTTACATTTACGCCAAGTGCCAGAATGGATGGTTTCTCTTTTTGACTATTGGATTTTTTCATCGGTTGTACGTGGCTCTTCACCTTAAGGGAAAAAATGGTCAATAGCCAGAGACCATTGACTATTATCATGCGGGACGTGTATGATCAATTGTGACCAACAACGTATTGTATGGAAATTGAAAATGCCCCCTTAGCCTGTCGGCTATGGAGGCTTTGGGTTGTAGCATAATATTTAGGACTGTCTATAGTCAAGATACTTCCTGAAACACTGAACATTTCCATTCATGTAAAATTGCTTCCTAATCCTAGATGATACTATCTTCTATGATATAAATATAATTGTCCCCAACTTTAACTGATCTCAGAGTCAAAGATTTTACTAATTCTCCGTAATCGGTAGCGGTTTGGTACGCTTCAACAGCAATGGTGGCTGGGGTTTTGTCAATAATGCCTACCATAATATATCTCATATTGAGATACAATTGAGAAGCGGCATTTCCCGCCAATGTTTCCAATGTGCGCAATCCTTTATCTGCACCGCAGTCTAGCAAAAATTTGTATAGCTCTCCAGTAGGAAAATGCCTGACAGTCATGTTTACGGTTTCAAATACCACAATAAATTTCCCTTCCTGATCCATATATGGCTGCATATCTTTTGTGATATGGTCATTAATATCCTTTCCATACTTCTTTTGCTCTACAACACTCCCATTCGACCGTTCAATTACAGCCACCAGGAACATAGGAAGATGCTTCTCACTGTAATCGCTGAAAATCACGTGATCGTTCAAAGCCATGACACCTGTTCCTATACCGTTAGGCAATTCTCTACTTAATATCCCTAAAGAGAGGCTTTTTGGCGTATTTGACATTATTTTCTCCTTTTAATTTGAATTTTTTTTATTATCACACTATCTATTTTGGGCAAAATGGCGGTAAAAGTATTGTCACCCTTTGCACTCAAAGTCTGATCCATTAATAACAATCCTGGATTACCTGCCGTCTTCTTTTAAAGCTATGGTCTGCCTTCCCTTTACCAATATTTGATATCCGTCGTCCATTAGTACAGGGACCAAATAACGTCCTTTTCCCCCCTTTCCAATATCAGTGTCGTCAATGGCAATGATATTGGTTTTATTCAGTCTTGGTTTCGCCTTCAGGTAGGCAGTCAAATGGTTTTCCGCATAAGCGGTATTATCATCCACATCCCATGCATCCAGAAAAAGAAGATCTATTCTGCTTGTGAAGTATTCTAAAAATTTGATACCATCCCCCCTGGTGATTTTGCAGTTTTTGAACTCCTTACAACTTTCTCTGGCTATTCTTACTGCATTCGGACATATATCGACAGACTCCACATTGGCCCCTGAAAGAGACCAAAAGTATGTGGAATGGCCGTCATTACAGCAGTCAGAGTGTAATTCGGCAATTGGATGCCTAAGAGGAGCACGCATACATCCAATCTCCACTATATTTTTTCCTCCTAATGCCTTGAATAGCTCAATAGTGGACTCAAAATATTTCTTAGGTTTTCCCCTTTCATAAAGCTGCTGTCCGAATGTTAAATCAATCCCGTCAAAAACCTTTTCATTAAGATTGAGGGAAGAAATCTTCCTTTTTATTTCTGATATTTGTTCTCTATTCTCAGACACTGAATAATTACCAAAACCGAATCACCTTTCATAGCTATTTATTACACCACTCTAGTCAAATAAAAAAACCTTACTACAAGAGACGTTAACGCAAAACATCCATGGTAGTAAGGCCTTATTTACTAAAAAATTAAAGAGGGGTCAGGTCTCAACATTCAACAAATCACCTCAAAAAAATCACCCATTTACCAACATCAGTAATTACTGAGAGCAAGAAGCATAGCAAGCTATGCTTCTTGACTTCCAGTGAATTGCATTGTCAGGTGTTAAGACCTTGCCCTGCGTTGAGGACGTTCTTCTTTTGGTTTAGCTGGATTTACCTTGATATCTCTTCCTTTGAAAGAGCTTTCATTCAGGGCCGCTATCGCTGCGTCCGCTTCCTCGTTAGTTGGCATATCAACAAATCCGAAACCTTTGGATTTTCCTGAGAACTTATCACTAACAAGCCTTACGCTTGCTACTTCACCAAACTCTGTAAATGCCTCTTTCAAGTCGTCTTCTGTCACGGTGTACGGCAAACTGCCAACATAAATTTCCATATATCTTCCTCTATTCTGTGTGTTGATTGAGATTACGCTATCGAAAACCAAACACACAAATAATTCGATAGCGAAAGCCGACAATCGGCTGATTTGTTACTTTACGGGCCACAGATGACAGTTAATACCAGAGTTATAACTTATATCCTGAATTTAGTTAACAAGTGCAAATAGTTATAAAAACCAATTCCTGCTTACTCTTTATATAACCCCTTCTTTTTCAAGATTTTATACAACCCTCCATCTATTTGTCAACCACTAAGAATCATATTTCCAGCTCTTTTTCCTTTTATCCTTTAAACAGTGTTTATCCGTGTCCAATAAAGCGTCTTCCCTATGCTCCCAGTCAATGATTTTATTAAACCTTGATTTTATACCGTATTCAGGATTAATTCGAAAGGTTATGAAAACACTCATCTGTACAGCCACTTCATTAGAACTAGGCTGGATATTCCCATCAATAACTCCGTCAGAAACTGAAAAAACCAATAGCGGTTTTGAAAAGTGTGGAATGGGTGACCCCTTTTCTCAGACCAAACTGTTTATGTCAAGTGGCGGGATGTGACCCCCTTCTGTTTTTTTATGCCTTGATTTTATATAATATTTAGGATTAAATCGAAAGATTATGAAAACACTCATTTGTACCGCCACCTCATTAGAGCTTAGCGGGATATTCCCATCAATAACTCCTTTAGTAATTGAAAAAGCCGATAGCGGTTTTGAAAAGGAAGGTTTGTCTTTTTTAGTAACTGGAATCGGAGTGTTGAATACGTATGCCTCTCTGGTTCGATTTCATCTGCATACGCCTGTTGATCGAGTTATACAAATTGGTATTGCAGGCGCTTATACCGGCGCAAGAGAGGAGGTAAAGGTTTTGGGCACTCCTGTTATTATTGAAAAAGAGGTTGTGGCCGATCTGGGTGCCGAAGATTCCGGTCCTTTTTTAAGTCTGAAAGATCTGGATCTGGGAGAGATGGAATATTATGAGAGTGAGAGCCAACTCTATTTCCCTGACCAACATTATATCAAGATTAAACAGGCTGTCCGAGAATAGGTGATATCGATACTTGATACAGTGAATAATTATTAAAATTGCTGTATATTCTTTTCATTGAGATGTACCGTTTCCGGTAATAATAATCTCTCCACATTTTCCACATTTCAGAGTAGTCAATGCGGTTTCTTTATCAAGCATTTTTTGGCATTTCGAACAAACCAACCCGATTCTTCTCATATTTCTAAATAGCAACCAAAAAATTATACCAACAACAAAAAAAATAATGAACAAGTAACAGGAGCTAAAACATATTCTATTTCTTTGAACAAAAGATATTCTTGTCATAGCAAATATACCAAACCCAGCATATCCAAATATAGGCAGCAACGCAATCCTAATGATTTTACTTCCATATTTTTTTTGAATATCTAATTTTTCAATTAACTCGCCCTTGTTCATTATCTTTTATCAAATTATAATATCATTGCAAAAACTAAAACTCATCTATAGGTCACACTAGCATTGTTAAATGTAGAACAAAAATATTACAAGCACAACCAAATAAAATATTTAACATGTTGTTATAGCTACAGAATGAACGAGCAACATAGATAACCGATAAAGGAATTCAGATATGAAAAAATATCACATTCAAAACCCTAACCGGATTCTACCGACTAAAAGTAACCTTAATTTTTCCCTGCTTTATAAAAAGCAATAAAAATCCAAAAAAACTAAATAAAAAAACAAATGCATAATAAGAAAGTAATTTTTTTAAGATGTCTTCGCTAATTAAATACTTATGCGAGAAAAATTTAATTATTTCAAATGGCAAAAGAAAGCCTATGCTTATAAAAAATATCGGTATTGAAAGTTGAAACAGGAAACTAAATAATTTAATCAAATTACTTTGTTTTTTCTTTTTAATAAAATATTTTTGAAGTTTTTTCACATAAATTAATACAAAGAAATAACTTTTTAAAAAACCCATTATAATTGCAAAAATAATTGTCAAAATAAGCATTAACATTTTATATTATTAAACTTAATAGCTTTCTTCATAAGATAAATAAATTTTGCAACCTCTGATAGTCTACTGAGCAATTGCATTAGATCCCTTACTTATTCAAACTGCAAATGTTAACACTATCTATTAACGGGTTGAGTAGCCCAAGTAAGCCCAGCATTAACAATACCTGATAATCCCCCTGATAAAATTGCTGCATCGACTACTGCCGCCTCGCCTTTCCTGACAAGAAACTTACCAAGACCTCCACCAAGAGCTCCTGCAATTCCACTTGAAACAACGGAACCATAATTTATATGACCACAAGGGGTTGTAAACGTTTGTTGTAAAACATCAGTTCCTGCTGATATGGCAGCATGAGCAGCTGCGTGAACATAAATTGATGCGCCAAATGTAAATCCTGCTGTAGCGCCAGTAAGTGCACCAAATGCGGCACCTTTCCATATACTTCCTCCATTAAAAATTGCATTCGTTGCTCCAACAGCAGCACCTATTGAAGCGCCAATCCCAGCAGTAATTCCATTTATAAATTCACCATTTGGATCAATAAAATTAACAGGATTATTCGCGACATACCCATACAGATTAGTATCACCACCCGCAAAGTCTATCGGGTCTTTGGCTGTCCAGCGTCCTATGGTTGGATCGAAGTCTCTTGCTCCGAATCTGACCAGACCGGTATCTCTGTCATGTAAGCCTCCGGCAAATCCAAACGGTAAGGTAAACCCGGGATTTGTATCATTTATTATGTTGCCAAAGGAATCGTAGTCTATTCTTTTAGTTGTGCTTCCTGTTGAATCGACTATTAATTTAAGCGAACCTACCTGATCGTACATCATATAATATGTGTTACCTCCTCGCAACATTGAAATCGGCAGCCTTCCGTCCGCATAGTTGAAACGCATGGTAAGATTGTCTAAGCCATCGTAAACTGCAAGCAGCGTGGTATTGTCACGCCAGAGATATTTTTCTACCACTGTTCCGTCAATCTTTTTCGCTACCCTTCTGCCCATCGGGTCGTGGTCGTAGGTAATGCTTCTGCCGTCTGTCAGGTCAACACTGAGGAGTTCGCCTCGTAAGGAGTAATCATGCGTAGTTGCCCCTGCCTCTGAAACTTTGTCTACCAGGAAGCCATCATAGTCGAACACATATAAATCAGTTCCTGCTGAGATAATATGGTCTTCGTTGGAATAGTCGTATACTTTATTTGTTATGCCTTTTGCGGTGTTTGTTTCAAGTGTTCGGTTTCCATTTGCATCATACTCATAGCTTTCAACAACGTTAGTGTTCTTTTTCACCTCTTCTAACCTGCCAAGATCATCGTATACGTAATCCCACGTAATCGTCTCCGCTCCTATCACCTCTATCCTCTCTGTTATCCTTCCGGAGTTGTCTCTTGTTAAGCTTACATCATAGGCATTGACTGCATTTACCGTATTGGAGTAATTATCAACCTCTCCATATCCATTAAAGCTTCTGGTTTGTGTCAATGTGCCGTCGCTGACTGACTCCGGCAGACCGTTATCCGTGTTTCTTGTAATCGTAAAACCACCCACTGAGGTGAGGAGGCTATCATCATCATAGCCAAGGAGATAATTACTGCCAGCGTATGTTACTGATGCCAGTCTGTGGTTGTTGTCATATGTGTAGTTGATTGCCTTGTTCAGGATACCTGAACGTGTGTCAGTTTCGAGGAGTGAACCATCATAGGCATAGGCTACCGTCTCACTACCCATGCTTGCCCCTGACAACAGACTTGTGCATTCATAGGTAAAGTCAATAGTGTTCTCCGGCGTCAGTGTATTCGTAAGCAGACCATTGGTATAGGTATTCTGAATCTGGCTACCGGTAGGGAATGTAAGGGTCTTGAGTTTTCTCTCTTTATCAAAAACGTAAGCATAGCTTCCAGATATTGGAGGAGTGTAGTCTTTACGCTGATCATTGCCTGTGTAATCAAAGGTGTGGCTGATACTCTTCGGTGTTACAAGGAGTGTCATGTTACCGTTATTGTCATAGCTGTAACCTATTGAGGTGTTATCAGGACGGTCTTCCCGTGTGAGCCTGCCCATAACATCAAAGGTGTAGTCGTATGTCTTATTATCAGGTGTGATTATATAGTCAAGGTAACCGTTTGCGTCATAATCCCTTGTAGACGTTCGTGTCCCAACTGTTGTGCCGATAAGTCTTCCTCTAGTGTCATAACTGAACGTTAAGGGGAGAATCCCTGTGACTTCCGACTCATCTGTCAGAAGATTAGTAGTGTTATATTTGACTGTCGATACTCTACCAAGAGGAGAGGTATTGGTAATCATACCGGTCAGGGTGTTATCTGCTGATGTCCAATCCTTTCCATTCACCGTTACGGTATCCGTTATAAGATCAGGTATGCCATCGGTATTCGTGTCTGCATAACTCTTGCTACTTGTGGTACTCCGCAAGAGGCCTGACGGTGAAGTCCTTGTAACATCCTTGAGATATCTGTATATATATTCAGAATCAAGGTCATATTTCATATCAAGGGTCATACCACAGGAGAGTTCATTGGTCTCAGTAATACCATCTGAAGCACGGGAAATAGTGGATATTGAACCATCAGAACCGGTCTTTACCGAAGTGGAAGCCCCGGTTGTCTCTGTTCTGTCTACATAGGTTGTAGTATTACCCTCACCGGTCTGGGCCGTTGTCGTTACGTTACCGTCACTGTCCACAGTACGTGAATAGTCCCATGTACCTCCTTCAGGATCATTTATATCAGTAACCTTGCCGCTTCCATCGTAAATATGCACAAAGTGATTGCCTTTCAAGTCATACTCATCTGTCATGAGTCCACCCAGATCATAGGTAAAGGAAAAACTGGTGTTATCAGGAGATGTTACCTGTGTTAAATGACTATTACCATCTACGGTAAGCCCTGTCATAATACCGTCCGGTGAAGTTATGGAAATGGGCACACCGGAAGCATCTCTCTGTATCGTTGTCTGATTCCCAAACTGGTCGGTCAAGGATTCCAGTTGTGAATCCCCATCATACCCGAAAGAGAGAAGAGTGTTGCCTGTTGACAGATCTATAGTGGATTTGTGAAGTCCTGTACTATCCATTATATACCCCAGGCCGTTCTCATCCGTAAATGCCATCTCACCAACCGTAATAAGGCCGGCAAATACATCGGGGAATGAGACCTTCCTTATTCTATGATTGTATGTGTCACTTATATAATAATCACCTATACTGTCCACGGCAATTCCTCCTGCTCTGCTTATTTCCGCTTCTGTAGAAGGTCCTCCGTCGCCACTGTAGCTCCATTGCCCATTACCAATAACCGTGGTAATGATTCCACTTGTATCCACTTTCCTTACTCTATTATTTTCGTGATCGGCTATATATATATTTCCTATACTGTCCACGGTCATATCTATTGGCGAACGGAACATCGCTTCAGTAGCAGGCCCTCCGTCTCCACTGTAGCCAAATTGTCCAATACCAGCCACCGTAGTAATAATTCCGCCTGTGTCCACCTTCCTTATGCTATGATTACCGGAATAGGGTATATAAATATTACCTGTACTGTCCACGTATATATCTTCTAGACCGGTTAACTCCGCTTCAGTAGCAAGCCCTCCGTCTCCACTGTAGCCAAATTGTCCATTACCGGCAACCGTTGTAATAATCCCGTTTGTGTCCACCTTCCTTACTCTATAATTTCCATCATCGGCTATATAAATATTACCCATACTATCTACGGCTACACCTTGTGGCCTGGCTATCGCCGCCTGAGTAGCAGGACCTCCGTCTCCACTGTAGGACCATTGTCCATTACCAGCCACCGTAGTAATGATTCCATTCGTGTCCACCTTTCTTATTCTATGAGCATGGATTTCGGCTATATAAATATTACCTATACTATCTACGGCTACACCTGTTGCCGCCCCCCATATCGTTGCTTCGGTAGCTGGGCCTCCATCTCCAGTGGAGCCACTACCCCCATCACCATTACCTGCAACCGTAGTAATGATTCCATTGGTATCCACCTTCCTTATTACACTATTATTGGTATCCGATGTATATATATTTCCAGCACTATCTACGTCTATACTAAATGGAAAGTCTAGCTTCGCCTCAGTAGCAGGTCCACCGTCTCCACTGTAGCCATTTTGCCCATTACCGGCTACCGTTGTGATAATTGTAACATCATTATTGCTTGTTGTCCCGTCTCCTTTGTAAAGTGTACCGGGATGATATGGCCGCCAGAAATGATGGGCTGAAAGCGTCCAGCCCTCTGCAATTTTCCCAGTTTTTCTATCTGATCTATAGATTCTTTCAGTATATTTTTTCCATGTAATAATCTCCTGCCTTGCGCGAATTGTGGTTACATTGGTTCCTGCCTGCGCAAAGGACTGAGTAAAATTTCCTGGTGAGAGATAGACTGCATCATAAACAAATCCAATACTTACATCAGCCTTAATCGATCCAGCGACGGTATTTCCAAGGTAATCAAGACCATCCCATGTAAACTCAACCTTCTGGTCTGGTAACGAATCAAGTGTCTGTTCAAATACCTGTCCCGCTATACGCATAGTAACTTTAATTTTCTTCAGGCTTGCCGGGAGATTTGCACCACTTACCGGAATGCTGATGACTGACTTGTATCCACTTACACGGTTACTTGCGTAATGAAGGGTGAAATCCGTACCTGGGATAGGAACATCTTCATGGAAGATCCTGCTCCTGCGCTCTACGTATGAGCTTGTATAATCATTATCGCAAGGATCATCATTTTTATCTGAGTCCTGGTCCACGACAAGCACTCCTTCGGGATTTGGTTGTATGACATCAGCAGGCGGCCCAAACGACCAGTTCCAATCATACGGTGTAAAGTGCCAGGCTTCAAAGTACCAGTAGGTTGAACCGGGACTATATTGAACGGGATTATCAAGCCCGTATACTTCATCGTTGAAAAAGCCATCACTGTTAAGGTCGTCAGGCTGATCATCTCCCGTGCTGTCGAGGGCATCAACAATGCCATCACTATCCGTATCCAGGAGTTTTACCACCACGCCGTTGTCCAATGGCACCCATACCGCGCGGTCCCTGTCATAATATCCGACCGGAACAGCTCCTCCTACGTCAAAACCAAGAAAATTATCTATATATACAATGACGGGTTTCTCAAATCTTACCTTGACTGCACCATCTACCGATAACTCAGAACAGTAAGTATAGGCTGAATTTGGGGGAAGTTTTGCCGGCATGGACTCAAGGGTTTCAAACTCGGTGGCCCTGGTGGTAATTGTGGTTAGTTCAGTTTCATTCCCAAATTCATCAACGGAAAAGGCCTGGTTGTCTCCATGGAATACCATTGTTAAGGAACGATCGCCAAATTCATCTGTTACCGGAGAACTACTATGGGTAATAATTGTTGAAGGGTTTCCGTCAAAAGTCAGGGTAGTGGAAGCAGTATCCTCTGATATCATGGTAACGGTTTCTGCTATGGCAATATCATTCCAGGGGACATATACATTGCGGTGACTTGTTATAAAGCCGCTCTTCTCATATACAACCGTTATTGTGCCTCCGCCCTCTACAGGTATTGAAAACTCACCTTCACTATTTGTCTGAACTGTTCCATATTCGGGATATCCGTGTATGGATACGACAATTGCCGGAACAGGATTGAGAAAGCTGTCCTGTACACTTCCCGTTATGAGGGCAAACCGGTTATCATCATAGGATGTAATTGTCGCATCAGGAGGAACGAGGTTTTCATACTGATCTCCATAGGTACCTTCAGGAATATCAACAACGCTGTCTGTTGTGCCGGGGTTGCAGTCATCGTCTATACCGTTTCCGGTAATTTCAGTAGCTCCGGGGTTTACGGCGGAATTGTCATCGTCACAATCATTACCGCCAGCTTGTGTTGCTATATATCCATCAAAATCCAGATCATTTAAATCATTGCCATCACAATCCTGGTCTATTCCGTCGTATGGTGTCTCAGCAGCGCCAGGGAATATGCCGGAATCATTGTCGTTACAATCGTTCACGCTAATAAAACCATCACCATCCAGATCATCGTCAGGAGTGGCAGAGTTACAATCATCATCCTTACCGTTGTATGGTATTTCGGTAGTGGCAGGGTTTACCGACGCGTCAGAGTCGTCACAATCCGTGTTGTCGGCAACATATCCTGACGGTTGCTGACAGGAATCTGTGCTGATATTCGGATTACCGTATCCATCACTATCGGTATCCTCGTAATATGGATTTATTACCCCTTCGTCTATCTGACCATCACAGTTGTTGTCTACGCTATCACAGACTTCCTGTGCGGCAGGGTTTATTGTGGCGTCATTGTCATTGCAATCCCCCTGGCTTTCAGTAAAGCCGTCGCCATCCAGATCGGGATCTCCGAAGCCGCTGTTTAAGGAGAGCTGGATATTCGCTCCTATCTTTACGTCCCTGCCGATAAACGAGCCTTCTGCAATGGTGCCCTTCTTGATCCAGAGAGTTCCGAAAGGAGCATAGATGTTTGCATGGAGGGTATTGTTGAAACCTATGCGGGCGGCCTTAGGTGTTGCACCCAGATTGCCTGTGCTGCCGTTTATTCCACACACATAGATGCGGATGTCTTTTGCGCTGATACCTGATCCGTCTTCCGGGCCGATAAAGGCATCTTTGCCTGGCTTCAGGCGATTATTTATGATCATATCGGTGGGCGCCTGAAACAGCACCTTCGCATTAAGAATGCCCAGATCAAGGTTCTCGAAATGATACGTGCCTCCTGTCAAGGTCAGAGTCGCATTTTTTCTCACCATGGTTTCACCGTAAGATCCGGGACTAAGAGTAAGGCTTCCACCCTGGAGAATATCGTGATCTTCAGTTCCGGGAACCGGAGTGGGGAATGGTGGCATCATTATATCTAGAGGAAGACTTAACGGTGTGTTTTCGCTGCCCCTGATGGTTCCATTGTTAGTCAACTTATTGTAGTAGACATCAAAGGCCGAAGCTCCGGTCTTTACCTTAATAGAGTCTCCATAGATCGAAACACCATCAGCCACATAAACATTAATACCAACGGTAACCTCTGACTGCGAGGCAAGCCAGGGACCAGGGCTTACATCCTTAACGCCTATGTTTCCGCTGTTTATATCAGCACCTTGACGGATCCACACGCTATTGGTGGCAAAGACCGAAAAGGAAGACAGTTCGGTAGCAGCATTGGCAGCAAAAGTTGGAAGAATTAAAAGAACAGCAATAAGACAAAAGACTTTTCTAAGCATGGCACACCTCCAACTAATTTCTTCCTTTTTTTACAAAGCCAGTTGATACAACTAAAAGGCAGAAAAGGCAGTAAAATAAAGAACCGTCACTTACAAATAGAAGCGGATGATCGTTTTACTTCATTGTTAATGAAATTTCCTTTGGCGTACTAAGCACAAAGCGTGTACCAAAATAAGAAATGCAATAGATTTATTAAATGGTATCAGCCATAATATTATCCTGTGGCTTTGTCAGGAAGAAACTTACAACAAAGATTAAATTTTTTGTTGTAAGTTTACGATGAAAAGTGAATGGTCAAAGGAAACGTGCGAAGGTGTGCCATGTCACAGAAGTGATCGGTGCAAAAGTGTGTCATGGCAAAGCTTTTTTATCTTTCCAGGTAGGTTGACAGAATAGTAAAAAAATTTGTCGCTTTTTTAAGAACTGACAGGCTGAGAAGTTTTTGAAAAACTTAGCTCCACGTTCTATGTCGAAAATTAACTTTAAAAGATGGTGCCAGTTTAGAGCAATTAACAAGTGCTTTTAGTATTGAGAAGAGAGGTTATTTCTTTATTCATAAAGCGGTCAGTTGAAATCCAGGCCAATGTTTTTTATGCCTTGATTTTATATGGTATTTAGGATTAAATCGAAGGATTATGAAAACACTCATTTGTACAGCCACCTCATTAGAGCTTAGCGGGATATTCCCATCAATAACACCTTTAGAAATTGAAAAAGCCGATAGCGGTCTTCAAAAGGAAGGGCTGTTTTTTTTAGTTACCGGAATTGGAGTGTTGAATACCTATGCTTCTCTGGTACGATTTCATCTGAGTACCCCTGTTGACAGGATCCTGCAGATTGGTATTGCAGGCGCTTATGCCGGAGCAAGAGAGAAAGTAAAAGTACTGGGCACTCCTATTATTATTGGAAAAGAGGTTGTAGCCGATCTGGGTGCTGAAGATTCCGGTCCTTTTTTGAGTCTGAATGATCTGGACCTGGGAGAGATGGAATATTATGAGAGTAAGTGTATTCCCGTTTTCGAAGATCTGTTTGGAGATTCCTTAAAGGCCCTTCCTGTTGTTACCGGGGCAACGGTGAATACGGCTACCGGGAAAGAAGCAACCGGTATTATAAGAGCCGAAAAATACGGCGTTGAAGTAGAGTCTATGGAGGGAGCAGGAGCATTAAAGTTTGGTGAGGACTTTGGAATTCCTGTTTTGCAGATCCGAAGTATTTCCAATATTGCAACTACACGTGACAGGGAGAGTTGGGATATTATCGGAGCAATAAAGTCACTGAGAGATTTGTGTGGAGTTTTATTATGAAGTTGAAAATCGGCATTTCCCCCTGCCCTAATGACACCTTTATTTTTCATGCTCTATTGAAACATTTGATAGATGCAGGCATATTTGAGTTTGAGGTAACGTTCGCTGATGTGCAGAGCTTGAATGAAGGCGCTCAAGCAGGTAATTTTGATATTGTCAAAATCTCTTATGGCAACCTCTGGAATGTACAGAATAGATATGGACTTTTATATTCCGGTGGAGCCATGGGGTATGGATGTGGCCCACTTTTACTCTCTACAAAATCGAATAGTCTTGATCCGGGCATTCCTGTTGGAGTCCCTGGGAAAAACACGACAGCAAACGCCCTTCTCAAGTTTTGGGCGGCTGGCGAAGGTATCACTTATAAAGCAGAGTATGCCTTCTTTAATGAGTTGTATCACGATTTGTTTAATGGTGACAGGATACAGGGCCTCGTGATTCATGAGAACCGTTTTACTTATGAACAGGACGGGTTGTACCTGATCTGTGACCTGGGCGAGTATTGGGAAAAGAAAACGGAAGCGCCAATCCCACTGGGTGGAATTGTGGCCCGTAGAGATATAGGTAAAGATGTGGCCAGAAAGGTGGATGAATTGATTCGGAGAAGTGTTGAATTTGCCTGGAACAATCCTAAAGAATCGGAATCCTTTATAAAGGAACATGCTCAGGAAACGGAAGAGAGTGTTGTTAAATCACACATAGGTCTATACGTGAATGATTTTTCGGCACATATGGGAGAGAAGGGGAAGGTAGCTATAGAACAGTTACAGCAGTTAATTGCACCGGAATACGGTGATGTGAAGTCGTTGTTCGCTTATTAGATAGAAAGCGGTGTGTATGTTAAGAAATGCTGTCCTGCTTACGTAAATTATTAATAAGTACGGAATACTTTTTTAGTTTTTCAACCACCCCATTTCCCCTCCTTCGTAAGGAGGGGATTAAAGTTCTCGGCGCTTTCTGTCCGGGGAAGTTGAAGTTTCTCTTGCTTTATTAAGAATTTATTTATTAATTGCTGGTTCAATCTTGCCAGCCCGACATGTCTTTTTGACGGGTAGATTGGACCGAAACGTTAAGGTTCAGGCTACAAGCCTGAACCTGCAGTAGGCAATAATCAAATTACCTAAGTTGCAGCCTTCTTCTTACGCCGTAACCAACCATCCCCGCAAGACCGATTCCGAGTAATGCAAAGGTCGCTGGTTCTGGCACAGCGGCAACATCACCGGAACGAACTGCCAGCGCGGACCTATTGGGGGGGCCCTCGATGAAGTTCGTGCCCTGGCTGCCGTTGGTGAAGTTGAAGCCCCAGGCGGTGGCAGGAAAAGACGCATACTCCGTACCAGACCAGTAATAAGAGGCCGCTGACAAATCCTGAAAATCTCCTTTGTTATTCAGACCCCATCCCGGTTGTGGGTTTGTTCCGTCTGTGGCGTAATACCCTTTATTCCCAGCTCTGTGTAAAAGAGATGACCCATCTCACTATTCGTGATGTTATAACCGGCCGTTGTGGTGCCATCGTAACCCCACACATATAGGCCATCCACCGTTGTCGGCAATCTCCAGTCGACATCATTCCAGGTTACTGCATAACCGGGGTCAACATTATACGTTAGCGCTACATCCAACCCCGATGCCCACGTGTTCTGGGCTGTCCAGTTTGCAGTACTATTCGTGTAGTCCAGCCAGACTACTGAATTCCCGTTGTTGTCATCGTCCCAGATGAGATTGTAATCCGATCCACTGTATGTTGCCGTCCCTATTGTTGTCATCGTGCCTTGTGCCTGAATGGAATATCCCATGATCATCAACACCACTATTACTATTATCTTTTTCATCTTTACACCTTTTCTTTACATACCATTATAAGATTATCCAGTTCTACATCTCCTCCACGCTTTATAACCTGTATTATTCATAAACCCTTAAAAAGTACTTTGTATAAAAACATAAGCAATATATACCAATAAGCGCAACTTATTGCAAACAATATACATATGCCAATTACAGTATAATTAAAACTGCCGAATAATAAAGAACCTGACACAAAAGCATAATTGCGTAAGTCTTAATTTGCATAGTATTTACGCTTGATATGTGAATTACGTTAAATGGAATAATAACAAACCCAGTCTTTTGTCGGTATTGCCAATAGATTTAAGGCAACAAATGCAAAGTGAACCTATACAACTTTTAGCAAACAGGTTTGTTAATCATATGGTAGGCATCTTCAAGTTAGATTCTTCATTCCGCTCCGCTTCATTCAGAATGACATTTTTTGCGTGTCATTCTGAGGAAGGAACGACCGAAGAATCTCAACGTCTCCAACTTTGGAATTCCTATACATCAAGTTAAGGTAGAAATATGGAGTGCATCATCCGTGATGATGCGTGTTAATGCAGTAACACGGTTACTGCACTCCAAAAAAAGATTTGTTTTCTATATGTAAAGATCAAATCTCTTAATTCAATGACATTGACTTCTTAAGGAGGGGTTTAAAGTTCTCGACACTTTCTGTCCGGGGAAGAGGTCTTTACTCTGCCTATTTACTTGTTCTTGCTGGAAAGTTCTTGGACTATGTCGTACTGTTCCCGTGCTTTATCACGCATCCCTACTTTTATATATGCCTGTCCAAGATTATTATATGCGCTAATATAATCCGGTTTTTGTTCAATGGCTTTCTTAAAATTGTTAATCGCTAAGCTATAATTACTCTGTTTGAAATAAACATAACCAAGATTGTTGTAGGCTTCCGAGAAGCCAGGCTTAAGTTTGATGGCAATATTATATTCACCAATAGCCTCATCAAATCTCTCCATCTTGAGAAATAGATTACCCAGATTTATGTGAGATTCCGGGACATCAGGATTGATCCCTAATGCTTTTTTATACTCTTCCAGAGCATCTTTAGCCATACTATTTGCTTCATATGCGGCGCCCAGGTTTGTGTGCGCCTCTATCCAATCCGGTTTGATTTCCAATCCTTGCTTGAATGATTCAATTGCAAGATCGTATTCCCCTTTCTGGGTATATACACAACCCAGACTAAAGTGTGCTTTCTCGAAATAGGGAAAAATACTTACTGACCTCTTATATTCTTCGATGGCATCATCAATCCTTCCCTGTTTCCAATGAAGTGTACCTATATCATAATGTTCTTCAGCATCTCCTTGCTTATTGCTGCAACCGGAATTCACGGTAATAAACAGAAGTGATAATATTGAAATACCCAGAAGTGTAAATAAATTTCTTTTCATTTTTTTTATTCCCATAATTGTGTGCTGAAATATCTGCTGCCGGTATCAGGAAAAAGGGTGACTATCACGCCTTCGTCTATTTCCTCGGCCAACTCTAGAGCACCTTTCATAAATGCGCCAGACGACTGCCCGACAAAGAGGGCCATTTCACTGGCCAGAGTACAACACGTGTCCTTTGCCTCCTCGGAGGTTATATTAAATACACTATCTTCGATAAAATCATCCCGGTAAATCTTTGGTTTTATATACTCTTCACCCATAGGCTTTAGCCCCTCAATCCCGGGAAAGTCCTCAGGCTTGATGACATAAATCTTTATGTCCGGATTGTATTCCTTAAGCCTTCTCCCGACACCCATCACCGTACCGCCTGTACCAACACCGCAAATAAAGTGTGTGACCTTTCCATCAGTCTGTTCCAGGATCTCTTTACCTGTTGTTTCATAATGAGCAAGTGGATTATTCTCGTTTGCGTATTGGTCCGGCATATAATATTTATCGGGATTTTCTGCCAGCATCTCATGTGCTCTTCTTATCGCCTCATCATATCCCTTTATAGGATCAGTGGTAATAATCGTTGCCCCGTAAGCCCTGATGGTTTGCATTCTTTCTTTGCTGGCGTTTCCGGGTATAACCAGATCCACTTCATATCCCAACGCTGCACCTATCATTGAGTATGCGACTCCCGCATTTCCCGAGGTAGAGTCCAGAATTGCCTTGTCGTGAGTAAGTTCTCCAGTCTTTATTGCCTCTTTTATCATCCTCAACACCGGACGGTCTTTTACCGACCCTCCCGGGTTAAAATATTCAAGTTTAGCGTATATCTCAATTTTATCAGATATATCCTGAGGAGTTTTGATCCTTACTAAAGGGGTATTCCCGACATACCTTAAGACGGTACTCTCTACCTTTTCATCAATATCCAGACTTTCGATTTCACCACTCATTTTTTACGTTTTCTTTATTCTAATAAATATGCGAAATGATATGAGGGATTTCCCCCTTAGTGCTTATCACAAACCGGCTTAAACACCCGGAATTTTTTAATCGTTTATTATAGTAATGATTGTGGATATGTCAATTAAAGTTACCATATTAGGTGTATAAGATGTTAAAATATCCATTTTCAGGAAAGAACATACTTACCCGTTTCACAAATATTTCCATATTCCGACGTTTTGAACATTGATTTAAAAGAGATTCATTATTATACTTTTTTGTAATACATTTTTTTTAGTAAAAGATAAGGAATAAGATTAAAGTTGTTATTGTTAAAATTATTAAAATATTAGGAAGGCATTATGAAAAATAATTATATCTTCATTTCCCATGGCAAGAAATATAAGCCACTTGTAATAAGTCTGTGTAAAGGAGTAGAAAACCAGGGGCTGAATACCCGTGCGGACTCACATGAAACAGCTCCTGATGATGAATTGAATTCTGACATAAAACAGCAGATTGAAGAATCAGGTGCATTTATTGCCGTGATTGGACCCGACACGATAAATTCTCCTCAGGTCCTAAAAGAGATAAAATACGCTCTGGAAGTGAACCGTAAAGAAGGAGATAATTACAAAGTGATTCCATTACTGTTAGCAGGTGTTAACCCTGCAGAGCTAAATGAACAGTTTGGAAATGAACCGGTTGGAACACAGATCCTGATCGGTCCTGGCGGTATAAATGAAGCCGTATCTCAAATAGTTGCAGTATTGAATAAAAGCCTGTCTGACAAACGTGAAAAGGCTCTCATTGACGGAATAGAAAATTCCCTGAAACGACTGTCACCTAATATTCGTCAGAAGATTAAACCCCTGGGTGTTTTTCAGGAAGGTGCTAGTATTTCAAATATAGCAAATGTTTTACAGCTTAATGATGCTGAAAGGGATTTATTGATTAATGAATTGCGTGAAATTAAGCTGGCAAAACCTATGCCTTATGGTTTTCTACACTTTCACCCCTCTCTGTGTCCTTATCTCCTGAATGAATTGGATGAAGCTATACTCGACAAAAGTAGAGGCAGATGGGCCGAATGCTTACGACAATTGAGTGAATTTCTGTATAAACAACAATCGGTAGATTCAAACCTTGCGGATGAACTGACGCTGATGGAACTACCTAATCTGATACAATCTCTGGAATATGTACAGATACAGGAAGTGCCTGAAGTTACTCTGGACAGAGCTACATTACTTGAACAATTGATTGCACATCTAGACAAACCGGATATCCTGGCAAAAGTAAAGGCGATTCAGAAGGTAGAGCAGAAAAAGACTTCAGAATGGAACTCTTCAAGATTTGAAACCTTGAGATTACAGGTTGAAAAATACCTGGAAATAGGAAATCTTCCACAGGCTTTAAGTGTCGCGCAGGTGCTCCTTGACAAATGCATAAAAGCAGGTGATACAAGTTATGAGGGAGCAGATTACGACACAACAGAGGCGTACATACAGCTTGGACGTGTATTAAGAATGGGAGGCGCTTCCGAAAACGCGCTTCAGGCAATTAATGAAGCTATCCAACGCTTTGAACAAATTGCTGATCAGAAAAGCTCTGAAGCTGCCGGAATAATGGCATCTGCTTCACTTGCCAAAAAAGGGGAGTGTCTTCTCGATCTTGATCGTTTAGATGAATCCGCCGCCGCTTTTCAAGAATGTATTCGCATTGCCGAAAAATACAAGAGTGAAAAACATATGGCCATAGGAAAAGGTCAACTTGGAACGGTACGGCTATCTCAGGAGCGATACGAAGACGCTATTAAGGCCCACGATGAAGCACGGGAGATATTTGAAAAACTTGGTGATATGGATATGGTTGCAGTTGCCTATCAGCAGATGGGTGCAGTACACGAGGAAATCGGTCAATTTGAAGAATCGGAGCAGGCATTTAAAAAATCTCTTGCCATTTCTGAACAACAAAATAACCTGTTAGATCAGGCTAAGAATCTGGGGAGACTCGGAAGCTTTTACGCAAAAATAGGACGAACAGATGAAGCAGTAACCTTTCTACAACGATCAGCAGAAAAATATGTCGAGATCAATAACATGGCAGATGAAGGCCGCGTCCGTGGAAATCTATCCATTACATTAATCGCACTTAAACGCTACAAAGATGCAAGGCAGGAAATCCAGCGAGCTATTGAGTGCTTTAAACCATATGGCCATAATGTTGAACCATGGAGGGCCTGGGACAAACTACGTGAGATTGAACTGGCTGACGATAATCAGGAAGCAGCAGCACAGGCGCGTGAGCAGGCAATCCAATTATACCTCACATTCCGTAGTGAAGGTGGGGAAGACCAGAATCCGGGTGCAAGATTATGTACCTTGTTTGATGATGCAATGGCAGATCAACCACCGGAGGAGGTGAAAAAGCATCTGGATGAAGTGGCAAAAGACCCGAAAATACCGGCACAAGGTAAGCTGTTGATTGCAAAGCTACATTCCATCCTTGCCGGTTCTCGTGAAAAAGAGTTGGCCTCTGATCCAAATCTGGATTATATCGATGCTGCCGAAATCCTGTTCTTACTGGAGAAATTGGAGAAAAGAAACAGTGCAAAGAGTGAGGATTAAGAATTGTTGATTGTATTTAATAAGTTGAAGCTTTTTATTGAACAAACTCAGTAGCGTCCGGTTAGGAATTTGTGTATACCGCTTTTGTTATATCCAAATGCATTTATCGGGAGTCCAGTGGCTAGTATATCCTGGATTCCCGATAAATCGTGCCTTTAAGTACTTTAAGCGGGTAACACTCGGATTATCAGATTTATAGCAAATAACTATTGTTCCTCTGGATTGAGATAATATTAGAGACTGTACTACTGCTGTTTAGCCTCTTAAACCTCCGTCTTACCAATACCCCTGCAAATCCCGCTAAGCCCATCCCAAGTAATAAGATGGTTGTGGGTTCAGGGACTGCAGTAGACTGATATATGTCATAACCACCAAATCCACCTGATCTGTTAGAATCATAATATAGTGTACTGCCGTCAGAAGATATACTGGGTCCCATTTCATTGAAACTGCTGTTAATACTGGCTCCCAAATTTACACCAGAACCAAAATATGAAATTAAGTCGGGACGAGTTGAAACATACAGATCAAAACCACCAAACCCACCAGGACGATCAGATGTAAAATAGAGGCTTAATCCGTCGGATGATATTGTGGGGCCAAGATCACTAAACCCTGTATTTATTGTTGTCAGATTAAGAGCTGTACCAAATGCACCAGGGATAGTTGATCTGGTTGCCATATAAATATCATTACCACCGCTTCCACCTGATCTGTCGGAGGTAAAAAAAATGGTCAGGCCATCAGGAGATATGTCAGGTGCAATGTCATTAGCTGTGGTGTTAACTGATCCTACGTTATTTGGCGCACCGGATAGGACTGAAACCCAGATGTCACCGCTTCCTGAACCTGAAAGTCTATCAGAACTAAAAAACAGAGCAACATTATTGGATGTAATACTTGGTGCACTGTCAGTAACTGTACTGTTTATTGTCACTCCCAGATTTGACGGTAAGCCAAAGGAGCTTGAGATATCAGGACGGGTAGATAGATAAATATCGCGTAAACCACTACCTCCGGTTCTGTCAGAAGAGAGGTATAAATCCAGGGCATCAGAGGAAATATCGGGAAATCTTTCATCAGCACCGGTATTAACAGTAGATCCCATGTTAACAGCCGGACCAAAGGTTATGGCACTGGAAACACTGGCCATGAATACAATAATAAACGTGGCAAAAAATATAACTATTAATTTTCCTTTTTCTTTTTTAAACATCATTCTTCCCCCCTCCCATCGATTAAGATGATATTATAGATTAGCGTTATTGGTATTTTACCTTTTTCTGTCTCCGCCTTGCTGTTGCACCTGCAAGTCCAACAAGGCCAATGCCGAGTAGTGTAATGGTTGCGGGTTCTGGGACAACACCAACATCACCATCACGAACTGCCAACCCATAAAAAGTGCCGGACCAGTGGAACGTGAGCTGTCCCCCATCGGCCAACATGGGATTCCAGTACCAGCCTGGAGAACCTGCAACCGCGGTACCAGACCAGTAAGAAGCGGCTATCAAATTCTGAAAATCTCCGGTGTTTAACAGGCCCCATCCAGGTTGTGGAAAAGTACCATCGGTAGCAAAATACCCTTTATTCCCCAGCTCTGTGTAATAGAGATGGCCCATCTCACTATTCGTAACATTATAACCGTACGTTGTGGTACCATCATAGCTCCACACAGTTGAGCCATCCACTGTTGACGGCAGACGCCAGTCATCATAAGTATCACCGCCGAAATCAACCGATAATGCACCAGCCCAATCTGCCTGATTATTCCATAGGTCTCCGGCATTGGTAAAATCGTACCACGTGAGGTCAAGATCAGTGTCATAGATTAGGTTGAAAGTACCATGTGTTGATATTCCAGTGCCTCTGGTTATGAGGGCCGCATTCGCTGAGGTTACCAGTACAAACGCTACCGGCATTGCGATTAAACAAAACAATATCCTTTTCATCTTCGCACCATCCTACTGTAGATCAAGAAACAATTTTTTAATCTCATAATAGCCTCCTGTTTTTCTTATCATTTAAACTGATCTTTCGCCTTTTTTCCTATCACCTCTGCTTCTTTTATAACACAGATTAAAGATATGAAACATTGAACATTTGTTCCATTTTGAAGGGTATTTTGTAGATATAAAAATGTCACAATTGTTACATTTTGTCGTAGACAATTTTTAATTAAAAGTGAGAAACAAAAGAAAATTTCACACAAAGACACAGAGATCACGAAGAAATCAAATTTAAAAAGATAAAATAAAAGATATTAATTTTTCCCTTTGTGTTCTTTGTGTTCTTTGTGTCTTTGCGTGATTAACTGTCTTTGAATGTATGTTTTGTTTGTTTGTCAAGCGCCTGCCCCACGTCCGAATGGCTTGACCGGGTCATTCAGGCGGAAAGCAGACCCATCAACCCTTAATCCCAGTGTTATCATGCTGTTAACAAATACAGTTGCTGTCCATAAATTCGTCTTTAGTAGTTTATAGGCCCTTCATAAAAACCGACATCTTTTAACCATGACTTTGGATAATCTAATTTTTCCATAATATTATTTGGACCTGTAGTTATGCAGCCGTCATTATATCTTACAATTAATGTTACTGCTAATTCCCACCATTTATTTACCACTGTATCTAAATTATTATTACAGAACTCAATTATAAATTCACTTGACTGACCATCCAACACGGGTTTGATTTTTCCTGCAGAATCTTTTTCTAATTGATTTTGCAGGGCAACAACCTCTCTCATCATATATTCGTAATTCAGGTTAACGTAGTTAGCAACAAAGTTGAAAGCCCACCATGCACTGTTACCTTTAAAAGCAAACTCAAGAAGGTTCATTGTCTCAATTTTTTCCGGTAAAGATTTCATTTTACTATAAAAAGGCATAATGCAATTTGCAACGGGACGATCCAACCCAATCCAGGAAAAACCAGTCGAGTCATTACCGTTTCTCTTTGCCTGATTAATCCACATCATACCGCAACGATATATAGATATAGGTCGCTCCCATGCACCAGCAGGTTTGTGTTTATTTAAATTCCAGGAATCACCATGATCAGGATTACCTTCACACCTCACAGGATTATTAAATGGGCCGGCAGCTCTTCCTCTTGTTAAGTCAAATTCAGTTCCTTCGTAATGATCACGGTATATTGAAGCCACATCAAGGACTGATAATTTTTTCTCTGGTTTTAAAGAAAACGGATAGGCACGAGTATATCCATCATCAACATAAGGTTGCAAGTTAGATAAAGGAGCGACTTTTGAAAATGCACGCCAGACACGTCTTAAAGAGTAGTATGGATGGTTGTACTCGCCATAACTTACTGTTGGCAGCCAATCCAGATGCTTTGTATTTTTTTCTATCCATCCATTGTCTTCACACGCCTTAAAAAGATTAGAAGAATAGAGCAGGTCATCATTCTCTTTTTCAGGATTATTTTCTAAACTCGATTTGAAGTAGCAAGGAAGATCTTTAACATTATTTACCCGTTTATCATTTTTGTTCATATAAATATCTCTTATACGAAACTCATTTGCCTCAACAAAATAGTGATCATCAGGAACTCTTTGTGCTACCCATATCCCGTCAGATCCATCCAGATCATAGCCACACATTTCCATGACCCATCCCTCATCCGCATCACCTAAAAGCAATGTTTCACCTGTTCCATAGTAGCCATATTGATAAATAAGTTCTGCAATCAAATCGATGGCTTCTCTTGCTGTTTTGCATCGTTCAAGTGCCACGCGGGAAAGCTCAGAGGAATAAAATATTCTCACATTATGTTTAGGATTTGGATGAACCTTTGCGCCACAGGTACACTCTCCAATCATTAGATTATGTTCGTTCATAATTCCATAACTGGAATCAAAATATGAGAAGGTATTATCTGGTTGTGAGATTTTTCCTAAATCAAAACTATTAGGATAATCTTTAGTATCATACCCGTTACCTCTTGATGTTCCAATATACCTTCTAATAGCAGTTGAATTATATTTCATTGGACCAAAGCTTGCATCATCATAATATACAGATCGATAAATATTGTTTTCTCCCTTTTGAGATGGAACGTATATAACTCTTGTATCACTAACATCATCATCAGAATGTGCAATAATAACAGAACCATCAACTGATGCATCTTTTCCTACAATCATTGTTGTACAGGCAAATTTATCTGTTTTTAAATGTTGTTGTTTTTTCATTATTCCTCCCTAACCCAGACAAGCTGGAAAATAAGAAACTCGAAGCCAGCCCGACATGTCATTCTGGCGGGCACTAAATTCGAAACAAATACAAAACCTAATGTTCTCGGGCATCCAGTCAAGGTGTGATCCATAACCTTTGCAGGATGGTTGCACGCCGTCTAGTCTGGTTTAACTACCGTGGCAAGTTTTGCGTTTACCGGGATATTGCTTGAATTCAATCCGGGAGTTTGGCCATGGAGATCGAAGGCAAGCTTCACCTGTGGACCAAAGAAGAGGCAATGGGTAGAACCGCCAAAACGGAAGGTCCCTAATGAGTCACCTTTCTTGACAGGATGTCCTTTCTCGACTTGAATGTCACAACTGGAAACCTCGGCCATTCCAACAGGCTTAAAACACATGAGCCCAATATCGTCATTGTCGGCTTTGATAAAGATCAATGCACGCGTAGCCACTTCGGTTATGTAGCCCTGTGAATCATTCGGACCGGCACGATCAAAACCTTCCGACAAGGCCTCGGCATAGTAGCTGCCCTCAATAATGCAGGTTTGTACAATCTCTCCGTCTACAGGACAGTTCCAGCGGTGATAGCTCTTTGCGCTGAGGAAAGCCTGGTAAACTGTCCCACCGAGAAATTTATCCACATGACGACCTGCCAACATATGGTCAAGGGAGTAAGGCTGCGCTTTGATCCAGAAAGTCTCACGTTTTTGCACACCGTAGGCAATTCTATAGGGAGCCGACTCGCAGGCATTGGTAATGACACCTGGGTCATCAGGCGATGCTACGGGGCGTCTCCCTTCATTAAATTCACGGGTGAAAAAGTCATCCCACGACTTGTAACCCCAATGCGTTTTAGCAAGATCACATTTGAAGTTATAAATGAAATTCTCCCTTGGATCCTTTGGATCATCTCCCTGTCCATAAAAAGGATCCTTTTTGGCAAGCGCATCGAGGGCAGGTTCACTGAACCAGTGATTAGGTTCACTGTTTAACACGCAGGCAGACTCTTCCGATTTAAGGTATGTTCCCCACTTGTCGAGGATCTTCTTCAGCTGTTTATTGACCTTATTGTTCAGGAAGGCTGCAGTCCCGGCTGGAGTCCCCATTGGCCAGTCGAGAATGGCATTAATGGAAAAACCGACAAGACCTGTTTTGTTAAATAATGGGGCCGTTGTCATTACTCTATTGATCAAGCGGAGCATATGCTGATAGTCCTTTACCTGCGGTTTGTCCGTTGGTGTTTTGTTATAGGGAGGCCTGTTAGGGATCTGCTGAAACATCTTGGTAAAAAGCATATAGACTTCAGGGTCGTCTTCAATAAGCTTTTTAAATTCCACTATCACCGAATCCAGCGGTATTGGTTTCTGCTTCTCTTTCTCGATGAGAGCCCCTAACCATTTTTCCAGGACAGACTGATCCGACGGCAACCATTCACCGACCCTGAACGGTACTGCTTCTTCAACAACTGTACTCATACTATTTCCTCCTTTATTAAGATAATTAAATATTTGATTACAGTTGTAAGCCAACAAATAGCTTTTAATCTACTTTCAGCTTTTTGCTCTTCAGCCAGTTATTCACAGCCTCTCCCGGCACCTCGTGCGTCCGGCAGTACCTGGCGTCTGTGCCCAACCAGGGGAAGTGCTTCTTTCCAATGATGCCTACTAGCTAGTGATTTTGCATAGCATTCTCATCGACTTCAAGTGCTTCACGACCATATTTTCCATAACCCTTTACTGCCATGGGAACATAGACATGATCGTTCAAGATTAGACTGTTCGTATAAGCGGCAGTAGTAGCATCGTTCACTTCCGGGACATATACGTCCTGACACATGACTCTGACAACCTCAAAACCATCGTTTTTAAAGGATTCATCGATGCCGTTAAATCCCTCATTTATTTTTGAATATTCTGATTTTGCGATTAATATCGTCTTTTTGGAGAGGAAATTACCACAGCAGTCAATATGACCTATATAACTTCCAGTTGGGTCTGTCGATACATGGTTATTTTTTTATACCCATAAATCGGTTGAACTGTTCGCATGTGTTAAGGGACATCCATTATAAGTAATGTCAAAGGGGAAATAGAAATTTCGCTTTTACCATCAGATTAGGAGTAACGCCTCCCATGGTATCTTTTGACTCGTTGCAATATTTCTAAATCTTTTTAATCAAGTAAATAGGCCTACATTCATTTGTAGCCAGACATGAATTCGTGGCGTCATGTTTGCTTTACAATAAATTAAATCCAAATGCTAAAAACAACAATCATAGTCAAAAGTCCTTTTCGTGATAAAGAATATCATGTAGATCTGGCGAAGGTTAAATAAGATAAGAAAGAAAAAAGGACAGACACTCTTTTATTTAATTAGTGTCTGTCCCTGTTTAAGACTGATAGTATGTACAATAGATTAAGTTCGACCCCAATCACTTCAGAATCAGTGTCTAGATTTCCATTTCTTGGGAAGTATCATATTGACACTAATTTCGCTATTCTAAAAATTAGAATTATTCACAGTCAAACTTAAGCCTATCGATATTGGAGCCACTTCTTCCACCAATCCCCTTTAATTTTATGGGAGCAATGCTAAACGGATCACCACCACCACCATCGCCACCAACAAGTATTTTACCACGGTTTGTTACAAATGTAACTTGGTCAATATTAGCACCAGATCGTCCATGAATACCATTGATATATTCGCCAGCTTCCAAAGTGAGCGTCCCACAGTCATTACCGCCATCGCCACCGTATGCTATACCGTTAATGGTAATTTGGTCTACGTTAGCACCTGCGCGTAAAGCAATCGATTGTATACCATATACATAATCAAACTTTTCACCACCAGTACCACCATATTCATATATCATAACTACTCTCCTTAAGTTAATTTGTAAAAAGATAATTTTTATCTGCCGACATGTCTAGTGTCAGATTTAATCTTCGAATATGCCAATTTTGCCATAACTTCCCTCCATTCAAATTAAATTTAGTAAAATTTTGCTAAAAGAAAAACACTCAAAAATCACCTAGGTACAAACTTCATAAAATAAATACGCTATCAACTCAACTCCACTTTGGATTACTTCGTCTAAGTTCCAATTTTTAAATCCCTCGTTTAGTTTTCGAGCTGGCGCACTAGGAAATTGCTTTTAGATATTTTGTAATGATAGAGACCCTCCTTTCATCCTACTTCCAGAGATTTTAAAACTAATAATAAGTAATGAATAATGCTCTTTTCTCTTACCTCTCCCTCTCTCCAAATAAGTGAGATCTCTATCATCAATTTAACACAGATTCAGTACAGACACAACTGGACAATAGTTACATTTGAAGGGTATTTTGTAGCTATAAAAATGTCACAATTGTTACATTTTTGACGTAGATTACATCTATTCAATTTATAATTCTTAATAAAAAGTGAGGAGCAAAAGAAAATTCCACACTGAGACCTTCCCGGCTGCGTCGTTCGGGCGGGCAGGTCTCAGTGTGATTACTTGTTTTAGAATGTATGTTTGCCATTTACATGCATATATATGTACGGTGTATATAGCAGACAATGGTTACAACTTTTTAAGAAGTGATTTTTTTCTTTCTGGTGGAACAACAATGTCAAGCGGGAGTATATTTGACAAGTCAGGGTTTGTAGATGATTATGTATATGCTTCTCTAATTGAATTGCCTTGTGTTCACGGCAAGAAGTGCAAGTTGTAGTCTGTCAGACACTCCAGTCTTCTTGTATATCCTGCTTAGATGTGCTCTTACGGATTGTTCTGTTATTTTGAGGGATTTTTTTATCTCTTTGTTTGAGAGTCCATCACAAATCAATTTGACTATTTCTATCTCCTTCTCTGTCAGGTTCGGAACATCTTTACCGGTAGAGCTTTTAATACCAGGAACAGCACCCTGTAATTTCTTTCTTTCAAACCATAGTTCTCCGGAAATTATAGTATTCAAAGCCTTACTGAACTGTGATTCGTTGGTATCGGGCGATAAAATGCCAACGAGTCCATGTGAGATAAAATCTGCTAAACGACCATCTTCAATTGTTGGAAGACACCTTGTTCCTAAAAGAAGCACTCGCAACTTGTCATGAAAAAAATCTTCATGAAACATATCAGATAGAGTATTAAAGTCGGTAATGAGTAAATCAGGTTTTTCACTACTAATCATCTTAGGATCAAAGCAATTAAGAACAGTAGTTACGTTAAGCTTGTATTCTTTCTTATATGTCTCTACAAGGCCCTTAATTCCCTCTCCAAACAGACAATTACAACAACAGATGGCAATCTTTAATTTCATAATCTTTACTCACCGTAAACTTCTCAATTTAAGTCATCAATCAGTAAACTATAGTGTTGTTATGAAAGAAATCTCAAGATAAAGTAGTCTTTACCAATGTGATAAATCAAAAAATGGCTACTTACTCTGTTAGATGCTCTTTAAGCAGTGCGGTCTTTACATTGATAAAGATCTTTGTTTCATCATCAATTTCCGCATTTTTCAGCCATGATTCAATTTTATAAAGATTCCCCGTTGTAATAAAATCTTCTTGTAGTATTGCATAAAACTCATTTTCAGATTCAGATGTATCAATATTAAGAATTCTCTTTACGATACATTCTATATAAAGTGCCATTGCTTTTGTTTCTTTTTCAAGAGATAACGATAATGCCTTTTTAATCACATCCAATGCACTTTCATAATTACCCGTAACGATATTTATTTTTGAAAGCTGTATATAAGGATAACTATCTCCAGGAGCCAACCTAATAACATTATTGAAGTTTTCAACTGCCTTTTCATACTGTCCAAGCCCGGAATAAGTAACACCCAGGTTACTATAAACTACAACATTCTCAGGATCGAGCTCGGTTGTCTTGTTGTAGTCCCTAATCGCCTTTTCATATTGTCCAATAGAATAATAAGTATTCCCTCTATTATTGTAAGCGGGAGCATATAATGGGTTTCGGTCAATTACCTTATTATAATCTTCAATTGCTTTTCCATACTGTTCAAGCTTGCCATAAGCATCACCTCTTCTTCCGTAAACAACAAAGTTTTCAGGATCAATCTCAATCGTCTTATTGAAGTCTTCAATTGCCTTTTCATAATTCTTAAGGCTAAAATAAGTATCACCCCTTTTATGATAAGCAGCATGGCTTTTCGGATTCAAATTAATTGCATTACTGAAAAATACAACTGCTACGGAATAATTTGAACGCAATAATTCATTTAACCCTTTGTTGTACCAATCTTCAAAACCTTGTTGTTTCTCTATTTCTGTTTGTGAAACTGACCCATCATCTTCAGCCATATTATTACCGGTTTTCCCCGAAACAACGGTGACTGGTTCTTTTGTATCCACTCCATTTGATGATTCATTATTCTTTATAGTATTCAGTAACTTCTCTGTCTCTTTTTTGTACTCAGCCCGTAAATTAGATAAAACATCATTGTTATTTAACTTTATCTTTTTATCCAGCTCGTTAAACAGTTTATCAGTCCTCTCTTCTAATTTACCTTCTATGTCGGAAAGCGCTATATTCGTAGTCTCTTCTATTTTTTTGCGTATAAGTTTCTCCGCAAAGTCTTTTGTTACATATTTTGTAGACTCCTGGTCTACCTGGTCCTTAATTATTGTCATCGCAGTACTTTTTGCAGTACTTTTAGCTTTACTGTAACTGAACAATGAAAGAAAAATTATAATGATAAGAAGAGCTGAACCAATGCCGATGACGTATATATTTAAATGTTTTACCAGTGATGTTGAACCTATCGTTTTTACCAAATCATCTGTCTGTTTTCTATATTCAGTCTGTAAGCGAGATAACATTTCATCACTATTCAACTTTATTTTTTCGTCAAACTCCTTAAATAATTTATTAGTACTTTCTTCGATTTTAGCTTCTACGTCAGAACGTGACACATCAATAGCACTTTCAATTTTTTCATCAAACTCACTAAATAGCTTAATCGTTCTCTCTTCAATGTTACCTTCTACATCAGAACGTAACACATTAATAGCATCACTCACTTTCTCATCAAACTCACTAAATAGTTTAATCGTCCTCTCTTCTAATTTACCTTCTATGCCAGAAAGTGATACATCAATAGCATCCTCTACTTTTTCTCGTATTAGTTTTTCTGCAAAGTCCTTTGTGATATATTTTGCAGTCTCCTGGTCAGCAGGACTTTCGATAGTTGGTGTTGGTGTGTCTATTGCGGTACTTTCAATTTTTCTTTTACTAAACAATGAAAGAATTCCTTTTTTGTCTGCCATAGTAAGGAAATAGTAACAAACTGACTATTTGAGTCAATCAAAATAAGTGTTGTATTGATGAAGAAGGGGAAAGCCTCTCAGGTTTACCACTTGATATTGTGAGAGCAGTTGCCAGCATCTTCTAACCGGGTGGGGAAATTTTTTGGTTTTCTAATTATGTCTTCACCACTAACGCTAAGTTTTTGCCATAAGTCTTTATTTTAAGTCACTAAAAAAGGTGCATGGAATAGCTGAATCATGATAATGCACCACTAGTTTTAGAGAAAAATTGCCGCTTATAAGCCTTGACTATACAAAGTCTTATTCTTAACGTTGCGTAATGAATAGTTAATTTTTGATGCCACTACTGGTGTGTCTATTCTGTGCCATGAATCCCTGTCGATGAGGCTATCATGGTGATCCAAGGAGGGAATGTCACTGTACACCGTACCAGATTCAAAATTATATCTCCAAAATTTCCGGCCCCCTGCTTGACAGGATTGATATTCATGTTGAAGTCCAGAATGTTCAGTATAAAGACCTTACATCTGAGGCAACCGGTGTATCGTCAGAGGAGATTCGAGAGGAAGTTACAAAGGCACGTGAGATACAGTTAAAGCGATTCCAGGGACTCAAATACTCAACCAACTCCCGCATGTCCGCAAAGACGATAAAAAAACATTGTGCATTGGACAGCCAGGCAGAAGAGCTGCTCCACCAGGCAATGACAGAGCTTAACATCTCCGCAAGGGGTTATAATAAAATACTCAAGGTCGGCAGGACTATTGCTGATCTCGATCAGAGTGAGAACGTTCGAATAGAACACATATCAGAAGCCGTCCAGTACAGAAACCTGGATCGGGATTTGTGGAAATGATTCTGCTTAAATATTGCTGAACAACAGGACAATCCCTACAGCGTATTCTGGCAAGATCATTTTGCCGATTATCAACTTCATCTCCCCATTATCACTCTTCTTGAAATACAATATAAGGTGTGCCATGGCACACCTTAGTAACAGCACACTAATGTGCCTGGCACACTATACCCCCTCTTATCACTCCATCATTTATTCTGAATAAACAACAATAATAATTTTTTCTTTCTCAGCGTAAATCCTATGTTGGTAGTATTTTCAAAGTACTATAAACTTTAACACAATAGCAAAACCATACTTCCTCTTCTCCTTTGGCACAAGGTTTGTTCTTAGCCTCTACAATAAAATCTAACATGAAACAAATAATTTCGAAGAACGTAGTAGCAATTCATAAATTGCCACTACAAAAATAAAAATAAGAAAAGGGAGGCATAAATGATTTCCGGTACATCATTCAGGAAGAGCGTAATCTTAAGTTTTATCCTACTGTTTATTTCAATATGTACCGTATATGCTTCCACTCAGAATCAGTCAACTGCTTCATTAGGAGGAACATCCTCAAGCGTAGGTACAGACCCCAACACCGGTGCCGCAAACGTAAGCGTCCCGGTAGAAGTGCCTCCCGGAAGAAACGGAATGGCTCCGAACCTGGCACTCTCATACAACTCCAACAAACGAAACGGCTGGATAGGCGTGGGTTGGGACATAAAGACAAGTTTCATTCAAAGGAATACAAAGTGGGGTGTAGATTACAGTAACAATGACTATGTGGCAGATGGAAACAGAGAGCTGGTAACAAGAGGAGACTGGGGTGCAGACTATTACGGTCATAAGACCGAAGGTGCATTTATCAAGTACTTTTTTAACAGCTCATCAGGTGGTTGGGAGGCAACAACAAAGGATGGTACAAAGCACTATTACGGTACAACTGCATTATCCAGACAGGATGATCCGTCTGATGCTACCCATGTATTCAAATGGATGATAGACAGAGTAGAGGACACCAACGGCAACTACATAACCTACACCTACACTAAAGATCAGGGAGAGATATATCTTGATAGGATAGACTACACCGGCGGCAGCAACTTGAGTCCAACGAACTACATAAAGTTCTATTATGATGATTCAAGGACGGATGCATACGCAAAATACATTCCACACTTTTCAGTTACCACTGCAACACGTTTGATCACGATAGAAGTTGTTTCCAATAACAGCACGGTCAGAGTGTATAAGTTAGAATATGATGCTGATCCACAAACTCCGGGATCACAGTACAGTGGCAGTACTGGCAGGAGTACCCTTTACAGTGTACAGCAATACGGAAGTGACGCGTCTCTCGATACTTCAGGTAATATTACCGGAGGGACGAAACTGCCAAAGACGGTACTTAATTGGAGTAATTTGGATAATAGCTTCACTGTTCCAAGTTATAATTCACCGGCACTACCAGTACTGTTTGACGGTGTTTATTATTCATATCATACCGTTCCGTATTTACAGACAGGAGATTTCAATGGAGATGGAAAACTGGATCTCATGTGGATCCCCAAAAACGGTGATGGACGATGGTTAATTGCCTATTCAACAGGAACCGGGTTTTCTGTTCCTGATTATAACAATCCGGCATTACCTGCTTCAATAGATGGATATCATTCATTTCATAGTGACGGCAACTACATGAAGATAGCGGATTTCAATGGGGACGGAAAGACAGACTATATGTGGATTCCTCTTAATAGTGATGGTCGATGGTTAATTGCATACTCTACCGGCAATGGCTTTACCGTCCCCAGTTATAATTCACCGGCACTACCTGCACTGTTTGACGGTGTTTATTATTCATTCAATGCAGCACCGTATATACAAACAGGGGATTTCAATGGAGATGGAAAGAGTGACCTTATGTGGATTCCCTAAAACAGTGACGGGCGTTGGCTAATTGCCTATTCTACAGGAACCGGGTTTTCTGTTCCTGATTATAACAATCCGGCATTACCTGCTTTAATAGATGGATATCACTCATTTCATCGTGACGGCAACTACATGAAGATAGCTGATTTCAATGGAGACGGAAAGACAGACTATATGTGGATTCCTCTTAATAGTGATGGTCGATGGTTAATTGCATACTCTACCGGCAATGGCTTTACCGTTCCCAGTTATAACTCACCGGCACTACCAGCACTGTTTGACGGTGTTTATTATTCATACAATGCAGCGCCGTATCTACAAGCAGGGGATTTCAATGGAGATGGAAAGAATGATCTCATGTGGATTCCCCAAAACAGTGACGGGCGTTGGTTGACCGCGTATTTTGCAACTCAACCTACAGACCTCTTAACATCCGTAGACAACGGCATCGGCAGTACAACCTCCATCACCTACGAACCATCCTCCACGTACGACAACAATGTACTCCCCTACATCGTCCAGACCGTCTCATCAATATCTGTCAATGATGGTATCGGAAATACGTCTACTACAAACTATACCTACTCAGATGGACACCATGACATTGCCGATAGAGAATTCAGAGGTTTTGAATATGTAAAGAGTACAGACCCTGCGGGTACAACCTCAGAAACATGGTTCAAGCAGGATGATATATTTAAGGGACTTCCCTATAAAACTGAAATAAAAGATTCTTCTGACAATCTCTATTCCAGAACTGAAAAAACTTACGGTTCGACATCACCATTCACAGGCGTGGACTTTCCCTATCTGAGCCAGAGTGATGATTATGTGTTTGACGGCGACAACAACGAAAACACAGCCAGAATAACAACGACTACTTTTGACTACGATGCCTACGGTAACATAACGGAGAAGCACCTTGATAAAGACTCGATAACGGGAGGTGAAAGGGTTGAGTATACGGATTATAACTATGACACCGCAAACTGGATTGTATCACTCCCGAATCACACCTACGTCAATAACGATATCGTTACAACGGTATCAGAGGCGTGGTTTACCTATGATACAAGCGGCAACCTCCTTACGGATACCAGATGGAACGACAACGGTACAAACCCTGTCATAACATACACGTACAATAGTTATGGGAATCAGACATCCATTACCGACCCGATGAGTAATCTTTCTTCCATTACCTATGACTCTACATACACCTATCCCTATCAGGCAACAAACCCACTCAGCCATACAGCTACCACCGTCTATGACCCTAAGTACGGAAAAGTGATATCCGAGACAGAGCCCAACGGAAATACAACCACGTACGCATACGATATCTTCGGAAGAAGAACTAAGGTAATCGGCCCGCTGGACTCAACATCCACCTATGGGACGGTATCATATGAGTATCAGGATTGCGGCACGGCTAATCTTCGGATAGTTACCAACAGTACGGAAGAGAGCGGCACGTCAAACTACCTCAAGTCTGAGGTGTGCCTTGATGGACTGGAAAGGACAGTAAAGAGATGGAAAGAGGGCCCGGACGGCAAAACAATCGTACAGGATATTAAATATGATACATCTGGACACGTATACATGGAAAGCCTCCCTTACTTTGAAGGCATAGGCAGCCCTAAATGGAAGACATACACTTACGACCCTGTGGGCAGAGTAATTCAGACAACAAACCCAGACGGTACAATCACGACTACCGCCTACAACAAAGGCACAACATCATTTACCGATGCCAACGGCCACAAGAAGGTGGAAGTGAAGGACGTCTACGGCAGGCTTACAAAGGTAGAAGAGTACACAGGCACCACCGGTGCTCATGCCCTTTACGCGACAACTACCTATGAGTACAACGCACTGGGCAATCTTATTAAATTAACAGATACCGAGAGTAATCAGACTACCATGACGTATGACACCCTTGGCAGGAAGTTGACCATGAACGACCTTGACATGGGAAGCTGGTCATACAGCCACGATAACAACGGCAACCTTTTATCACAGACAGACGCAAAAAACCAGACGATTAACTTCACATACGACGCGCTCAACAGGACCACAAGGAAAATCTATCCTGTGGGTTCGGACACAATCTACACCTATGATGAGACATTTTCAACAAACTCTACAGGACGGCTTACCACTCTGACAGATTCAACAGGCAGTACCAAATACTACTACGACGAACTGGGCAGAACAGTAAAGACAATAAAGACAGTTGACTCAACCAGCTACACGACAGAGACTATATACGATGCCCTTGGCAGGACAAAGAGCGTTACCTACCCTGACACGAAGAGAGTAAACTACACATACGATACAGGCGGCAACCTTTTGACAGTAACGGATGATGTTGGCAGTGGCAGCACCACATACGCCAGCTATACCGGCTACAACGCCCTGGGACAGATTGAAGGAGTAACATACGGAAACGGAGTGGACACTGCATATACCTACAATCCAAACAACAGTCTCCTCTCCACAATTGATACAGATACATCAACAGGAACTGCCCTCATAGACCGTTCCTACACATTTGACAACATAGGCAGCATTTTAAACATAACCGACAACATTGATGGTACAAACACACAGACCTTTACCTATGACGCACTCGACAGGCTTATAACCGCAAATAGTGGTAACTATGGGTCACTGACATACGCGTACGATACCATAGGCAACTTCACCTCAAAGAGAGGGATCACCTATACCTACGGCACCAGACCACACGCAGTGACGGCAACAAGTAATGGCAAGACATACACTTATGACACTAACGGCAACATGCCGGCTGATACTAACAGGACGATAACATACAACTACGACAACAAACCCTCCTCTGTAACTAAGGCTGGTCAGACAGCACTCTTCTACTATGACGGGTCGGGATCAAGGGTAAAGAAACTGACGGGCAGTTCTACTACCATCTACATCGGCAAGCTCTACGAAGATACAGGAGGAAACATTACCAGATACATATTTGCCGGCGGTACAAGGATAGCGTCAAAGACTCCCATCGATACCTATTACTACCATCAGGACCATCTTGGAAGCAGCAGTGTTATAACAAACTCAAGTGGAGTCAAGGTGGAAGAGATACGTTACTATCCATTCGGCGAGACATTTTCAGACAGCAGCCCGTCCGTAACAAAACACAAATACACTTCCCAGGAGCTTGACATCGAGACGGGTCTTTACTATTATAACGCGAGATACTACGACCCGGAACTGGGAAGGTTTATCTCGGCAGACACAATAGTACCTGACCCGACAACCCCCCAGTCGCTCAACAGGTACAGCTATGTCAAAAATAACCCACTCAAATATACTGACCCAAGTGGGCATTGGCCTAAGTTCTTAAAACGATTGTGGAGAGGAACAAAGAAGTTTTTCAAGAGTCAAGCTAAAAGTATGCTCAAGTCATGGACAGAGCCGTTTAGTAATCCTGGAAAATCTGTTATTCAGGCAGCAAGCTATTTCCTCCCTGATCCAATACGACACCTTACTCAAAGGTTTGAAGGTACTAAATTCTATGACATAATAAATAAGTCAGTAAATTCCCTATCAGAGGCAGGGAAAAATTATGGGACTTTTTCCACTAAAAGTAATGTAAAAAGTGGTAGTGGGTATTCGAGAGGGAGCCGTGCTGATCCTCCAACTCCCTTTACCAATAAAGATGGGAGTCAACATGTTCCCCTCTATAGTCTTGGAAATCATGGTTTAGTTGATAGTAACCCGTACCTGACAGACAAGTATAATAGTGAAGACGCTGTTTGGAAACTCATGAATAAATTAAACTGGACTGGTGGTAAAAAGGAGAGGGGAGATGGTTCACCATCGGATGTAAACATTACATTAATAAATGGCGGGCTTACTGTATTAGGAGGAGGTGCTGCATTGGTTAAATATGGTCCATTACCTATAAAGCCAGTTGGAGTTGTTATGATAGGTATTGGGATCTATGTAATATTAGGTGCAGCAGATATAATCCCTCTAAATCCATGGGACATAAGGTGGGGATTTATTAAGGAAATTAGGGATTTTATACCAAAATAGGGTGTTCCAGAAAGAATGTGCGATCTAATTAAAAATTGACATTAGAGTAATTACTAGTCCCGTTTTGTAATTTGTAGCTGATAAGGAATGAATATGAAAGCGTATAGTAAAAATAGAATTAAGAGGAACTATCAAATAAAATTAATTTGTATCAATTCTCTTGTTATTAGCTTTATCATTTTTGTAACGTTACAAGCAGAACTAAATGTTTCAAGAATAATAATCTTTGCTTGTTTCGCACTATTACCTCTTAACATGCTATTAACTTTTTCGTATTTTAAAGAGGTTCGACCATTGGAGTCAAAAAGAACTTTTGAAGATATGAACAAAATTGATCGTAAAAAATATATGATGGTTAATGTATTGTGTATAGCAGGTTTTGTGTTAGGTGGTTTTTTGCTGTTTTTAAAAGGGATGGGGTGGATTGGCGTTGGAATACTGAATATAAATCTTTTTGCCTTCCTTTATTATTGCAATAAATTACTAAAAAAACCGGGAGAAGATATTCCAAGGGATTGAAAAACGGTGAGGGGTCAACGTGAGAAGGATCGCGAAAGATATAATTATGGACTTATTCCAAAACAACAGGATTAGCTCTGTGAAAATAAGCATTTTTTGAGAACAGTATTTTAATTAAGATCATAAACGAAGACTTTATCGGTAATATATGAAACCTAAAACAATTAGGAATAACTAGGGTCACACCTTGATTTGTGATTAGAATAATAGGGTACTATCAGAAAACGACTCTGCCCAAGCCCACCACTAAAAATAAAAAAGTAAAAATATTACACGCAAAAGAGATAGAGAACCTCCACAAAACTTATAACACCCGAATCAGAGCGGGTGGGTTTTCACGGGGTGGGGGATGATTTGAGAGCGTAAGCGAACAGCCATTTTCTTTTCATCAGAAGCCGGGGTAACATCTCGTCACTTGAAACGGTATGAAGGGATAAGTGATTCTGCAGTTAATAAGGTAGTAAGCTGTTTTTGTACCCTTCTTTTAAAAGACAAAAAACTAAATGCTAAAATAAATAAGATCATGTCAAGTGGCGAGATGTGACTCCTATTGGTCTCTCGCTAGAACACCCAGTCGGCACAGATAGATTAGGCAAGAAAGATGTAATTTGAGGCAGATAGTGTAGGATTCTTTTGTTCATTCTTATAATATTTTTTACACGGTTACTATATCACAATGTTATCTTTGCAATTTTAAGATTATTATCTACATTCAGAATTACATTGAGAAGTGATAACCGCAACGGTTTTAATACCTCTGCTTCGTTGTTAGTTTCTTCTGTAACATAACGCTTGTAAGTAGAGACAATTTCTTTCATGGCGGCAGAATTTGTTTTGGAAAGATCCGCATAAAGCATTATGGTAGCGGTTTTCTGATGAGCAGTGAAATTACGGGAAAATCCTTTATCCAGATATTGACCAATTGGCTGTACTGTTGATATGAGAAACGGTCCGGGACCAGCAGTGAATCGCTGCCGAAGTTCAGTATCTTCAATTCCCCTGCGCAATGCTGTCAAGAGGTACGTTGAAAGGATGGAATCGTAAATCTCCCTGGCATAATATTGTGCCTTTGGTTTCAGGCCGGTAGCCTTAAAGTAAATCTGAGCAGGTAGGTAGAAAACATGAGACAATCCCTTCTCCACCTGGTTCCCACCTGCATCCCCACCATAATCAGCAGAGCCTATTACTGCATCCAGGAGACTAAAAAAACGCTCACGTGTATCCGGGTCAAGAGCATCAAGGTTGTTTACTCCCTGCCCAGAGAGTACATATGTGTACAATCCATAACCGGTATCTTCTTTGTCCTCTTTCGTTATCTCATCCCATGAATAGAATTCAGGAATATCCGCAACAGGTTCCTCTCCGGTTCTACACCCAGCAAGGAGAACCACTAACAGAAGAGCAGAAAGATATTTAAGTTGGTTGTTTATTATATTTTCCATTCTTTTCTATCCTGCATGTTGCGATGGAGGGTATAAACCGAATCAATCAAAAACAGATTCCAGCTCTTTTACAATGTATTGTGGCTTTTTGTTATTCATGACTTTTATCGCGTTTTCTGCAATCAGGGTATATCTCCTGACCAGGGCTTCTTTCGTATCGCCAGCGATATGAGGGGTAAGGAAGAGATTGGGAAGTTTTCTTAACTCACTGTTTTCCGGCAGAGGTTCAGTCTCATATACATCCAGTGCTGCCTTTTTAATAATGTTGTTTTTAAGTGATTCTATTAAATCATTTTCATTGATTATTGCTCCTCTAGACGTATTTATCAACCATCCGAGTCCAGCACCCCCTATCTTTATTAACTCCTTTTTTCCAATAAATCTTTCCGTCTTGCAACTGCCATGCTTTATTAAAGGGAGGAGAACAGAAACAATATCAGAGTTTTCCAATAGATAATCAAAGTCAACAATATCTACAAAATCAAGTCCTTCATTGCCTCTTTCCCTATTGCCTCTAAATGCTAATATCTTCATTCCAAATCCATGAGCAATCCTTGCATGTATCTTACCAATATTACCATATCCAATCAGGCCAAGTGTTTTTCCGGCAAGTTCAATACCAACCCCCCTGTTCCACTTGCCACCCTTCATTTCCTCTCCGTAATCCCTGTCATTCCGGGCAAGTGCTAATATAAGATACATTGCATGTTCGGCTACAGACTGTGCCGTAATACCGGGCATATTGCATACAGGAATCTTTCTCTCTCCGGCTGCCTCAAGATCTATCGTATCGTATCCTGTCCCGTATTGAAATAATCTTACTTTCTCTGCACTCATGATCATTTCCCTGGTAATCATCGCTTTGTCCGGATACACAACATCAGCATCAACTATCTCTTTAGCTATAGTGTCTGCATCGTGTTGATCTCGAACCAGAACAATGTTCTCCTCATAGCCTTTATTACTGATGACGGATTTTATGGTCTTGACCATTAACCCGTCATCATCTGAACATAACAATATCTTTATTTTTTTAGACATCTCTGTATTGAATAGAATTTAATTCTGTTTACCGTCAATAATATCAAATAAAGAATAAATACTGCTACGGATTTATTTTACACACCCACATTTTCCCGTCTGATTAATTCTTTTGTTCAGTACGGTCATGTGTCGGCACGACAAGGACAGGACAAGTAGAACGATGCAACACACCCTCACTGACACTGCCGACCATCAAATGGTACACAGCGCCATGTCCATGCGAACCGACAACAATCAAGTCAGTTTTTAACTTACTCGCTTCGTCAAGAATTACTTCAACGGCAGCTCCTTGAACAAGAATAGGCTCAACATCTATTCCCGAACTCTTCAGTTTATCCACCTCACCTTGTAACTCCTCACGTTTTTCTTTAAAATCCTCAGCAACATGGTCCAATACAGATTGCGGACGACCCGGTCCGAATCCGACAAAACCAAGGTCTGGTTTTTCAGCATAGAGCAGCCATACTTTAGCAGACAAATCCAAAGACAGAGTTTTAACATACTGCAAAACTTTTTGAGAAGCGCCGGATAAATCGACTGCAACTAAAATGTTCATATCCTCTCTCCTATTATGTAATACAAACGCAAATACTTATAAACCTTCCGGACAATGCTACAATTATAATAACTTTAGAAAAAACTGACTACTGCTTAATGCAGAAGCATTAATAACGCTTATATATTACAATCCTGTAAAAATAAACTTAAATTTAGACAATTTATTCGTATCGCATTAAACATATTCTCAATTCAAGTTCTAACGTTTGGAACAACGAATTTTTTTTGAGTCCGATGAATGTGTTTGTCAGGACAACACTAATCAAATATTCCGGGATGTCGCATTGTACCTGACATCCAGCATCATTGTAAACAATCGTTATGAATAAAACTGGCACACAATATTTTTCTGAGTGTATAAATACCAACTTTACCGTAAATCTTACGATTTATCATATTTTCTTTCGTTAGCCAAACCAAATACTCTCTTCACACTCTGTTCATAAATATGTTTTCCTGTGATTGTAAAAAGGCAAATCCTTTGCTATTTGCTCTATAACTCCTATCTCTTCTATTATTGTTGTTGTTATACAGTACTCTTACCATTATCAAAGTTAAAAAATTAACCCCAATATCACCAAGCGATAACATCACAAATTTTTCAACTGCCATTTTTCATTATCCTTCTACCATATAACCGGTAAAATTTTTCCATAAAAAGATATTTTGTAAAATAGCAAAATAGTTTAGTTATGGATACAATAGGGCTCACAATAAAAGTCTGCATTGTTAAGCACTATAGGTAAAGTTAAGAGGCTGTTTAAAATGGAATTTGTAATAGATGTTATAAATAATCTGGTTTATATTTCTCAGGAGTGCTTTTGGCTTAAGGAAACCTTAGTAATATTACAATCATTTATTATTTTTGCATTAGCATGGTGGCTTACCACGTTAAAAGATAAATACATATTACTTCTCCTTCTGTCAGCCTTTATCGGAAGTACTTGTAGTATCATTAGCGATTTGGGGTTTTGTAATGATAATGACGTATTCAAGCATATTGCCCCTGCGTCTTTATATCTGATAGCGACTAATGATAAAGGGCGAAGAAATGATATGCTATTGTTCGCGTTTCTTTTGCCGTTCTATCTTATTTCTTATGAACCCAACAGTATATTGATAGCAGCGTCATCGATACTATCGCATTGTTTAATTTATTCATTCATTGTTATTGCAGGCCAAAGTATAGGTAAGTCTGTCTTTATCAGTATTATAATTGGATTACTATACAATTATATAGACAAGAGTGCTCCCCCCGGCACTAATGATATGCTTACAAATCCTGTATTGATTACGTTGTATACAAAGGGTATAGATTATTATAGGGGAAGCGATAAACATACACTCTTCTTAAAGTATTTCTGGATTGTACTTTTATGCTTTGCGTATTTTGGGAATTGGATGTTTTACTTTGTAAGAGATTATTATGATATATTTTTCTTTTAAAAACGAATCCCCCCCTTTGTACAATGCGGAATCTTATTGTGAAATGCAAAAAACAAAAACAGTTGAAATAATAGTGGAATTTATCTCCTGGAACTAATCTCAAAAGTGACAAGATTATGAGTAAGAGGAACCTTTAATTAGGCCTTCGGCAACTTTGTATAAAGTGCCTAAAGTGCAAAGTGAACTAAAGTGAGCTAAAGTTAATGTTTGTGCCTTTGGCACGATTAGTTTTATAAAATAATACGCGCTGAAGCGCCTCCGAAACTTTAGGCACTTCAAACTTTAGTTCACTTTAGGCACTTTCACATAAACTTTGAAATTCCTGTACCTCTAGATAAATCATTTAAAAAAACGAAACTAGTATCTACTCCTTCGTAATTCCGAACGCCCTGCCATTGAGAGGCTTCGCTTTTCCGGTTTCGTAAACATACCATCTATATTTGGACTCTTTTTTCTGGCGGATTAACAATGTCCGTTCCACTTCAAAGCCATCATCCTTTGGATACACTTTCCAACCCAGATCTTCTACTGATGAAATTGCGGCCTTTTTAGTAAGATATTCGTCTATCGTGCCCCACCTTGAACATTGCAGTTTTTTTACAATCTCCTCCGCCTGCTCCCCTTTATTCAATTCGGCAGGTTTTGCAAAACCGGTAAATCCCCAAGTACCATCATTATAGAGAATTATACTTCTGCTATTTTCTGTTGTATCAGTAAATTCCCAGGTCCCATCATCGTGGAGGATTACACCTCTGCCATCTTCTGTTGCAGCGGAGATATCATTTGCAGATGAAACAGTTGCTGAGATGATTGTTATGAAAAAGATGTTAAGTACGATAACTGATATATATTTGCTCACTCTTTTCTCCTGGATAGTTAAAACCGCTTGTCGCTAGCTCCTAACACTGGAGCTCAGCGGCCCAAAAGCGGCGCTTTTAGGTTAGCTGTAGCGACTTGTTATATTTTCATTTGTCATCCACTACAGGAACAAGAAAAGCACTTACATAAAGATCTCCATCGCTTCTAAGCGAATGCATAATTCCAGCAGGAGCAATAAATGCTTTTCCAACATTTAACTCTACTTCTCCATCTTCTAAAACTCCAAAGCCGGAGCCTTTTATACAATAAAATATTTCATCCTGTTCCGCGTGTTTATGCAGAGGAACTTTTCTATCTGAAGGGATATGATATACATTTATCACAATTGATTCATTAATTGAATTTAAATCCATGCTTTCACTCCTTATTATATAATTTATTTAATTACTTTTAATATAACGAGGCTGTTAACCGGCGCGAACACTGATCAAACCTCACACTGCCAACTCACCGCCCGGCGTGAGCGTCCGCGTTGAACATTTTGTGTGTGCCCGGCATGGGCATGGTCTTATGAGGTGAAAGTCCTCTGTACATATTCCGGTAAGGAGTCATTTGGTGACTATAACAAAAAGTACTATCCGAAGGCAAGGGCTAAAGGGTGACCTGAGGTCTGAAGGAAGCCGGAGTGAAAACCTGCGAGTTGACGGACAGAAATCGCATATAAGGCCGAACCCCTGGGCGAGGGAGCACAACATTCCGAAGCCCATCCGGAGAACATGGGGGATGGTAAATGCGGCAATTGTGCAGGGAAAGATTATGCAATTACCCGGGGAGATCTGCCAGCCTAAGCTCCTTAATGGGAGTGGTGGAATAGGGGTCTACGACGGTCTTTATTAAAATGGCAGAAGTCAGCAGAAGACGAGAACCTGGAGCAGTTTCCGGGGAAAGGTCTGAAGGCAGTGTGATAAGGGGGTACTCGTGAGCTCCAGTTGGCAAGAAACCCCGAACGGGGAAGTTGGGACTGGGCGCGTTGCAGAACATCCCCTTATCGATCTTGCATCGGTGGAGCACGCCGTCTTAACGGCGAGAGTGGCCGAAGCGTGGAAGAATTACATTCGTAAGTTATGGTGCAAGATTCAACATCCGGCTACGGCCCGATAGACACTTGATATGAAATCGACTTGCCCGAGGAAATATCTCTGTGATAAGCAGGCTAGGCGCCAAATACGGACCCGTATGTTTGGTGCTGTGGGAGGGAGCCGCTAGAGCGGCTTCCTATCCCGATTATACGGCAATATTTGTTGAGAGTTTTTCCAAGCCATTTCAGGTGCTTGTTTGCCAAACATGGTCTGCTTAGTTTCCTTAAACCTAAGCAGACTAATTACAAACCAGGCATTACCTTCTCCAGTTGGTTTTTAAATTGTAACTTTAAATCATCAATATTTTTGTAGATTGTTCTAAAATGCCCCAAGTCTTTTAGTTTTTTCCTGAAATCCAATAGGCTTTGAATTTCATCGGTTATTTCCTCTGCATCTATGGGAGCATTTTTAAAATAGGTATACACCAGCGGTTTCCCTGTTTTCTTAAATTGGCCAAAGGCTGCTTCAAATTCTTCCAGGGTGTACTTACCCACTTTAGTAAAGAACAAGCTTACAAAAATATCGGAGTTTTTAACGACAGTATTGTACTCATCTTGTAGCCGGGTCTTTGACATCGCATCAATGAAATTCTCCCAAAGTTCCAGTTCTATGAAAACACCTCTTTTGTAAAGTTGCTGATTCTCACGGTGAATGAAAATCTCAAATTGTTCTCTTTCCTCTTTAAGCTCTTTGGAAGAAGCCAGAAATATTTTAATATTTTTTTGAGTACCCTCACGATCAATGGGTGTAGAATATCCATTCAGAATATCGGTTACACGAAGGTCCTCATCCAGCTCAACGTGGTAATAAGGTTTATTTTTATCTTCCAGCTTAGCTAACAATAAATAGTCTAGCCAATTTTTTTTATATAATACCTCCTGCTTGACCTGCATCTGCGGAAACGGTTTATGCAATTTGCGGAAGGTTTCCCGGATTGCGTAGAGATAGCTACGACCCTCGCCTTTGTTTCCCATTACTTCAATATGGATGTAGTTCTTGCGATAACTCTGGTAAACTTTTGCCCGGCAAGACCCATTTGAAATAAACACACCACTTCGCCATCGTTTCTCATCCTGAATGTCCTGGTGCATTTCGACAATAAACCGTGCCATAAAGACATCTGGTGGAAAATCGTCATAGTTGTAGCGAAAATGCATGGATTCATCACCATCCCATTCAAAATCGGGCTCTATGTCATCAAAAAGATCCGGAATGAAATAAATGTCCCGTTGGTCTTTTGCCGCATAACAGAGATTGAATTTTTCCATCAGTTCCAAAAGATAATTGTGTCTTCCCTTTGGGAATTTCTTCTTTGGAAGGATTCGTTCCAGATCTTTAACATGCAATCGACCCTTGGCTTCATCTTTAACTTTGGAGTCATTAACGATGGCATAGACACCATCCATAATCCATTGCGGGTTGATAACATTGGTATCGATCAGGCGTGGGTCATCCACAAAGCTAACCACCGCACCAATCATACTGAGAAGTTTAAGGTTGCTTTTACGCTCTTCTCCAGGGAGATCTTTGATAAATTCAAGATTTTCGTATTCCTGATAAGTGATGAAATCAGTGCCTTCTGCTTCCAACCTTTCCAATTCTTCTTTAACCGTAAACCATTCCGGCTGACGTTGTTCGAAGACACCCGGCATCATATTCTTATCACTGACAGTTGCAGTTATCTTCTTTTTTAAAAGCTCAAGTGTATCAGCGGCTTTACCTTCCTTAGAATCCTTGATACAGGTCCGGACAAAGCCAATGATATTCGGGTAATCCCGCTCAAGACTTTTTTGATCGAGATCGTGTGGATCGAGGTCTATTTTATTGATGACCACCAAAACAGGCGCTTTATTCCCCAACTGGTTGGCAAGTTTAAGCCAGTGATTAAGTTCATTTCGTTCTCTGCGCGCAAGGGTAACCAAGACATACAAAGTACGTTCCGAGAAAAAAAACTGGTGTGTGCTGCGCATAAACTCCTGCCCACCAAGGTCCCATATATTAAGGCGGATATCTTTGGTCTTATAGGGGATTGTGATCTGACTCCGCTCTATGCCATGCGTGGTTTTTATTTTTCTTTTAATTTCACCTTTTCGAAGTAACTCGATCAAATGGGTTTTGCCATAATTACTTTCTCCAATAAAAATGACTTTGGCTTCATGTATGGGTTGTAATGTTCCAGCTTTTTGCGCCCTTTGCCATTTAAGTATTTCCTGGATTTGTTCTTTTGGGAGAAGCTTATATACTTCAGCGCCTACCTTAAATTGATTGTCCTCTAAATTAAGACATTTTAAATTAGTCAACTTTCCGATAGATTCTGGGATTGTGATCAGTTGATTGTTATGTAAATAAAGATCAGTTAACTTAGTCAGCGTTCCGATAGATTCTGGGATTGTGATCAGTTGATTGTTATGTAAATAAAGACTAGTTAAATTAGCCAGCTTTTTTAGGATAAATTTTGGAACTGTGGTCAGTTGATTTCTACTTAAACTTAGCGTAGTTAAATTAGTCAGCTTTCCGATGGCTTCTGGGAATGTGTTCAGTTGATTCTCCTCGAAACCAAGCGTAGTTAATTTGCTCAACTTTCCGATAGTTTCTGGGATGATGGTCAATTGATTACTCCCTAAATTAAGCCAAGTTAACTCAGTCAGCTCAAGTATCTTTGGGGGGAATTGAGTTAATCCACAACCAGATAAATCCAATTTAGTAGAATTATTTTTTTTTGCTTCTTTAATTCTTTTTAAAACTTTATCAGGTGTTTTACTCCTCATTATTCTAGTTATATAAGCGTATAATTATAAATCTTATGACGTACAATTCAGGCACAGCAGTCGAGCATCAACTTCAAATTAACAAGCTATTCTATAGTTTCTGTATAGTATCGGATTTTATTAAATATCTGACCTGTTGCAAGGGTATTCTTAATAGTCATTTAACCATGTATCCCCATGTAATGTTATACGGTCTATCCTACGGTATCGTTTAACATTGTCTTGTTTGTCACTCTTTTATACTTCATCACCAAGAAGAGGTTTACGATCAGGTACTTTATCCAATATCTTTTTCAAATCTTTTTTCCTGGCTCTTCCAGCTCTCTCTTTTAAATAATCTTCTGTCAATAATGCCGATATTTTCTCTGAAACTGCTGATGATATAAACTGGTTAATCGATACTCCTTCTTTTTTTGCAACTTCCTTAATATGTCTATGTATAGAATCGGGTAATCTTAAGCTTAAGGCACTCATTTCAGTTCCTCCAATAACATCTTCGGAGTTATTACTCTCACTCCAAATTTATTTGAACCACTAAAATCTTTAATGTTGTAAGTTACTATTGTCTTTGTTTCGGATGCAACTGCTAATTCTAAAATATGATCGTCCTTTGGATCCGACAGATAAGGTCTCCACAAAAAATATATCTTATAATGGTTACTTAATTTGCATAGATTATCGAGAATTTGATCAATTTCTCTAACCGACAATTTTAAAATAAATTCATTTCTCTTTAATACCTCTTCATATTCAAAAAGTAAAGCGGTGGAGAGTCCTATCTTTATTTTTTCTTTTTCAATTAACCTGAGGACTTTATAGGAAGCCCCACTTGATGAATATAACCCAGCATATAATACGTTTGTATCAAGAATTATATTAACATTTTTCACAGCAGATGATACTATATGTGGTATCACAAATCAACTGTTTAATTTAATCCTGCTTTTTGGGTAATCTGTCTGACATTGCCATCCTGAGGGCTGGTGGTGTAATCAAAGTAGTAATGATTACCATGATTATTAATGCTGAAAAGACAACGTCATTGATAATGCCCAGGATTTTCCCTATACCGGCAAATATCAGCCCGACAGCAAAGGCGCCTGCTATGGTTGCCAGGTCAATAAGATTCACTACGAATAGATCTAAAGACCTCCACTGCATTTTATTCAACATAAATTTGAAATTCAGAATTAAACAAGATATAATACAACCATATAATAAATGTACTTCAGGCAGATTTCATTCATCTAAATGTCATTCTGAAGGAGGAACGACTGAGGAATGTCTTCACGGAAATCTCATTAACCTTACGAAACATTATTGGCTTACTAGCGAGAGATTCTTCGCTTCTCTTCGTTTCGCTCAGAATGACAAAAATATATCTTCTTGTAATATAAACAACGTAAAATGGTATACAAAAAAGGTTTTGATCTCATAAAGGCATATCCAACTGAGTTTTCTGAAGAAGTTGTATCGGTAAGGTATAGTGGCCAGACAGAAAATTTCAGTTTCTCCTTCCCTGAAAAAAAAGTTGAGCACATTATCATAAATTTATGTCCCACCGAACCGTGGGCACTACCTCACTGGGCCATCCTCAAAGGCAATACAATAAATTTTTTACACAAACTGGAGAAAGTCAGATCAGAATACTTTCCTGACTCACCGTGTCGCATTGTTGTTGACCGCTGTGAAGATGAACTTATTAATGACTTAATACGGTATGGGAAAAAGAAAGAGTGGCTGCATACGTTTAGCATGAAACCCGTATATCCTTATGACGCACCCGTATTGATTATAAAGAATGTTCTCGGATTGGAGACAACCTTTGGTGAAAATCCGATTGACCATGGAATTCTTTTATTAGAACCCCAAACTATCACCGGTATTTATGAACACTATATGCTAAAGAGAGAGACCGGAGTACGTCTTATACCGATCTCCGGAACAGGCTTACATGAAAACAGGATACTCAAGATAAAACCCGGTACTCCTGTTGAAACTGTTTTAAAAAAATATATCAGAACCGATATCAAATATCGTGTCTTCTTTGACGGACTACTGAACGGTACCGAGGTTGAAGATTTATCTCAAACGGTTAACTGGTCAGTAAAGAATATTGTAGTGATGGAGGAGAGGGACTATAAGACTCCTTTTCCTTACATGAAAACGAAAGAATTGGGTTCAACGACAAGTCTTATGGGAGAATTGAGACGTTGTGTATACTGCAATTATTGTGATGATATTTGCCCGGTAAACCTTGAACCGGCCCTTTACTGGCACTGTTATTCACGTGGCGAAAAGCAAAAGGCACGTCACTACGCATTGGACAAATGTATAGAATGTGGGCTCTGTAGTTATATATGTCCTTCAAAGTTGGAACTGCTTCAGGTTATTAGAGAATGTAAATCTGGAAGTTAAACCTATGGTAAATACTATTCCCCACGAAAATCAAGAAATATCACGAAAGTATTTTTTTGTGTCCTTTCGTGCCCGCCCGGACAGGCCGTTCGGACGGGTGTTTCGTGGGCTTTTTGAAATCCCATTACATCAAGTTACCCTTCCGGGTAAATAAAAAAATGAAAATCTTTAAAAGTATTGAAATAATTTTAGATAATAACCTGAACAAGGCAGAACAATTTGTTCAATCACGCCCAAAGGTGAATTTTCTTTTTGGTGCGCTGTTCGAAGCGTGTGACGGCTTAATCAGGAGCACAAAAGACACGGCGAAAACCCCGCCGTACATTCGAAGCAATATGGATGTTAAACAATACATGGGAGGTGTTCTTGTTGCGCTGTTTTTTGGATGGGTTGTCCCCGCAATATACTTTTATGGATTTTTATGTGTTGTACCCAAACTTATTGTATCATTCGCAATCGGTGTGTTTGTAGTTGACGTAATATGGGTAGTACTGGCCAGAGAAGAACGAATAAATGAAGGTGGATTTGTAACTTGCCTGTTTATCCCCGCGTTATTACCGCCACAGGCGCCTCTCTGGCTGATTGGAGTAGGAGCAGCAATAAGTATACTGTTCAGAAATATACTCGGTGGGGTTGGTCATAATCTTGTTAACCCCGCCCTGCTTGGCCGCCTGTTATTGACAATATGCTTTCCCGCCATAGTGGTCACCGGATGGCAGGAACCGTTCACAGAGATACCAACCGTCCAGTCATTTATCCATGGCGTTGACGCGGTAACACGCGCAACACCCCTGATAGTGTATAAGGAGATTGGTGAGACCGCATCGTATTTCTCTCTTCTGTTCGGTTCAAATACCGGTTCCCTGGGAGAAACATGCAGGATCGCCATCATTATAATGGGGGTATGGTTATGTTTCAAAAGGATCGCAAACTGGAGAATCCCTGTTGCATACTTAGGAAGTGTATTTATCTTTTCAGCAGTTTTATCTTTATTAGTCGGAAATACCGTAGCGCCTCCTATATTTCAACTCCTGAGCGGAGGTCTTATCTTTGCTGCTTTTTTTATGGCAACCGACCCGGTCACGACAACATACAGTCAAATCGGCAAATGGATTTTTGGTATCGGTTGCGGCCTTATCACTGTTGTAATCAGGAGTTTTACCCCAATACCTGAAGGCATAATGTATGCAATACTACTCATGAACCTCATAGGTATTCCAATTCAATCACTGATACTGAAGATAAAATATAGATAATTATGAAAGTGTAAAGTGCCTACCCGCCTGACCAATCAGTTCGGGCAGGAAATTTGCCCGCCCGGCAAGCCGTTCGGACGGGAAGTGAGCTAAAGTTGTAGAAAACAAAACTTATATTTATTTAGTTAGTTTCCTGCGGATGGATCTAGCTTACTTACCTGTCATTCTGAAGGAGGAACGACTGAAGAATCTTTTCTGTGGAAACCTCATTAAATCCACAAAACATTATTGGCTTACCAATAAGAGATTCTTCGCTTCGCTCAGAATGACAAATATGTATCTTTGTAAACAGTGGGCAGTCAAAATTGTAAATTCTTTTGTATATACTTAAAGCTTAGTTTAGCTTTGACAGGTTAGAAAAAATGAACGAGTTTAAAATAATACTCATAAGAGTTTTTTCGATCACTCTTATTACGGCTATACCATGTACTATATTGTTGACCCTTTATTTTGCGACTTCAGCAAGGATTGCTGAGTATCATGAAATAAAGATTAAAAGATCTGTCCTTGACATATTTAATATTCCCTATCGCACGGAAGAGAAGCAATTCCTTGGCTTTAGACAGATGAAGGTTGATAAAGAGGACGTACGAACCGTTTTCAATAACAACATTACCAGAAAGAATACATCAGACATTTCTCATCCAAAACTATCAGCTGATCCACTCAAGATGTATAAAAAAGGAAAAGAGTTGTACTTATATTACAAGGACGGAAGTTTAGAGGGTATAGGATTTATTACTACGAAACTTGGTTATGGCTTTAACAAGGCGGCTGACATTTCTCTCTTTATCTGCGTCGGCCCCGATCTGGAGACAATCAAAGGTATAGAGGTACTGGACCATACTGAAACTCCCGGCCTTGGGGGCAGAATGACAGAAGAGGAATTTAAAGGGCAATTTGTCGGCAAAAAGCTGAAACCAAGGTTATCACTGGTGAGAGGAAGAGAATCAGTAGGCCCGAATGAGGTACATGCCATTACGGGAGCTTCATACACAAGTAAAGGAGTAGAAAATATCATTAACGAAGCGATGGGAACATTCTGGCAGGAGATGGAGGTAGGAAGATAATGAATATGCTGGCAAGGTATATCAGGCTGGTATCTAAATTCTTTTTAAGAGATAACTATATTGTTTCAGCAGCCGCAGGTCTCGGTTTCTGCTCTGCACTGGCAGTCACAAACAAAATGGAAAACTCTCTTACCATGGGAGTTGGTGTAGTTTTTGTAACGTGTGTCAGCTTCTGCCTTGTATACCCTTTTAAGAAATTAATTATCGCATCAGGCACTCATCACAAAATCACCCTGTTAATGATTATTATATCTATTTTCGTAACAATATTCAGTCTGATAGTGCAGGCGACTATCCCCAGAATTGCTCTCAACATAAAAGCATATATCGATCTGATTACGACAAACTGCATTGTCCTTGCCGTGATCGCTGAAGGGCTGACATTTGGATTCTGGGATGCCCAGAAAAAGATATTGAAGGCGTGTCTCGGCTACTCTATCGCACTCATTTTCCTGGCTTTGATGAGAGAACCTCTTGGTTTCGGAACGTTACTGAATTTCCGGATACTCCCGGATAGTTTTCCCGTTGTTGTATTGATGATAACACCTGTAGGCGGTTTCTTTGCCCTGGCATTGTGGCGTTTCATGCTGAGACCTCTGTTTGTCAAGACCGGTGTTGTCTATCAGGACAATGTTCTAAAGGAAGAAGAGGAAGTAACAGATGCTGAGACTCCGGTAAAGAAGAAGCCCGCATTTAAAATGAGCGGTAAACTGATAATAATCATTGTCTTAGGGGTGCTTCTCGTAGTAAGTCTTGTCACAAATATAAAAGCGGTTACTTCCCTGAACAGTCAATTTCAAATTCTTCTTCCGATATTTCTGAGTGCTATTTTCTTCGACGGCATTGTTCTCAGTAAGCTCCTCGGAATATGCCCATTGCTTAACAAGTCAAGGCAGGTTGACGCCGCATGGAGGATGGGTCTGGCTGTTGTTATCGTAGTGACACTGTCCACAAGCCTTAACTGGCTAGTTTACAATAAACTATTGATAGGTGCCAGCAACTACCTCTCTTCAATTTCTCCGGTCCCTATAAGGCTGGAGAAAATATTTTATCTAACAGTCTTTATTGTAACCATTGCCACTTTTGTACAAATTCTGGGTGTACTCCTCAGACGTTTCGCAATGGATACCTATCAGCAAATGGGACAATTTCTGGAGTTGATTACGGTGAACTGCATCGTTCTTGCCAGTTCCACGTTTACCATACCTTCCGGCATGTCTTTTATGGCGACAACCGTAACAGCCTTCGGTTTTGGCCTCCACTGGTTAATGGTATGCGTATGGCTTGCTCTGTTAAGGCGTCACAGACTCTTTGTTCCATTTAACACGTGGGATGAGGACTCCGTTGCCATTCTGCTTCTTGGGATAATGGCGGCAATCTTTACCGGTATCGGTGCAATAGTGATTTTTTGAAAACAGTTATAACATCTAAATTGATAGATTTAAGTAAAGTTAATTATCTTTTCGAGTATCAGGACAAAAAATGACTACATCTATAATACTGAGTATTGCTTTTATCATCATAATCATGTTGGCCATGGCCGGTCTCAGCGAACTTACCTACCAGTTCTTTGGCAAAGGCAAGAAGCTGAAGCTTGGCATTCACAGTGATGACGACTTCGAAAAAATGCTCACCATAGAGGGTGGAGACAAACTACTTAACACCCTCCAGAACAAAGGGTACCATGTCCCATCAGGTTGCGGTGGAAACGCTACATGTGGTCAATGTAAGATAAAACTATATACTAATATGGGACCATATTCACCAACAGAAACGCCTCTTTTTGATCGTAAGTCAAGAGAAGAGACAAGGAAGTTTCTTGAGAAAGGTATTGGTGACGGATATACCCGACTATCATGCCAGGTAAGGGTAGACAAAGATATGGATATTTTTCTGCCAAAGTCGACGTTACAGGTTAAAAAATATTCAGCCCGTGTAATCAGAAAATCCCAATTAACTTCCGATAAGTGTGAAATAAGTTTGCGGCCACTGCAAAAGTTCAATTTCAAACCCGGACAGTATATCCAGATAGGGTTACCGGAAGATTATGTTGAGCAGCATTACAAAAAACATGGTGAGCAGATAAACTGTTTTTGCAAAGAGACAGGAAAAGATTACATTCCCTTTACTCCCGGTATTGATCTCTATCGGGCTTATTCAATTGCGACGATAAGGAACGACATAATAAAGTTGATTACAAGAACAGCTCCAATAAATCCGCGTGTACCGGTTGAAAAAGGTGGAGTGCCGTGCCTTGGTCCAAACTGCACACAAGAGTACCTCCAGGAGAAATCAATCTGGAACTTATGGGCAGGCGAGAAGGTCAGGTTTACCGGCCCTTATGGACGTTTCTGCCTGAAAGAAGAGAAGCATCAAGCCGTTTTTGTGGCGGGTGGAGCCGGACTTGCACCTATATTGGCACTCCTCGATCAATGGTTCGCGGAAGGACGTAAAGAAAAAGTTTACTTCTTCTTAGGTGAAAGAAGATTTCAGGACATTCCCATGCAGTATATATTGAAATGGCTCCACTGGCAAAAAATACATCATAGCTTTAAATTCATACCGGTAATGTCAGGCGCATTCAGGGGAGATAATCCTGCCGAATTAGATGAGATTGACAAGGAGCGCTTCACCAATGCATCAGAAGAACATCAAAGAGATATTATAGAACAGGGTTACATTGATAAGAGTGGAGAGAAATGGCTAGGTCAGGTAGGTTTTATTGGACCTTTGCTTACTAACTACCTCGTACACGATCCTAAAACAACATTTTATCTATGTGGCCCGGCCCCAATGACCGTAACCGTTATTGATTCAGCAGCCAATACTATTGGGATTAAAAAAGAGAATATTTTATTTGATGATTTCACCGGTACTCTTACTCCATCTCTTGATTTAATCTATCAGAAACTTATGATAGCAAAAATGTTCAAACAGCTCGGCTTACATCATGCCGACAAAGATATAGAGAAAATGACTACTATCCTGATCATTAAATTAATACTGAGAGATAAAATCGACGAAAGCTATACCTTCTTAGATAAAATCAAAGAGATTTTAGCACAGCAATCGGATAAGGAATACCACCTGGACAAATTATTCAAGGAATACGAATAGAAATAGAAATATTTGTTGATTTTACTTACTATTCCAATTAACATACTTAACTTGCTCGACGTAAAGGTGTTAGACACAAATTGGCACAGATGGAAACCTAACATATTTCGGCTTAACTAAGTTGTTAAATAAAAACCTATTACTAACATAGATTTATATACACTAAAGAAGGAGTCTTAAAAATGATACTTCAAGATAAAACGATTCTCATTGCCAACATTTCCGGCAAACGCAGCACCGGTTGGGCAATAGCACAATCTCTAGCGAAACAGGGTGCAAAGATCGCTTATACCTACCAGACAGAAAGGTTTGGCAATGAAGTCAGAAAGCTTTTCGAGCCTTTAGACTCAATAGATCTCGGAGAGTGCGATGTCACTTCCGATGACGATATAGATAAACTTTTTGACCGATTGGGTAAAAACGTTGATGCCCTGGACGGATTGGTACATACTCCTGCATTTGCGAAAGAAGAGGATCTCTCTAATGGTTTTATCAACACATCACGCGATGGGTTTAAACTTGCTCTGGACATAAGCTGTTACTCTTTAATTGCGATGTGCAGGAGCGCATTACCACTGATGGAAGTACGTGGTGGATCCGTAATAGCACTTTCCTATATCGGTGGTGAAAAAGCAGTAAAAAATTATAATGTAATGGGCGTTGCAAAATCAGCTCTTGAATCAAGCATTCGGTATTTAGCAGTTGATTTAGGCCCAAAGAATATTCGTGCCAATGCAATCTCTGCCGGTCCGATGAGGACCCTTGCCGCCAGGGGCTTAAAAGATTTCGCGGTTATGTATGATGGCATGAAAGACAAAGCACCTTTGAAGCGAAACATAACAACGGCTGAAGTAGGTGATACCGCCACTTTTTTATGCAGTGATTTAGCAAGCGGAATTACCGGAGAAATCCTTCACGTTGATGCGGGATACCATGCAGTTGGTGTGTAATTTGAGAGAATGAGACGCACCCGCCTGACATTTGTCGAGCAGGAATTTTCACAGATACATAGAGATAAAAACTTTCTCACACAGTTGGTTCAGGCTTGTAGCCTGAACCAAAATGTTTAGGTTCAATCAACATGATTGAACCTGCAAGAGTGAACGGGCCTTTAGATACCCGATAAAGGCGTTCGGGTATGACAAAAGTCGTGCGCGCAAAAATCTAAATCCTTTTAATCTGTATTTATCCGTGTCCAATTAAACTTCATTTCTTCATATCAAAATTATTTATGTTCCGTTTGATTCTTTAGTGCCATAGTAACTGGTGATAATTTCTCACTGTTTTTTATTTTTTTTTATCTCTCTCATTTTTTCCAGTAAACCTTCAATACCAACTTCTTTAAGGATATAATGGTACTGAGACCGGTATGATTGAAGTATGCTTACTCCCTCAACTTCAAAATCGTAAATCTTCCAACCATTTCTGGTTTTGAACATCTTGTATAACATTGAATACTCTGTTCCCCTGGATATCAAAGCGGTTTGTATCCGGACTTTCTTTTTTTTCACAATGGTAGCGGGATGAAAAACAACTGTTTCATCACTGAAGAAGTCCAATTTTTCAACGTAAAAATTCTGAAACAGCCCGGTAAAGAGACCCGTAAACTCGGCCCTCTGCCTGGCATTGAATCGGGACCAATTTGCTTTCCCTAAAGATAACTTAGCCATCAAAGAATAATCAAAGACTGGATTGGCAATCTCAACAACTTTGCTTCTCTTCTGATCCATTGACAACTCTTTATCAGACAACACCGTAAATATTTTATTCACTGATTTTTTCAGTAATCTTTCAGCTTCAGATTCAATATCCGCAACTGCAACGTGAGAAAACAAAAGAAAAACTAACAACAAACAGGCAATTTTTTTCATAATTCCCCTCGATCCCCTTTCTTAGATATAGTGAATACACATCTCTTGTAGATGTTTCGTAATATTTCCTTAAACCATTACTTCATTTCTTCATATCAAAATTTGTATTATATGTTTTTGTCAACTCGTTTTTTCTTTGGTTTAGGCTCAGGTAGTTCTTTTTCTGTCAGTATTATTAATTTGCTGATCCAATCTCTGTTTTCAATCTGATCCTCAATAAGAAAAGATGGTTTAGCGCCAGAATAGGCCGGTGCTTCAACAACATTGCCAATAAATGATTTACCCGCTTCCGTTGGTTTTATGAATAACTGATTATCACATATTAACGCTACGACTTTCCCTCTGCAATAGAGCGCATATTCACCAAACATCTTCCTGTATGAAATATCTCCCGCCTGTTCAATTTGATCAACTACAAACTCAACAAAATCTAAGTCAGACGACATTTAAGTCTCTCTTCTCTGAATAGTCCTGTGTCTTGCACATAACGAGTAATTGATAAGTTTATTTTATAGGATAAAACCGATATTGTGATATTTTCAAATTTAGCAGCTAATAGAAGATATTACGTATATCAGAAATGTACTTTAATAAATACAAGAGTAGTATGTCAAGCGTGTTACTTGAGGAAATTCCTTGAGTATCTTGCATAAGGTAAGTTAGCTTTTCTACGACTGGTTCTCACTTGCCAGCCCGACACGTCTTTCTGGCAGGCAGCCTGAACTAAAACATTTAGGTCAGATTTTGTAGAACGTGAACGACAGCAGGATTTGACTGTACCCCGTTGATAAACGAGTTAAGTACAATTGAACACTAATGAGCAAGCTTTAAAGAGGCTACGCCAGCAATAATTAATATAATACCGACGTATCTACCCAAACTTCCAGGATCACCATAAAATGTGACACCGACAAGAAATGTCCCTGCAGCACCAATCCCTGTCCACACGGCGTAAGATGTTCCAATAGGGATCTGCTTCTGCGCTAACCATAGAAGAAAGCCACTCACACCCATAAAAGTAACGGCAAAACATATTCCTGCAATACGAGTGTTCTCCTCCTGTGACATTTTGATACCAACCGGCCAACCAATTTCAAAAAGCCCAGCAAGAATTAAATAGATCCAAGCCATATGTTTTCCAACTATATCGAACAAGTAATTGATAAATTTATAGTTAACACCACCTTTATAATATTATCAAATTTAGCAACTAATACAAGACATCATGTATCTCTGGATTGTACTTTTAAATACAAGAGGGGGTATGCCAAATATATTACTTGAGGTATTCGTTGGGTATCTTATGTGAGGTAAGTGAGTGTTTTCACCGTTGGTTCACACTTGCCCACCTATACCTATTCGGGCAAGCAGCCTGGAATAAAACGTTTAGGTTCAATCAACATGATTGAACCCACAAGAAGTTAACCGAATGAAATAAAATTTATTTCTTCATATCAAAACTTGTGTTATAACGTTTTATCAAGCCTTCATCTGCAAAACTGAAATACTTCTCCTCACCGATTATAATATGATCTAATACCTTTATTCTCATAATCCTGCCCGCAAAGACAAGTTCTTCGGTGATCCCTTCATCTTCGTTACTTGGTTTTGGTTCACCGGATGGATGGTTATGCGCGAAGATCATTGCTGCCGCACCAAACTTGTTTGCCAGATTGATAATCTCTCTTACATACACATTGCTCATCGTTACCGTGCCCTCGTGGGCTGTAACAATATCTATAACCTGGTTTTGACTGTTGAGAAATATCACTTTAAAAACTTCTTTTTTCAGGTCCCTCATCCTCGGGAACAGCAGATCGTATGCTTTTCTTGATGATGAGGCAACTCCTTCTACCTTTTTGGACTCCTCGATTATCCTTTTTCCTAACTCTACAGATGCTTTTATTTGCGCTATTTTTGCATGACTCAGCCCCTTAATACTGTACAAATCTTTTGCCTCCAGCTTGTCCAAGCCTCTCAGACCCTTCGCCTCCCTGATTATCTGCCTGGCCAGATCAACAGCACTTTTTCCTTTAACCCCAACCCGCAATAATATTGCAAGTAACTCGGCATTTGTTAAGGTATGTGCGCCAGACTTTAGCAACCTCTCTCTTGGCCTCTCTTCCTCAGGCCAATTGATTATTGAATCTTCATAAACTTTTTCTTCAGACTTCCCTGTCATAATATTTATTCCCAGTTAAATTTAAAGATCAACATCGCAATTGCCATTAAAGGGCAAAATGATAAAGCCTGGGGTTTCAATCCCAGAAAATTGAACAAAAATAATGTGCGCCCTGAAGGGGCGCTGGAATCAATCCCATATATATTTTTCATCATAGAAAATATTGTGTTTTTAAAGCAATCGTAAGAATTTCTCTTCAAATGTGGTATTTCTATGATGTTCCTCCTGATTCTCAATATAACTTACCACATTTCCAACAGAAGATTCACTGACGGAAAAGGCATCATATCCACGCTGCCATGTGAAGTGCGAAGCACTCTTTGAGTTTTCATTAACCCACTTTGATGAAGAACCCTTAACACGCCGCATCATTTCAGATACCGAACCGGATGCGGAAAATCTGGCAAGAAGATGAATGTGATTTGATGTACCCCCTATCTTAAGTAATTTTCCTTTCTCTTCACGAATGATCCCACCAATATAGGGATAGAGCTCAATGAAAAGTGCCGGTATTATTAAATCCTGTCTCTTCCTCGTAGTAAACACAATGTGATATAGCAAATTTGTGAGTGTGCTTGCCATTGCTTTCTTTCATTCCTTGCACCCCCTCAGGGTGCAGTTATTGGGTTCTTTATAACCTGGGGTTGAAACCCCAGGCTTTACTATCTTGCCCCGTTAGGGCATTAATCTTATCTATTCAGGTCGATATCGCAACAAATTACTATCATTTATGAAGCGTCTTCGTGTGTAGTCTGTCTCCTGAGGCGACCCTGTCGGTCATTCCAGAGGCAGATCCCCCGTGGCGGAGAGGTGTCCCTCGGAGTAACTCACGGATCCGACTTAGTCGGGATTGTTTTTTTGAATGCTATATTTGGCAAGGTAGTTCATTTATTTACTTCCCTGTAAAAATAAACTTACTTCTGAAAGCGTATCCACCATCCTATGGAGTTTATATCTGTATGGTATGAAATACAGTAGACATCACAGATACCAGAATTATAATACTCAAGATATTATTGAAATCAAGAGTAAAAATAATAGCTAAATAATTACCCGCTAAGAAAGATATGGCTAATCGTTTGGCAACAAGACTATAAACAAAAAAAGCACCTACATCCCTCTGTGAGTAAAGGATACAGATGCTCTGATAACAAAACTTTATTGGTGAATTAATTTCTACTGTCTACAGGACTTTTCTTTTTCAGTCTACGCCTTATTACTCCACCTGCAAGTCCCACCATGCCGATTCCAAGCAGTGCAATAGTTGTAGGTTCGGGAACTGTTGCGGCTTCGAAATAAATATTCAGATTGTCAAAAGACGAATTACTCGGCGTAACATTAAATGGCACGGTGATAGAAAACCCGATATTTTGTCCCAGGAATGAATTTGATAATTCAATTGTGTAGGAAAATGTCCACTCTTCTATCAGCCCTGATCCCGGAATTGGTGTATTAGTAGATGTTGATGTGAGCAGGGTCCCGCCTGCTGTCATCCCAATATTGCCAATTGTAGCAAACGGAAAGTTATTATAATTTCCAGCATCAATTGTAGCAGTGTAATCACCGGCCGCAAGCAGTGTGCCGGCAAAAGTAATAAAATTTGGACCTAAAGTACTAGCGTCATTACTACTAAAATGCATTGTGTCAGTTCCCGCTGTCGGAGCAATACCTGCTACTGTACCACTTAGAAAGTCACTTGCAGGACTCCAATTTCCATTATCATCCATAATATCCGATGCGACATTTATTGGTACGGCTTGTACAGATAGCGTGAACCCCAATAACAGCACAAATGTTAAACCAACAACGGAAAAAATCATTTTCTTTTTCATCCTTACTCCTCCTTTTTTTGAAAAACTGCTCATTCCACTAGTATAGCAAATATCGCTTAACTACCGGCGCAGTTCTCGCGATCCACTGAACTACTACATATGTAGCAAGGATTGTTTACAATGTCAAGCAAAAAGAGAAGTGCCAATGTTGACTGGAAATATTGGGTACATTGTCCGTGGTGATATGTAGTAAAGCAGTAACATCCGTCCAACAAGAGGCTGTGTCATAATAACTGAAAAGCCTATTTTATCTGACGTAGATTGGATTCGTGAATACCCAGGGGCGGTTTTCTATGTATGCCTCTACCCTATAGACGCCTTTTTCGGTACTTGAAAAGTCTAAAGAGTTACCTTCACATTCCCTTTGTGTTTTCCCATTTCGCAGGAGTTTGATTGTGGCATGATGCGGAGAACTAATATTAAAGTCAATATTTGTCTCAATGTTAAAGACTTCATCACCCATGTAATACATTTTGTCTCCTGATTCAGCAGTAAAATGAAAACCGGTTGCATCTGCCAGTAAATCAAAGGAGACATAACATCTGCCCTCTTTATGCGCATCACAAACTAAACGAACAGCGTCATCTGACTTTGATAATTCATGTTCAACAAGAATATGGGTACGAATTGTCTTAAAGAGATCTTTGTAAGCGAAAAGAGGCCTCTTAATAAGTGGGATTTCCTTGTAATGAGCATCAAGTCCGGATATTCCAACAACCTTCCTTTTCTGCCCCAACTGGTCCCACAAAGACAATAATTCAGGATCCGGTCCTTTTAATTGTAGATTTGGATTTTTGTAGAAGTGCCATAGATTTGATAGTTTAAGATCATCAATCCAGTCATGCATGTAGGCCCATATCTCGATACCGACAAACCCGGTATGCTCCCAATTTCGCCAGGCCTCAACATTTACAATAAATGACCATTTCCTTTTACCAAGAGGATGAACAATAAATGTGGTACCTCCGCTGCAGAGAACATCGTCAAGGCATTCTACAGACGTCATGTTCTTGTACTTCCTTCTATATACATACCCGCTATCCGTTAATGGATTAGGGTCAAGCGTCAGGAAATGTCCGTCACGAATGGGAGAAGCCTCCATTCCGATAATAACCAACAGGTTATCATGCCAACCTTCCCAACCATCCTGCTTCGGCAAAAAAGTATTGTGGTCTGATAATATCACAAAATCAAGGCCAACCTCTTGAGCACTTGTTATGACATCAGGTATTCGAATACCCGCTCCGGAATACTCTGTGTGTATATGGCAAGCACCTTTATAGTCTTTTAGCATTTGAAGATCTTCAAAAATTCAGTAGGTAAAGAAAAACTTTTATATTATTTACCACCCCATTGCCTCTCCTTCGAAAGGAGGGGATTTAAAGAGAAGTCTTTCTGTGGTTACTGAGATTTTGCAGTATTCTTAAGCATTTCAATAAATGCTTCTACCCTCGTTCGCATGGAACCGCTTAATAGTCCAGGACGATCACAATCAAGTGTTAATATGGGAATGTCAATATGTTCTCGAACGAGCCTATCATATATATGTCTATGACAGAAGTTTTGAACATAGTGAATAATGCCACCAATTTTTCTCTTCGCAATTTGTTTTTTTATATCCTCAATATGATAGCGCATTTCATAAGGATATGTATAAGAAGTATACTGATCTATTAAGGTATCTGTTTTGTACGGCATACTGAACTGTCTCTGTACTTCATTGAAAACAACATGCACATTCAGCTCTCCCAGAAAAGAGTACAGATTACTACAGATTGGCGGCACACCGATATACCCTAATCTCACATCAGCTTCAAGTCTCTGACGTTTTCTGGCCTCCTCAAGAAAATCTAGGGCTTTTGCTTTGAAAAGTTCATAGTCTCCCATTAAATCACTTGTTGAGACATTCCAAATATGATTTTCTTCACCCGTAACCCTGTTTTCTTCCCACGTAAGACGATCAATTTCATGCACAGTTTTTCTTACGTTATCCAATACAAGTTTCATCTGGTGCGCCTTCTCCAGATTTGTTCCCAAAGCATTCGACAGAAATTCTAATTGTTTGTGAAGTGAATCGCTGTCTCTATCATGAGGATATGAGAATGGAATAGACTCAACACCTTCAGCCTGCAGCACCTCTATCAGAGCGTGATTATTACTACAGTCTCCCTGAACAACACCTATTATCCTCTTTATTCCTGTTTTCTTTGTTGACGAATATATACCTTTTATCCATGCACACGTATTCCTGGGCAATCCCTTAATCTCAGCATAATCAACAAGTGAATCCGAGTCTTCATTACAAATAAAAATATTGTTCAAATCAATAGGCACATAACCCGCCGCATAAACAATTTCAATTGGCACAGTTGTCGTAATCCCGATTGCTTTATCGACCGATATACGGTAAGACATTGGAAACGACATGCCGACATTAACTAAATTTGATGTATTCATGCAGATCTAATTCCAAAACTTGAATGGTCCTTGTGTGTTTTCCATATATCGTTAATAGAGAAGCACTTACGGGCGATGATTTATGGTTGATTTTGTTATTGTTACCGGATAATCATAACTTATTGATTAGTAAGTATCAAATCTTTTATCATGGTGCATGATGCATCTCTTATCTTAATATTGACATAAATTTTACGCTTTGTTATAAATAGCATCCCTCATGAATGAATTATTCAGATGGAAGGACTGTTGCTCACTAAAAACTTTTGGAGATTACACTATGGAATATAAAGAGATAATTCATAAAACTCCCGTAAAGCACGGATTAATAAATTACGAAAATACCTATAAAAATTTCAATTGGGAAGGTATCAACAAAAACTTTGATCACTTTACTGATGACGGAGTAAATATTGCTCACGAGGCAATCGACAGGCATGCTGATAACGGTAGCAAGAATAAGATTGCCCTGTACTGGGAAGATGAAGACAACGTTGAGAAACAGTTTACCTTTTCAGACATAAAGAGGCAATCTTCTAAACTAGCCAACGTGTTAAGAAACCTGGGTGTAGAGAAGGGTGATCGGGTTTTTCTGTTTTTACCAAGGACGCATGAACTTTATGTAAGCATCATTGCAATAGCAAAGCTGGGAGCCATTGCAGGACCCATGTTCTCAGCATTCGGGCCGGAAGCGGTAATGGATCGTCTTCATGATAGCGAAGCAAAGGTGCTCATAACTACCCCTGAATTAAACCAGAGAATAGATGAAATAAAAGAAGAACTGCCAGCACTTAAACACATCATACTGGTCAACGCTAAAAAAGATCTTAGTGAGAATGAAGTCAGCTACGAATCAGAAACAAACAAGGCATCAGAGTCATTTAATGTAAGATGGGTCGATCCTGAAGATGATCTACTTATTCTGTATACATCAGGGACCACGGGAAAACCCAAGGGGGTAACCCATGTTCACAACGATATGATCTCCCATTATATTACCACTAAGTGGGTCTTAGATTTAAGGGAGGATGATGTATATTGGTGTACAGCCGACCCCGGGTGGGTGACTGGTACAGTCTACGGCATATGGGGGCCATGGCTGAACAGAATCTCACAAGTAGTATACAACGGCAAGTATGATGCGGAAAAATGGTACTCAATTATAGAAAAATACAAAGTAACTGTATGGTACACAGCACCAACCGCTTTAAGGATGCTCATGAAGGCTGGTAACGAAATCATTAAAAAATACGATCTAAGCAGCCTGAGATATATATGTAGTGTAGGAGAGCCCCTCAACCCGGAAGTTATTAAATGGGGTCTACAGGTTTATAACCTGCCGATCCACGACAACTGGTGGCAGACTGAAACCGGTGCTATAATGATAGCTAATTATCCCAGTTTACCAATAAAACCCGGATCAATGGGTAAACCGTTTCCGGGTATCTGTGCAAAGATTATTAATTCAAAAGGTAAAGAGTTGGCTCCGGGGAAACAGGGCCTTTTAGGGATAAAGTGTGACTGGCCGTCAATGCTCAGAAAGGTATGGGCAAACAAAAAGAAATATAATGAATATTTTAAGATACCCGGATGGTACACCTCAGGGGATACGGCTTTTGTCGACGATGATGGTTATTTCTGGTTTGTGGGAAGAGCGGACGATGTCATCAACACTGCCGGCCACCGCGTGGGGCCGTTTGAAGTGGAAAATGCTTTAGTAGAACATAAAGCAATTGCTGAAGCAGGTGTTATTGGAATACCGGATGCTGAAAGAAGTGAAATTATAAAGGCTTTCATTGTTCTCAATACGGGATACAAACCTTCACCGAAACTTAAGAAGGAAATACAGCAATTTATAAAGAAAAGATTAGCCGCTCATGCGTACCCGAGAGAAATAGAATTTACAGAGGATGTTCCTAAAACAAGAAGCGGTAAAATAATGAGGAGATTATTAAAGGCAAGGGAATTAGGATTGCCGACAGGAGACATATCTACATTAGAAGAATAATAATGGGTACCACATCAGGTCGGTCCAAAAAACAACGTGTGGAAGTAGAATTCTCAAGCACATGACAAGCCTTGCTTTCGCCCGGCAATATTTCATTGTCGGGCAAGCAAGGAACCCGATACTGAAATTCCTTGAAAGGGAGGGTTTGTATCGTTAGAAATGGCTTAACTCAGGCATACCAAGTGGGATAACATTAAACCCTATTTCAAAAAGGTCTTTATGTGGTAAAGTATTCCTGCCATCAAAAATGAATGCCGGTTTCTCCATTGATTTGAAAATCTTCTTATAATCTAAAGTCTTATAGCACTCCCATTCAGTTAACACTGCAATCGCGTGAGCATTCTTCGCAGCCTCATATGGATCTGAACAATATTCAACATTTTCTTTACACTCTTTCAGTTCAATTTTTGCATTTCCAAGCGCTTGTGGATCAGAAATAACGACCTTGGCCATTTCGCTTAACAGTTTCTTTGTAACATAAATTGCAGGAGATTCTCTTGTATCTCCTGTATCTGCTTTAAAAGCAAAGCCGAATAGCGCAATCCTTTTGCCAGCAATGGTATTAAACATCGACTTCAGCATTTTCAGGACAAATCGTTCCACCTGATATTCATTCATCTTTACAACACTCTCCCAATAATCTGCGACTTCATCCAATCCGTAGTTCCGGCAAAGATATACAAGATTAAATATATCTTTCTTAAAACAAGATCCTCCAAATCCAACACTCGCATTCAAAAATTTCTGACCTATTCTACTGTCAGTACCAACGGCATGTGCCACTTCGTGTACATTGGCTCCTGTTTCTTCACAAAGAGCAGAAATACTGTTGATTGATGAAATACGCTGTGCTAAAAATGCATTTGCGGTCAATTTTGATAATTCTGTACTCCACACATTTGACGTTAGTATCTTTTCCTTATCGATCCATGAAGAGTATAACTGAACAATTTTATCACGTGCTCTTAATCCTGATTCAGTCCCCCTGGATCCAACTAACACCCTGTCAGGGTTTTCAAGGTCTTTAATCGCAGTACCTTCAGCAAGAAATTCCGGGTTAGACAATACATCAAATATAATACCATTCTCATTTGAATTAAGTATTCTTTCCATGGCTTTTGCTGTTTTAACAGGCAGGGTACTTTTTTCCACAACAATTTTACTAGAATCAGACAACTTCAGAATTTGTCGGGCCGTCTTCTCCCAATATTGCAAATCAGCGGCATACCCGGCTCCATGACCAAACGTTTTTGTAGGTGTATTAACACTCACAAAGATTATATAAGCTTCTCTAATACTATTTTCTACGTCAGTACTAAAGAATAGATTTTTATCACGTACCTTTTGTACAATTTCTAACAATCCCGGCTCGTAAATAGGAAGATTATCGGAATTCCAGGCTTTTATTCGCGCGCTATTAATATCAACAACTATCACCTTGTAATCAGGATTTTTCAAGGCAATCATTGCCATAGTCGGCCCACCAACATAACCCGCACCTATGCACAAAATAGTTTTTTCATTATTCATTTATACATACCCTTTACGTATCTATTTTTATCGCTTCAACAGGACAATCCTCTGCAGCCTGCATACAGGATTCTTCTGCTCCGGACGGTACCTCACCTTGCTTCGAAACTGCCATATCACCTACCATTTCAAAGACGTCAGGACATGTGTCTATACGAAGTTCGCAACCGGTACTTTCATCCTGGTCCACTTCCGCCTTCACTTCTTTTATCTCCCTTAGAATGTAAAATCCCCTGTTGCACTCACATGTATAAACAACCCAATAAGTTAGAGTTTGCGATGGTACAATTATGCATATTTATTGTCAACTTTTAAATTACAAGAATTATTGAAGTGTTGTCAAAAAAAAAATAGACCTGTATGCTCACATAACTTTTCGAAGAAAGTCTTATGCGCTTGACAGGTCAATAGTGGATCTTGGAGGGTGCCTGTGGACAAAAATGAAGAAATAAGAAGGTTTACAAAAAACTATTGTTTCTTTACCATTCTAATCAGATTTTCGATCTGTGATTGGAACTCGGCACTGCTCTTGCTTTTTTCCTTTAACTTTTTAATGGCAAAAATCACTGTCGTATGTCTTTTGTTACCAAAGTATTTTCCTATTTCCTGATATGAGGATTCGGTAAGTACCTTTGCAAGGTACATACATATTTGACGGGTAAGTGCAATATTTTTTGATTTGTTCGCAGAATGGATATCGCTACGGGAAACATTATAATGACTGACTACTACTCCCTCTATATCCTTTAAAGTAATACTTTTTTTGTTATTATACAGTTCACTGAGGGTTTCAGTAGCTAATTTCAAATCGATCTTCACCTTGCTCATATTCGCATAAGCCATCACTGTGGTTACCGCACTTTCCATTGATCTGACACTATCATTGAATTTTTCAGAAATAAATTCAAGGACGTTATCAGGAACCTTCTTTCGTGCATTCGCAGTCTTAGACCTTAAAATCTGTATTGAGGTATTGACGCTGGGTTGTTCAACCTTTGCAATCATCCCTGACATAAACCTGCTGACAAGACTCTCTTTCAGTTGATTCATAAATTTTGGATGCGCGTCACTGGCAAAGACTATTCTCTTGGATAAACCGTGCAGTGTATTGAAAGTATGAATAAATTCTTCCTGGACCCCATTCTTATTGGCAAGAAAATGGACATCATCGACAAGGAAGATATCAACACTCCGGTACTTTTTCCTGAATGATTCAAGCCTTCCACCTTTAAGGGCATAAACAAACTCATTCGTCCAATTCTCGGCAGGCATGTAAACAGCACTTACAGAACTTGATTCTGAATTCAATCGGTTCCAGATACCCTGAAGGAGGTGAGTCTTACCCACTCCAATAGAGCCATGTATAAAAAGCGTATTAAATGCTACAGGTCCAGGCTTTGAAATTTCAAGTGCAGCAGCATAAGCCAACCTGTTACAACCGCCGACAATATAGTTTTCTAACAATAACTTACTATTATTTATAAACCCGTTGTCTTGATTTGATGGTTTCTCAAATTTAATATTACCGGTAACTGCTTTGTCACTTATTTTAGAATGGCCATTACCTTCTACATGAAGATTTATTGCAGGATTAACCTTGGTTATCTCCTTTATCAAATCTTTTATCAGAGGCTCATAGTTTTCGCGAATTTTTGTCAGGACAAATTGGTTTGGCACACCTATACTTAAAGATTCATTCTCGAAGGAGATCAGGTGAGTATTATTAAACCACAAATTATATTGTCGTATGCCGACTTTTGCCTTGATCGCATCAAGAACATCTTCCCAGATGTCTGTAGAATTTTTTGTTGTAGAATGGTTCATGTAAAGTGGGTAATGATGAAACAGTACAGATTTCGAATGAAAAGCGACAAATCAAAAAACAGATTTTCTCGTTTTTTGATGACCTGATTAGACGGAATATTATCAGATTAAAACTTACTGTCAAATTAAAAAGATAATGTTATTTTTAATATTTCTTGGCATATAGTTTTGAAATCCATAAGGCTTTTGACAGCAACAAGATTGAACTTTAAGAGACAAAAAAATAACTTTTTGAAATATTTTCTCAAAATATTTACTCTTAATTCTTTTTTGCATAAAAAAATAATCCTTTGTTCTAACAAATTTCAGCATCTTGAGCACAAACATGATAACATGTTTAAACATACACACTTATACAAACAGTTCTCCATGCCTATCAGCACTCCATCTTGCAATTTTCTCATTTTCAAATTGTGGATAACTTGTGGATAACTTGTGGATTAAAAAAATACTCTTATTTGTCAATCTGTTAACTTATCAAATTTATTAAATAATAAACAAATGGGTAAATCAGCCCGAGAGTAAGGGCTATTGCAATTCTAGCCAAAAATGCAGGATCGTTATTAAACAAAAAAAACGCACTAAATTGACTTAAAAAATAACTCTATTTTTCTGCATTATAAATTCTACTGACACACTCAAATTCTGTTTATTGTGGAAAACCCTTTATCGCGCACAAATATATATTTTGTTACTCATTTTTGCTTTACATATTTGAATAGTTTTTTTACCATTAACACCACACAATAGTCCTCCACCTCAGAAATTTGTAAAATGTTATGGCAAAATATTTTGTAAAACGAAAGCGTCAATGCCCTGGTGACGGTTATGAGATCAGCATGTCCGTCTGTAAAGGCAGGCAAAGAGCGCTTTATCCAAAATGTTCTGTTTGTCACCATAGAGATAAGACTGTTGGCACATCAACAGAAGAAGAGACAGAATATACACCGATGGACACCAGCACAAGGAAGGTCCTGCAATTGTCTACGAGTCAGGACGAGGCAATTAACCACCAGATATTTAAAAGTTATGACATACGAGGTGAATACCCGGAACAATTGAATGAATATACTTCTGAAAAAATAGGGATGGCAACAGTGCTTTTTTTAAAGAGCATAAAAGACGTCAATAACATGGTTGTGGCAAGAGACAACAGACTTTCTTCGAATTCGCTGGCCAGTGCCTTAATGAACGGTATTACAAAAGCGGGAGCAAATGTCATTGATATCGGAGAGGTATCTACAGATGCTACATATTTTGCCGTAAGCAATTATAACTATGATGCAGGTATCATGGTCACTGCATCACATAATCCGTCAAATTATAACGGATTCAAGTTATGCCATGAACAAGCTATGCCTATCAGCATTGACACCGGTTTATCTACAATATCAGAAATTGCGCGACAAACCGACTTACCTGCTTCTGAACAATACGGCAATATTATTGAAAAAGATATACTTAGTGATTTCAAAAAACATATTCTCAGCTTTGCTACTAATCTAAGAGCGTTAAAGATAGTAATTGATGCAGGAAACGGGATGGCAGGAAAGATGATACCCATCGTCTTCCAAGATCTTCCCTGCAAGATTGTTCCGTTATTTTTCAAATCTGACGGGACCTTTCCAAACCACGATCCAAATCCTTTAGATAGCGGAAACTTACGAGCTTTACAAGACAAAGTACGCGAAACCAGAAGCCATCTTGGTGTAGCATTTGACGGCGATGCAGATAGATGTGTATTTATCGATGAGAATGGCCAGGTAATAGGATGTGATATAATTACGGCTATCTTAGCAAGAAAATTTCTGCAGAAGGAGAATGGAGCGACAGTTATATACGATCTGAGGTCCAGTTGGATATTGCCTGAAGAGATCAAAAAAGCCGGTGGCAATCCTTACCGGGAAAGAGTCGGACATTCTCACATAAAGTCGACTATGAGAGAGAAAAATGCCATTTTCGGTGGTGAACTATCCGGACACTACTATTTCAGAGAAAACAATTTTGCAGACTCTGCAATAATTGCCCTGATAGAAATTTTAAATATTCTGAGCAGTAGAAATGTACCAATGTCTAACCTGATAGCACCTCTCAAGAAATATTACTCAACAGGTGAAATAAATTTCAAGGTTACCGACAAGGATAAAAAGATTGAACAGATTGCCGAGCGCTTTAAAGAAGGCAAGATTGATTATCTCGACGGCGTTACTATTGAGTATGAAGGCTGGTGGTTTAATGTAAGAAAATCAAATACCGAGCCGTTACTCAGATTGAATCTGGAAGGAAAGACAAAGGCAATAATGGAACAGAGAAAGAAGCAGGTGATAGATATAATCAAAGGAGCATAAAGGCCCAGGTATCAATAAAGATAATTAAGCCCTCGGGTGAAACTTCTGATGCGTGGCTTTAAGGTATTTCCTGTCTACGTGTGTGTAAATCTGTGTGGTAGAGATATTGGAATGTCCGAGCATCTCCTGGACTGATCGTAAATCTGCCCCCCCTTCCAGCAGATGTGTTGCAAATGAATGTCTTAGTGTATGGGGAGATATGTTTGACCGAATCCCTGCCTTCATGGCATACTTTTTCACTAAGCTCCATATGTTCTCACGCCTTAACTTTTTACCTGTTCTGGACAAAAACAGTAAAGGTTCATCTTCTTCTATCTTCAAAAGTAGAGGACGCACCTCCTGTAAGTATTTCCTAATCGCTTTAGCTGCTTCTGAGCCCATGGGTACGATACGCTGTTTAGAGCCTTTCCCCTGACATCTGATAAAACCGTAGTCAAAGTTTATCCAGCTTACTTTAATTGACGCAACCTCAGAAACCCTCGCTCCAGTCGCATACATAAGCTCTAACATAGCCTTATCCCGTATCCCGAGTTTATCATTACAATCCGGTACCCGTAGCATTTCCTCTATTGCGTTATAATGAAGCACTTCCGGCAAATGTCTCTGGAGTTTAAGAGTACTAACAGATGACATTGGATTTACAGAAATCTTTCCTTCCAGGACTAAGTACTTATAGAACATTTTTACCGTAACGAGGCATCTTGAGATTGAATTCTCAGAAAGATCTCTCTGCTTTTCATTTTCTATAAAATTTACTATCATTTTTGCACGTAAATCCATAAAACGCCTAATGCCTGTGCCCTGCAGATAATTTGAAAAATTGCGCAAATCTCCCTTATACCCCTTTATGGTGTTATCAGAAAGACCACATTCTACGATGAGATAATTCAAAAATGATTCAACGAGTACATCATCTATCATGTTCAACGATAAATGCGAGGTTTGCAATGTTTTTGACATAGAGTTCGTTCACCTTTTTAACTAACAGAAGCCTATTATTCTTTATATTTTCATCCTCTACATTTACAAAGACCTTTTCAAAGAAATCATGGATTGGCTTTGCAAATGCCTCATTATATTCAATTGACAACTCTTCATATCTTCTTGGCGTCACATGTTTAAGGAGGTTTTCCTTCTCTTTCTTATATACAGCCCATAATTTACGTTCTTCTTCCTCTTCTAATAGATCTTCTTTTACCTCACCATCGCTTTCACAATTTTTCCCTATATTGAATGTTCTCTCTACAACTGCAACAAGATTCTGCCAGATAGGGGTTTTGGAGATCTTAGTTATGGCCTCTAATCTACAAATAAGATCTGATATATCGTTAAAACCGGACTTCATTACTGACTCGACAATGTCATAGCGATAGCCCCTATCAATATAAATATTATTTATCCTGTCCTTAAAGAAATCTATTATCTGTTCATAAACCTTACCACTATCACCATCAGGACAAATGCCAGTCACATTAGACAACGATTTCTCAAACAACTTCTGTAACGACAAATGAAGATCTTTCGTTTCCAGGATGCGAATTATCCCCTGTGATTGTCTTCTCAGCCCGTAAGGGTCTTGAGAACCTGTAGGGATCAAACCTGCCGCGAAACAACCTGCTATAAGATCAAACTTGTCTGCCAGACTGAGTATGATACCTATTTCGGTCTCCGGCAGCACATCATCAGCAAATCTCGGTAAGTAATGCTCTGCTATAGACCTCGCCACCTCTTCATCCTCACCCTGTACGAGGGCATATTCACGACCCATAATTCCCTGTAACTTGGGAAACTCCCCAACCATTTCTGTCAAAAGGTCTGTTTTACATAAGCTGGATGCACGTTTAACCAATTCCAACCTGTCAGGAGATAAATCCAGCGTTTCGGCAATAAAATATGCCAGGTCTCCGATTCTTTCCCCTCTATCCAGATAACTTCCCATATCTTCATGAAACACAACCCCTTCCAGGTCCTTAAGCCTGTCATGAAGAGTTGTCTTTTTGTCCTCTTCCCAGAAAAAATTTGCATCAGCCAGTCTTGCGCGTAGAACACGCTCATTCCCATTCCTGATAATCTCGCCATTGCCAGGTTCTCTGTCAGTTATTACAATAAACTCAGGTAACAGCTTACCTGTCTTATCCTTAACAGGAAAATATCGTTGATGGTCCTTCATTGAAGTTTCAATAACTTCTGAAGGAATCGCCAGGAACTCCTCATCGAAGCTGCACTTTACCGCACCAGGAAACTCAACAAGGTTTGTAACCTCTTCAAGTAACTCTTCTTCATCCAGAGTAGTACCATAAGCGGAAAGGAGAGAGTTTATCTCTTTCCTGATAATGTCTCTCCTTTCATCTATCTCTACTATTACTTTTTCACCTTTTAATTGCTCTTTATACAATTCAAAATCGGCATCAAGAATGTCTAAAACATTGTCAGACAGAAACTGGTGGCCGCTTGTTTTGCGGTCGGCTTTTAAGCCACTTAATTCCAGGTTGACAACATCCTTATCAAATAGCGCCATAATGGTACGTATCGGGCGCGCAAAATATAATTTATCAGATTTCCATCTCATTGATTTTGGGAAATTGATTGATGTTATGACAGATGTTAACATTTCCGGCAGAAGGTCAAATATTTTCTTCCCTTCTATCTCTTTTACGGCAAAGCAATATTTTCCCTTGGAAGTATCCTTTACGATCATCTCTTCAGCTTTAACGCCCTGCGAACTCGCAAAGCCAACTGCGGCTTTCGTTGGCGCTCCGCTTTGATCAAAAGCGACTTTTGCAGAAGGGCCCTTTACCTCCTGTACAATATCTTCCTGATTTTGCGGTAATCCACTGGCAAATAGCACCAGACGTCTTGGCGTACCGGTTGTATGTATACTGTCAATACTCAGACGGTTCTTTTTTACCTGCTCTTCAAATAACTCTTTCATTTGTTTGAGAGCGGGAACTATATAACCTGCCGGTATCTCCTCAGTCCCTATTTCTAATAATAGATTTGACATATTATTCTATTCTTTCCAACTTAATATTTTCACCATCCCGAACTCTCTTAAATAGATCTGTATTCCCTTCGACGCGGCCAACTATGTTAACAGCACTGGCGGGACGTATCTCATCACCCTTACTGGCTGGTGTCGGGCCAAAGAATATGCAGAATGCCTTTCCCGTCGGCCAGTAACCTAAATCTCCTTTTTCAACCACTTCTTTTGCCGTTTCATCCAAAGCTGATGTAACAGGAATATCAAAATATATTTCATCTCCCCACGTGTTTACGGTATTTTCAATCGGTAGCGAGTCCCAGATAGCTTCAGACGTTTTACCACTTGAAAGCACTGCTACAGCAGAGACATCACCAACAATTATCTTAATCCTTCTCATTGTCGTCTCATATTTTTGATAAAAAAGAATATAGCTGCGGCTAATAGCACTGAAAAAGTAATAGTATTATGTTTTGAATATTCCATAGCACCCGTTAAATTAAAAATTATCAATACTATAGCCAAAACTATCAAAACAGCGGACATCAGCATTAACAACCTGTTTCTATTATTCAATATATCCAATTGCACTTACCCTCCCTATTTTCGGTTTCCATTTTCAAATATCATAAACACACCTCTAATTATACGTTCCAATATCCGTAACGTTTTTAACAATCACTCTTTACACTCTGACAAGTGTTATAATAGTCGCAAACTTCCCTGCCGACTATACCTATTCGGGCAGGTGCCTTCGGTACGGGTGGGCAAAAAACTCCCAATTCAGGTATCAAAATGTTCGGCGTGAAAAACTAAATAAAATGGGCCCACTAGGACTCGAACCTAGGACACACGGATTATGAGTCCGTTGCTCTAACCAACTGAGCTATGGGCCCCGAAATGATCTATGGAGTGATCAAGTACTCTATTTTTTATATGTATTAAGTATCTCGGATTTATTCAAGATGCTGCAAAAACAACGAAAAGGAGTTTATCAATTTTCCGGTCGGGTTTCAAGTGTTTTGTTTTTCTTAAGTTATGATAGAAGCCAACGGGGCTCTTTGACTCTTTCATGGATTCCTCTCTATGTCTATGATAATTGGGCATTTTCCTTGCCAGGCAGATTTGCCGGGCTACATATTGGGAATAAAATAAGAAATATCATGTCCAAACTTTTTCTTGACTTCAATAACGTGTAGCTTTATTATTCTATTTCCGTTTCAAAAGATATCGATATTGCCAGAGTCAAAACGACACCACAATCTTGTGGTGAGAATCGTTAACTTTAATTTAAGTTCTTATTTACAAGGAAGTTGATATATGAACTTTACAACAGCATACAGACGTTCTCAAATCACAATTCCTTCATATCACAGACTTGTAAATAATAAACAAACTACTCATGAATATGAAATAAATATGCTTTATTCCGGCCTGTATAAAGCGGATCTTTTATCTTCTTTTTCAGGTAAGGAGACATATTTACGCAGATCATTGAATGGGAAGTCTCAGAGAATGGGCTGTAGACAACTATATTGCCTAACTCAGGGAGATAATAACGTTAGAAATTGAAAAAATAGATCAGAGTGCATAATGCCCTACAAACGCGCAAAAGCGGACTCAAAGTACGAACCAAAATCGGCCAAATTAATGGACCAGGTGCACGAAGTCCTCAGGTATCATCATTATGCTATCCGAACAGAAAAAGCGTATGTTAACTGGATTTTAAAATTCATCAAATTCAATGGAACAAGGCATCCTAAAGAAATGGGAAAAAAGGAGATTGAACAGTTTCTGTCCCACCTTGCCATAAACAGAAAAGTGGCGGTCTCTACTCAAAATCAGGCTTTTAACGCTATTCTATTTTTATACAAAGATGTACTTTTAAAACCAATTGGTGACAAAATTGAATCTGTTCGATCGAAAAAACCAAAAAGATTACCAACTGTGTTAGGCAAAAAAGAAGTGAGCCGCTTAATTAACGGAATGGAAGGAACGCATCAACTTATGGCAAACCCCGTTAGAAATTTAGTTCGATGAAATTTTATTATGTTTATGTGCTTCAAAGTGAAAAAGATGGTAACTGGTATACGGGCTATACAAGTGATCTTAAGAAGAGACTTCAGGAGCACAATAAAGGATACAATTTCTCTACAAAAAATAGACGACCCTGGAAACTTATTTATTATGAAGCAAGCTTAAACGAAAACGATGCAAAGGCAAGAGAAAGGTATTTGAAGTCAGGTATGGGTAAACGTTATTTACGGAATAGACTAAAGTTATTTCTCGACCATAAATCAAGCTAATTTCTAACGGGGCTGGTCACAAGGATGTTACCACAACAGAAATCTATACTCACGTAATGAACAAGGATTTCAGTGGCTTAAAAAGTCCATTGTTGGAATTGGAGAATGAATAGAAATATATAGTATTATTATACTGCAATTTTGCAAGATATTACAATATACAGTTATTATCGTGCATTATTGCACGAGAGTAACGAGTTAGACAGTGAAAAATTAAAATGCCTTATGAAATGAACAAATCACAATTTGATCAAGTATTGTCTCTCCCAGCAGCAAAGCGATACGAACACTTTATTTCCAAGGTAACAGATTGGGAGGAGCTTTGGACTCTTAAAGGCCCTGATGGTTTAGTTTTATTTGGAGATGACTCTGGAAAGGAGTGTATTCCAATTTGGCCACATCCAGATTATGCATCAGCGTTGGCAAAGAACACTTGGTCAGATTGTTTGCCAGAAAAACTAGAATTTGAATCATTCATGGAGAAATGGATTCCCGGAATGTCTCAGGACGGACGATTTGTGGCAGTATTCCCCACTCCAAATGAGAAAGCAATAGTTGTGGATCCATGGAGACTGAAGGATGATTTTCTGTCAGAATCAGAGCGATATAAATAAGAATCGTCTAACAATTATATAGAGCTGACCGGAGAATGCTCTTCCGGTTTGTTGGCCTATCAGCCGGCCAGCTCATACAGACGTTAGGCTAAATTAAATATCCATGAAGTTTCCAATGTTAAATGTCACTGATACAGATTGGTCCTCTGAGTATGATTTGACTGTGTACTTTCTATTTGATGAGTTTATATATACTGACAATAACAAAAAGTTTAATACATATTTTAAAAACAAATTATTTTGCGACTGCACTGGTGTTGTATACAAAATTACAGACAAGACGCTCCCATCTCAATTATGGAGGAGAATATTCAAATTTCTACCTAATATTTATAAGATTACTCTCACACTAGAGAAGACTGACAAACGTTTTAGTATCGAAGAGTTTAGTTCCTTTATGATCGATAGACTCAACACTCAAAAGAATGATGATGTTATTAATTCATGGATTAAAAGCGTAGAACAAGCTACTAATTTCGAGGATATCATGGGTGATATTGACACCAAATAGCCTAACCAGTCGATAGACATTGACTCGAAATTGCACTTGTTGTTTATCTTACTGTTTTCTTTACTTATGTGTTATTCTCTCGCATGTCATCTCAAACGTTATCTATATTGAACTAGCCTGAAGAACTTAGGCAACTGGGGTCAAACCTTGACAGGCTGTCCGAGAATACACCTTAGGAAGCTCAATCATAAAGTAATATTTCCAAATTATACAGGAGTAATTGAGAATATATTCCTTCATGTTATAATATACGTCAATGAAGTATTCGACACCTAAACACGTTAATCAATTA